>JAUVYG010000070.1 GCA_030603185.1 Actinomycetota bacterium | reverse complement strand
AAGAACGCCGAGGAGGCTGCCTCATCTACCACTAGTGCGGCCCTGGGGGATGGCTCCTGGTACTTCCATTTGAGAACAGTGGATAACGCCGGTAACTGGACAAGCACGGTTCATATGGGTCCATTTGTCATTGACACCACCCAGATCTCAATTTGGCCCCGCTGGAGTGTGGCGGACTTTGGTTGGTGGTCGAAGTTGGCAGGAACGGTTAAAGACGGTGGCGGGAACCCCATTGTTGGCGCCAGTGTGCACCTTCAGTATAAAGAGGGATCTACGTGGAAGTGGCTGAAGACAGTCACCACCAGTAGCACTGGCTACTACCAGCACTGGTTCAATTATGAGGGCGGCGCCCGGACCTATAGGGCCAAAGGTGTTTCCAGTGGTTACTACTCGAACCTGACCACACCGACATTCAAAAAGAACATTACGACATGGAACAACTACCGACCCAAGACCCGCTACTGCCAGTGGTCCAAGATTCATGGCAAGTATGGCGGTCCCAATGGCGTCTATCCCAATACCACCCTATATCTTCAGCGTTGGACCGGTAGTAAATGGGCATGGCAGGCGACAGTTAAGACAGGTAGTACCGGCTACTATGCTGCCTGGATGCCTGTGTGCGCGACCACGACCTATCGCATGGCTACTGCGGGCTCAGTAGTGAAATCTTCATCCTTTGTTAAGAAGGGTAGTAGCATCTCGGCTTGGCAGAACACCAAGGTGCATGCATCCATCAAAGATGGCTACGGTAGTGGTGTTAGCGGGATCAAGCTCTACCTGCAGCTGTGGAACGGTTCCAGTTGGACCTGGCAGGCTACATGCACCACATCCTCGTCGGGTTACTGTAACTTTGGATCCAAGAATCCCTCCGGTTGGACACGGGTCGCGACTGGTGGCTCGAAAGTGGTGTCCAAGGGCTTCTAGCTTGCCCATACGGCTCGTACCTCGTTGACAATAATTAGTAAAGTGGGTAATCTCTACTAATCTAGTCGGAATTAACGAGTGGGGCTTTTTATGCGAATATCCGCCAGGACCGAATACGGACTGAGAGCCATGATCGAGCTTGCCAACAACGAAGGCCAAGGGCCTATCGGTGTGCGTGAGATAGCGGCCCGCCAGGGTATCCCCGAAAGATTTCTCGAGCAGCTGATATCCTCTCTTCGCAGGTCTGGTCTTGTTTCCAGCCATCGAGGTGCTCAGGGTGGATTTGCACTCGCCAAACGCCCCAAGGATATCAGTGCCTTTGATATTGTCGAGGCCCTCGAAGGCCCTTTTAACCCCGTCGCCTGTCTTTCTCCGAATGATGAAAGTTGCGAGAAAAACGCCGCATGCGCTACTCAGAATCTATGGCGTCAGGCAAAATGTGCCATTGAAACTGTTTTTCGAGCCAACGATTTGGAAACCCTTAAGAGTGAGCAGATGGTGTTTGACGGCCAAGCAGTATCCGCCAAGTGAGCAGTTTGATCACAATTAGTGGGATTAGGAGTTTTAATGCACCACGATGAGTCTATTAAGAGGGTCCACCTCACATTCCCGTCAGACCGGATCAAAGAGCCGATCATCTATAAGCTGGCCACAGAGTTCAACCTGGTGACCAATATCAGGCGGGCTGAGATCGCCGAGGACTTCGGCTGGGTAATGCTCGAACTAACCGGCGATCATGCTGACATGGATCGCGGAATCGCCTACCTGGAAGATCTTGGCGTAGAAGTGGATCCCATCGAGCAAGATGTTGTTGAGGGATAAAAAATGAGCGACCAGGATTCTATCTATTTAGATCATGCCGCCACGACTCCGTGCGACCCACGCGTCGTTGACGCGATGAACCCATATTTCACAGAAGTGTTCGGAAACCCGTCGACTATGTACGAGGGCGGACGCAAGGCCAAGCAGGCTCTTGAGGGTGCCCGCGAGACCATAGCGAATGCCATTGGGGCGAAGCCCGAAGAGATCATCTTCACTAGCGGTGGAACGGAGTCGGACAACCACGCCATCATCGGTTTGGCCGAGGCCGGCAAGATGAAGGGTAAAAAGCACATCGTCACAACACCAATCGAGCATCATGCGGTGCTCGAACCTGCGGAATACCTTAAGGCTCGGGGTTTTGAGTTGACCATTCTTCCAGTTGACGAGCACGGTATCGTCCACCCTGAAGAGGTAAAGAAGGTCTTGCGTGACGATACCGCGGTCGTCTCGATAATGCATTCCAATAACGAAGTAGGGACCATTCAGCCCTTGTCTGAGATCTCCAAGGTCACCAAGGAAGCCGGTGTCCCATTACACACAGACGCTGTGCAGTCATTCGGAAGCGTCCCGGTGAACGTTGATGACCTCGGCTGCGATCTACTTTCGATCTCATCCCACAAGTTCTACGGACCCAAGGGTGTCGGCGCATTGTATGTCCGAAAGGGTACAAGGATCCGGCCCCTGATAAGGGGAGGCGCACAGGAAAGAAATAGGCGTGCTTCCACCGAGAATATCTCTGGGATCATCGGCCTCGCGAAAGCGGCTGAGATAGCCCTGGCAGAAATGGAAGTGACCTCGGCCCGCATAACGAAGCTTCGAGACAGGCTGGTAAACGGCCTCTTTAATGTCTTGACTGATATCCGGCACAACGGTCATCCGACTGAGAGGCTGCCGAACAATGTGAACATCTGTGTTCGCGGAGTCGAGGGCGAGGCGATGCTTCTGTTCCTCGACATGAAGGGCATCAGTGCCTCCAGTGGCTCGGCCTGCTCGTCAGGCTCACTCGAACCGTCCCACGTTCTTCGAGCCATGGGAATTCCCCAAGAGGTCGCTCATGGGTCACTTCGCTTCACCTTGGGTAAAAAGACCACGGAAGAGCAGATAGATAAAGTTCTGGCTGAGATACCCGCGATCGTCGACAGGCTTCGACAGATGACGCCGTATCAGCAGCCCCCAGAGCACTATAAGATGCCGGAATGGCTCGCCGCTAAGGCGTAGGTCTCAGATAGAGAAAAGGGCAGAGTATGTATTCAGATAAGGTTCTTGATCACTTCGCGAATCCTCGCAACGTCGGTGTTATCGAAGATGCTGACGGAATGGGCGAGGTAGGCAATCCCACCTGTGGTGACCTGATGAAGATCACCATTAATGTGGCGGATGATAAGACTATTTCAGATATTAAGTTCCAGACGCTGGGCTGTGGCGCCGCCATTGCTACCAGCAGTGTTGTGACCGAGATGGCTATGGGCCTTGAGCTGGACGATGCTCTCGCGATCACCAAGCAGCAGATCGCCGATGAGCTCGGAGGACTTCCTCCAGAGAAGCTCCACTGCTCTGTGCTTGCCGCTGACGGCCTTGCTGATGCCATCAAGGACTATCGCTCAAAGGGCTGAACCCTTTAGCAGAGACTAGCTTTGAGCGACTTCTCTAAACTGGCATCCCCCCTCACTGTTCGTGGCCGGGAGCTGCGCAACCGAATCATCATGTCTCTGTATCCGACCAAGATGGCGGGTGACGGCTTTGCCTCACAGAAGCTTCTCGAATGGTACCGCGCACGGGCCAAAGGCGGAGCGGCAGCAATCGTCATCGAGTCCATTCCTGTGGACCCGACTCAGTGGAAGGGCGGGAAGGCTCTTCGCATCGAGGGGGCCGAGTACGCGGATAGTTACAGATCACTCGTAGCTGCGATCCAGGCCGAGGGAGCTCTGGCGATTCAGCATCTGACCTATTCCGGAAAGATGAAGAGCCCTAGCTCAGACAAGAAGGGCAAAACGGTCGACCTCTTGAGCATAGAGGATTTGCGAACAGTCATTACCATGTTCGGGGAGCGCTGTTCTGAGCTTGAGGCTCTGGGAGTGGACGGAGCCGAGATCCAGGCCAGCTACGGCGGCATGGTCCAGGAATTTCTATCACCTCTCACCAACAAGCGGGATGACGAATACGGCGGGTCGCTCGAGAACCGACGCAGGTTGCTTCTTGAGATAATCACAACCTGCCGTACCTGTGTATCTGATGACTTCATCCTGACCGTGAAGTTATGCGTGGATGAACGCACAAAGGGTGGCTACACCGCTCAGGATTCCATTGAGCTATCCAAGCAACTCGAGTCAGCCGGGGTGGACTTGATAGTCGTCACCAGCGGTGGCGGCAAGAAGACAAAGAAATACACCCTGCAACCGTTCACAGTAGATGAGGGTGTGAATGTGGAGGCAGCGGCGACCATCAAAGCAGCAGTACGAATACCCGTCGCCGCTATGGGCAAGATTAAGAGGCCTGCCCACGCTGAGTCCGTGATCTCTGAAGGGCAGGCTGACGCTGTATGCATGACGCGTGCATTACTGGCCGACCCTGAGCTGCCGAACAAGGTCATAGAGGGTCGGCCCGATGACGTACGAGGCTGCATAAGCTGCCTTGAATGTGCCAATATCCGCTGGAAAGAACGCAGCTGCACGGTCAATCCGTGGGTGGGTCGTGACGAGCAAGAATCGGCAATTGAGCAAGCAGAAGACGCAAAAGATGTTCTTGTGATCGGAGGGGGACCAGCGGGAATGGCGTTTGCGTCATTGGCCGCCGAGCGAGGCCACAGGGTGACACTGCACGAGGCATCGACCTCACTCGGCGGCACCATGAACATCGGCACCAAGGCTCCTCATAAGGCAGAGGTGAACGAGCTGGCAAGGTATCTAGGACACAGGGTTGGCATGTCCGGGGTGGATGTGCAGCTGGTCTCCCGCTTGAGAGAGAATGATATTCGAGCGGCTGATCAGTCCGTTCTGGTGGTAGCTACGGGGGCCATGAGCCGGCGCGATGGTATACCCGGTGCGGACCGAAGCCTTGATCCACGTGTGGTTTTGACGGGAACTCCCATAGGTGAGAAGGTTGCGATTATCGGAGGCGGTTCGACAGGCGCCGAGACCGCCGTTTTCTTGCTAGGCAAGGGTCATCAGGTAGAGATGGTCGTCAAGCATGACGACGTCGCCGCCGAGCTCCCGTATATGACCCATGATGAATTGATCGATGAGATCAGGTCGCTCGGCGGTACGATACATTTCAATGCCCAAGCCACCGAGATAGGCGACAGTTGGTTGACCTTCGAGGCAGAGGGGATTACTAGGACTCTGAGTTGTGATGACACGGTACTTGCAATAGGAGAGACCTCAGATGTCGGCTGGGTTGAGACGGCTGGCCTAACAGATCAGTTTGAGTCGGTTCACAGAATAGGCGACGCATCAGGCCCTGGGAACGCGATGAAAGCCATCCGTGAAGGCTCGGACCTAGCTCTGTCTATGTAGGGATATCATCAGAAAGCCACTTGTCGCCGAAAACAGACATGTCGTCGATCAGTCTATCCAGGTCATGACCTTTGTCGGTGAGCGAGTACTCGACGCGTGGGGGAACCTCAGCGAATTCTGCGCGTTTGATGATCCCATGGCCTTCGAGCTCGCTTAGTCTTTGAGAAAGCATCTTCGGGGTAACACCCTGGAGAGAGCGCATAAGCTCACTGAAACGCTTTTCGCCATCAATGAGGTCTCTGACAACCAGCACTGTCCAGCGCTTTCCTATTATCTCTAGGGTCCGGTGGACCGGACACTGAATGTTGGCTAGGTCCGACATGCTCGCCTCCATATGGATTGTGGCGTCGAGTGGGTAGAGTTTATCTGTACCATTCCAGCTTGACAACGGTAGGCACTATACTTATGGTATTGGCTATAAGAAAGATTGTGAGCACAACATTCCTTGTTGTTTTCCAGGTACTCGGAAGGAGGTTTTTAATTTGGCAAGCGTAGGTGAGAAGTTCAAGTGTGAGCTTTGCGGCAATGTCGTCGAGGTAATCGAGGCAGGCGGCAATCCAGAGATTCACTGCTGCGGTCAGGCTATGGCATCCGTCTAAGCCCGATCCAGCTCTAGAACGCCGGGTGTGACATGTCACACCCGGCGTTTCTGCTTTATCCCCCCTCCTTTGATAGAATTAGGCCTACGACGTGATCATCAAATCCTGCGCAGGCTTAGCCGGCAGATTATCCGGAAAGATATGGATGCTAAACACTCTCAAGCTTCTTCTAGTGGCGGTACTGGTACTTGGTGTCTCTGCAGGTTGTTCCCTGGTCAACTCTCAAGAGGATGACGAGGCTCAGTTCGACAAGGACCAATTGGCGCAGGTTCAACAGGAACCTGCCGCAGAGTTCGAGGGTGAGCTGCTCGACGGGGAAGAGGCAGCATTCGCTGACTACAGTGGAAAGCCCCTGATCATCAACTTCTGGGCGTCATGGTGCTCTCCGTGCCGTGCCGAGATGCCGGAGCTCATAGAAGCATACGAGACACATAAAGACGACATCCAGTTTATCGGTGTGAATTTCCGAGACACAAAGGCTCTAGCGAACAGGTTCTACGATGAGTTCGAGGTACCTTACGAGAGCTTCTTCGATCAGTCCGGTAAGATCGGATTCTCTTACGGGGTGCGAGCACTTCCAGCCACTTTCTTTATCGATTCAGAAGGAACTATCATTGATCGTAAGCTCGGCGCACTTTCACGTGAAGAGCTTGATGAGCGCATAGACCTGCTGCTAGACGAGTCATAGGAGGAGTCCGTGGACTCCGATTCACCCAAGGAGCCGGTAATCCCGGTCGAGCCCGCAAAACCTGAATCGTCCGAAGCTGATGTTCCTGTTGAGGACGTGCCGTCTAGCAATAGGACTGACCCTACTCGCTTTGTGGTTCTATCCACGGTCGCTATCATCATATTCTTTGGCGGCTTCCTGACTGCATGGTTCGTTAAGCCCAGTGGACCGACGCAAGTCGCGGGGGCCAGCACAGTCGAGATACCCAATGCAACGTTTGACGAGTTCAATGCGATTCTTGTCAACAATCGAGGCAAGGCAGTGGTTGTCAATTTCTGGGCTTCGTGGTGCGGACCGTGCAGGCGAGAGGCACCGGCCTTCCAGCGGGTTCATGACGAGATGAAGGACGCCGGAGTCGTCATGGTGGGTGTGAACTCTGGGGACACTAAACCAGGAGCCGTTGGTTTTCTTGAAGAATTCGGCATTACTTACATGAATGTCGTGGATAATACCAACGTCATTGCCGATAGCTATCGAGTCCAGGGTCTTCCAACCACATTCTTCTTCGACAAAGAGGGCAACGTAGCTGACACCGCCGTTGGAACGATTACTGAGAGCGATCTGCGGGCTCGTATCGCCGCAATAGTCGGCAGCTGACCGCTCCACTGCTAATTTTTACGTCGCTTGGTAGAATCAGTCCGAACCGGGGATTCGGATATCTAGAAAGAACTCATTGCTGAAGTCAGCCACCTTTTTTGCCATTGCCTGTGTATGGCTATTAGCTGGGGCGGGGTGCTCGCTCACCGCCGATCCGGGCGAACCTGAACCTAAACTTGAGCTTGAGACTGCGGAAGAGTTCGAGGGTGAGCTGCTGGATGGTGAACCCGCAGCATCTGCGGACTACAGCGGAAAACCTTTGATCATCAACTTCTGGGCGTCATGGTGCTCTCCGTGCCGTGCCGAGATGCCGGAGCTCATAGAAGCATACGAGACACATAAAGACGACATCCAGTTTATCGGCGTGAATTTCCGAGACACAAAGGCTCTAGCGAACAGGTTCTACGATGAGTTCGAGGTACCTTACGAGAGCTTCTTCGATCAGTCCGGTAAGATCGGATTCTCTTACGGAGTGCGAGCGCTTCCTGCCACCTTCTTTATTGATTCTGATGGCATGATACTTGGTCGCCAGCTTGGGGCCCTGGACAGGGAAGAGCTGGACGCAGGGATCGAGTTACTGCTCGGAGGGCTGTAGTCAGCGCCCCACTAAGCGCTCGATTACATCCATAACCTCTTCGATCTTGAAGCTGGCTTCATCGCCATCGGAGCTCGCTACACATCCTTGAATATGGTCCTCAAGAACTATTAGCCCCACCTTTTGAGTGGCGGCAACTATGGATGAAAGTTGGGTTAATACGTCAACGCAGTACCTCTCTTCGCCCAGCATCTTCTGGACTCCGCGCACTTGACCCTCTATCCGCTTGAGCCGGGCTTGTAGCTTGTCAATATCCTTGGTGTACGAGGCCATACTTTCCTCCGATTCGGGGTATTTGCCGCAATGTATAAACAGAAATGGATTATCAGCCGTATAATCATATAGAGGGCAGCCCCCCAGCTGTTCGTTGATATCATCGTAGTACACCTTTAGGGGGTATGGGTATGAAGGGTCGCTTTAACCACTTCTTGGAAAAGCTGGCAGAAGCCAATGACGAGACCTTCGGCCCCAAGGGACCGTCATGTGGCGGATCTCAAAAGGGCAGCGACGGTCAGTCAGCCGACCAAGTGACCTTCATGGAGCATGGCGATCAGCATGCTCCTGATAGTGCCGGCTCCGGACTCGAGGGTCCTGCAAAGCCAAACGCCTGATCCTCTTCGGTCGCCCAATGGTCGACCAATTATTTTGTTACCCAGTTTTCCTCCGTTTTAGCGGTATTATATACCCCCTGGGGGTATCCTAAGGATGGGTTACCATTTATTGATGATCTCGGAGGTATGTGATGAACCAAGAGCGTGAGTTAACCATCCCGGTCGAGGGAATGTCGTGTGCTTCGTGCGTGGCTAAAGTTGAAAAGGCTCTGACTCACGTCGATGGAGTGGACTCAGCGGCTGTCAATCTTGCCTCCCATAGGGCCACTGTGGATCTTGGTGGTTCTGGGACAGGAATCAGCGACGTGGTTGATTCAGTCGAGTCTGCGGGGTATCACGTTCCCAGGATCACGCG
>JAUVYG010000137.1 GCA_030603185.1 Actinomycetota bacterium | reverse complement strand
GGTGGACTTGCCCCCATTCGTTTGAGTACAGCGAATCCCCCCAAGAGCAAGAGGTCGCGACCCACTACGATTACTACTGCCCACGTAGGAGGAGCCCAGGGAGTGAATAGTACTGCTATTGCGACTCCTCCGATAAACACTCTGTCCACCAGGGGATCGAACATCTTCCCGAACTCGCTCGTCGTTCCTTGGGATCTGGCCAACCAGCCGTCAAGAAAATCCGTCAAGGCTGCTAGGACAAACAGGATTGCTGCCGGCCATGGTTGATCCACGATGAACAGGTACATGATCACCGGCGTCGCCAGCAACCTCAGCAAGGTCATCCCATTTGCTGCCGTGACCAGTTCTGATTTCGAGAACACTTGCTCGGCGCTCATTTAATACTCCCAAAGGGTGCAGCTTTCGATGCAATCTGCATGTCTTCGTCAACAAATCTCGAGCCCGTACCCTTCATTACTGCGTTCATAGAATCGAAAACCCCACCCTGCCAACCGACGAACATTGCCAGCCCAAGCACAGCAAGGAGAATAACCACAGGCAGTACTAGCAGAAAGAAGGCAAGGAAGGGAACGTCCTGGGTGAGCGGAACAAGGGTGAGGGCTGCGGCGACCAGCCCAAGTATTAGGAATAACAGTCTTGACCATGTATATCTGCTCACCCCAAGGAGGTTATCGCAATGGGGTTACGAGAGATAGAGCAAAAGGTGGTCGGGATGAGAGGATTTGAACCTCCGGCCTCTAGTCCCCCAGACTAGCGCGCTAACCAAGCTGCGCCACATCCCGTCTTTGAGAAAGCGTGAATCAGATTAGCATTGTTCGGGCAACAAGTTAATAACTGAACCTTGATGCCGATAATTAAATGCATAACGCCGTGCTAACATAGCCGGACACTATTCTGCGGTAAGGAGGAAAATGGCCAGGCGAGTGCTTCTCGGGGATCTTTTGATCTCAGCCGATGTCATAACGCACGAACAGCTGACTCACTCACTTGATATCCAGTCACGTGAAGGCAAGACTCGACAGCTGGGGCAGGTTCTTATCGGTGAGGGTTACCTCACTGAATCTCAGATCGCCCTGGCTCTTTCTCGTCAAATGGGAATCGCGGTCGTGAATCTCGACACTATGCCACCTGGACCGATGGTAAGAGGGCTGGTGCCGGTTGATCTGATCCTCAAGCACATGGCGGTACCGATCGCCTTTCACGACAACACCCTCACCATGGCTATGGCTGACCCCACAAACGTTAGGTCGATCGATGATATCCGAACTCTGACCGGTTACAGGGTCGACCCTGCTGTTGCGGCTCGGTCAGAGATACTTCGCTACATACAGCAGTACTACGCGCGGGACGCCATGGTGCATGCCGAAGTGGGTCTTGAGGATCTTTCAGTCTCTGCCCACCAGCAGGCCGTTGATGGTATTCGTAGTCAGATGGCCGCAATCGCCCCGGACATTCCCACAGAGGGCATGGAAATCACCGGTACCGACGAGGCCAACATCATCGATCTGGTCGACCAGATAATCACCCGAGCCCTGAAGCTTCGTGCAAGCGATCTACATTTTGTCCCAACACCCCTGGGGCTAAGAACCCGGTTCCGTATTGACGGACGTCTAAGAGACGGCGCCACTATCGCAAAAAAGATCCAGTCTGCAGTACTTGCCAGAATAAAGATCCTGTCGGACCTAGACGTCACGGAGCACCGAAGGGCGCAAGAGGGTCACGCCCGCATCGTCCTGGCGGATGGTGACGCATTAGACCTTCGTGTCTCATTCATTCCGACGATGTACGGTGAAACGGCAGTTCTAAGACTGCTTGAGCACTTGACCAGAGAGACTTCGCTCAACACCCTCGGATTCACAGTCCCCCAGCAGGAGAAGGTCAACAGGTACCTTTCTAGACCACAAGGACTGGTCGTCGTTACTGGCCCGACGGGAAGTGGCAAGACGACATCACTCTACGCCATGCTCAGGCAACTTAACGAAGCTGAGTCCCACATCATCACCCTCGAAGACCCAATCGAGTACGAGATACCGGGGATCAGCCAAGTCCAGGTAGACGAGGGCAATGAGGTGTCATTCTCGACCGGGATCCGGTCGATGGTGCGACTGGACCCTGATGTCATCATGGTCGGAGAGATCCGAGATCTTGAGACTGCGACGATCGCCTTTCAGGCCGCGCTCACAGGCCACCTGGTCCTCACAACACTTCATACTAACGACGCGATAAGTGCTGTCGCCAGGCTCACCTATATGGGCGTAGAACCATACCTAGTCTCTTCCGCTCTATCTCTGGTCCTATCACAGCGCCTGGTTCGCAGGGTGTGCTCGTACTGCCACACCGAGGATGCCTCAGCCGTTCAGGCATACCAGCAAATGGGAGACAGCCCCGAAGGCGCCGAGGGTAATTTCCTTGTCGGCAAGGGTTGCGACTACTGCAATAACACTGGATATCGTGGGCGCACAGGACTATTCCAGACTCTCGAGTTCGACCAAGGGATGCGCAGCCTGATCTTGGATCGTGCACCAGAGAGCAAGTTGGCAAAGTACGCCGGGAGCCACGGAATGCGATCTCTTCGTGAAGAGGGCATCAAGCTCGCCCTTACGGGCGAGACGACACTCGAAGAGGTTCTCGCGGTGACCGAAGCGACCTGAGGGACGAACCTCTTAGGCGTGACCACCTGAGCCGAGAACCCTGATCTTCTCGAGCACTACTTCTGTCATCTTCGCCATTGCCGGATTCAGAAGAGCGCGGGGATCGGCATTATCGTTCTCGGCCAAAGCCTCTTTCACGCCTGCGGTGAATGCCCTACGCAGCTCGGTGTCGATATTGACCTTGCTGATACCGATCCCGATGGACCTCTTCAGGTCTTCCTCGATGATTCCTGAGGCGCCATGGAACACGATGGGAATGTCCAGAAGCCCGCGGATCTCCGCCAGACGATCGAAATCCAGCTTCGGACGCCCCTTATACCAACCGTGGGCATTTCCAAAGGCTATTGCGAGGGTGCCGACCTGGGTCTTCTCAACGAACTCGACAGCTTTATCCGGCTCGGTCATGGACTCTTCGGGGACGTCAGCAGCAACCTGACCGTGACCCGCGGGTACGAGTCCTAATTCAGCTTCTACTGCCACTCCGGAATTACGACCTAAAGCGACTACCTTTTGAGTCAGCGCAACATTGTCCTCGAACGGCTGCTTCGAACCATCGATCATTACCGATGAGAAGCCGGCCTGAATGGCCTCGGTGCATTGTTCTATCGAGGTGCCGTGATCCAAATGCAGTGCCATCGGCACGCC
>JAUVYG010000067.1 GCA_030603185.1 Actinomycetota bacterium | reverse complement strand
GCGGCTAGCATCCCCTACGTTGTTGTGGATGCAAATCCCGAACTGGTGCGTATCGCAGAAGCCGAGAACATACCGTTCCACTGGGGCGATGCGACCCAGGAGGCCGTCCTGGAACATATTGGTGTCACACGGGCTCGAGTGGTGGCAATTGGTATATCTGACCCCGCGGCTACCAGAAAATGTACCGAGGTGCTCAGATCGCTTAGTGACGACGTATATATTGTGGCTCGCACTCATTACTTCCAAGAACTTGCCCCCCTGATCGAACTGGGTGCAGACGAAGTCATCCCTGAAGAGTTCGAGACCTCGATCGAGATATTCACTAGGGTGCTAGGCAAGTACCTCATCCCCAGCAAAGAGATCGAATCATTCATCTCAGAGGTTCGCGAGGGAGGCTATGAGATGTTCCGATCCCCTGCATGGAGGACCTCAGCCCTATCGGACCTGAAGGTGCACATGCCCGAACTTGAAGTAATAACCGCAAGGGTCACCGAGGACTCCCCCGTCGTCGGCCTGTCGATCGCTGCATCGCGTATCAAGGAAGATCACGGATTCACTCTGCTTCTCATCAAGCGAGGAAAGGAGACGACACCACACCCCGAGTCAGACATGGTGCTGGAAGTCGACGATATTGTATGCGGCATGATCCCGAGTGATGCTCTCGCTGCACTGGACCAGCTGTTCCCAGGCGGAGAGGGCGTAGATCAGGATCTGATGACCTAGCTCAAGAAGAGGCGTCCTCAGTGGATCCACCATCAGCGGTCCCAGTATCTTCCTCAGGTTCAGGTATAGGCTTTGTACCGACCTCAACAATAGCGTTCTGTGGTCGGTATACGCTTGTGAACTTCTCTTCCCACATCAACGCGCCCTGTTCATCCTTCACGGTTCTGTTAACAGTCACGGAGCGACCCTGTCTGCCGGATGACTGAGCATTGCGAACGCCCTCGTCTAGGGTGGCATTCTCGATAGTCTTCTCACCAAAGGCCCTGAACCCATAGAAACCTGAGGTGTTGTACTCGATCTGACGCTTCATATCCGTCCCGTAGAACGCGATGGTGACTGCCGTGTCGGACGCGTAGGCATCAATAAGGATGTAATTGTCAGTGTCGTTCTTAAACTTGAAGTCCAATCCTGGCCAGGATACTGAGGCATCTCTACCGGTAGGATACTTAGAGATATACAGGCTGTGATTACTCCGATCTACCACCGGGAGACCTGCAAAGAAGACAGCGTTGAATACGGTTGTCGAGACCTGGCAGACCCCACCGCCAAGATCCGGTACCAGCTGCCCATCGGAGATCACTGGAGCTTCTTTATATCCTTTAGCTGCGGTTCTCTGCCCGATTGTTCCGTTGAATGAGAAGGTCGCATCAGGAGCCAGTATGGTGCCATCGAGAGCCTTGGATAAAACCTTAATGTTGGTCACTCTCGACCTGTTAGAAGAGCTGTACTTCGTTGTGTAGGCTGTTATCCGCTCTTTGATGCCCATTGCCTCTGCCGCTTCAGTGGTTCGCTCAGGATCAGTGGTATGTGTGACCAACGCAACTTGTCTGGTGCCATCCTCAGCCACTGCGGCCTCAGTAGCCTTTCGCCCCGCTTCGGTATCGACTTCAACCCCTTGAGTGTGGGGTTCGATGGTCACGGACACCCCTTCCACAATGAACTTGGCGTCCACTGGTTCCTTCCGATAGTCCCGAGTCAGCTCGGCCAGTTTGGCGGCGTATCCCGTGGAGTCAAACCCCACCCCCAGCAACTCTTCCCCGTCTTCTGTGACCGGTATGAACACCAGTAGTCCCTGTAAATCCTCGACTGTTAAGGTCCAGCTGTCTTCCAGGTACGTCAGCTCGACGGGTCCGGATAGTGCGATCTTGGCCTTCTCGCCGGCCTCTTTGGCTTCGTCCTCAGTGACAGATGGTTCAATCACCTTAACCGGTAGTGCCAGCTCGGTTCGGTCCAGCTCGAAAATAGAGCTTTCGATCTGCTGCCCCAGGCGATCCTTGTCGACTTTGATCCCTGAGGACGCAGGTGTGATCACCACTTCGCTGGCGTCTATACTTGCGCCGGCATCCCTAGGTGCCCTATCAACTTCTGTCGCTACTTGGTTAATAAATCCATCAAGAGCAACACTATCTACTGTGGCTCCCATTCGAAATACTTGGGGTGTGAAGAAACCTACAAATCGGTCGCCGAGTCGCTTGAACACACCACCGGAGCGCCCGTATCGCATTGCGACCTGGATCGCTTCGTCCAGCTTCGGCCGGGGGCTAAGCGTGGCTTTATCCATCGTCCAATCGTGACCTTGTCCGCTGACCGACACAGGCTGAAGTAGAGCCCGTTCAAAGGAATCTCTGAGAACAGCCGCAGCATTGGCCTCGCTCATGCCACCGATATCGACCGGACCGATATTGACCCCTGGGTGCACCTTGCCGTTATAGGCAACAGCGTCGGATGCAATAGCAATAGCAGGCAGCCCGAGCACAACGGAAACCACAATGATCAACAGAATCTTGTGCGTGATCAGCCATGCTTTCCAAGCAGGATTATCATTATGGACTCGAGACTTGTATGCCTCTTCAGCAGTCTTGCGCCTCTGCGCAAGCTCCTTTTTATCCGGCATCCTCTTCGCTACCTTCGTCGTTGTTGGTCAATATTTGGGAGTACCTCCACTTTGCCAGCCCAGCGGCGGGCAGTTCGAGAAGCGGGACCTCATTCACCGTTATGCTTACCTCGTCCAGCCGTGCCAAGGAGTCAGTGATCCCACCCCGAATACTTAATGCTTGTTCGATTGTACCTGGCTCACCTATCACTTCAACTCGGTAAGGTGGTGAGATGGGTGTATTGGCCAGCCATATGCCATCGATCTGCCTCAACTCGACTCCGGCGACGAATCGCTTGTCGTTGATCGCCAGGGCCTCAACCCCCGATATCATCAACTCACGGACAAGCAGGAGCAGGTCGTATGCGGTGACCTGCTCAAGAGGGTCGATTAGAACGATCGACACTCCCGGACCTTCCACCCTGCCTTGCCCCGTAGTGATTTTAAGTGCGGATTGAGCCTCTTCAGCCGAGTCCATAACCGTCCTGATGTTCTGCTCTTGGCTTCTGGCCTCACCGAGGCGACCCTCGATCTCAAGTATCTCCTGAGACAACTGATCCCTCTCTCTGCTCAAGTCAGAGATAACAAGTGCGAGCTCTTCGGGGGTGCTATCTGACAGCTGGACTCTTATGTCTGTGACCATCGTCAGCTGCGTCACTAGAAGGAACCCGATGACAACCGCGATAAACGTTATCGAGAGATGGAGTCTGCGTCGCTGAAGTGCCTTAAGCCCAGAAACCTTAGTCGTTCCCATCAACTAGATCCACGTCTTTGGCCCCCTGAGATAGAGGGAATAGGTTTCGCCGTATTCTGGACAGGTTGTTGAATATCCGAACACCGAACACGACTACCGCCGCCAAGAATAGATCTACACCCAGGCGGTCACCCAAAAATACAATGAGCGAGGCCATGGCAAGATTTGCTAAGAGACCGATCACAAAGGCCCGGTCGCTGAACGTCTTTAGCAGGGACGATCTTATGCCACCCAAGGCCGAGTCGAGTGCGACCAGTAGTCCGATGGACAGGTATCGGCTGTACTCGGCTGGTATCACGATGACGTCCCTTAGAAGAAGTCCGATAAGGACGCCGATTATCAGTCCAAGTACCGGTAACAATTAGGCTCCTACCTACTCAACAGGGCGTGGTTGAAATTCAGGCTTCCAGTGTACCCTGGCAACACCATATCGTCCGATTCACTCACGTCAACAACCAAACCAAGTCTATCCACTGCATCCTCGATCAAACCAGAGGTTGCACTGTCTTCCTGAAGTGCGATGGCCATCAATTGTGGGTCGCCGATCGCCTCGACGCGAAATGGAGCGGCCGTTAGTTGTGAGTTGATCAGAATGGTGGATCCGACGGATCTGACTGCCGTCTGAGACACGACCCGAAGATCATTGATGGACAGCGCCTCTGCCCCACCTGACCATAATGCATTAACTACTACCATCAGGTCGTAGTCGTGAATCACATAGTCTTGGGGATTTTCCTCTGGCGGAATAACTGGAGCATCATCAAGTACGATCTCTAGCCCCGGCCCTCGAACGGCAAGGAGACCCGCTCGTGCCTTAATAAGATTGTCCTCTTCAGTGAAAGCCGTAAGCACACCTTGATCCGAGGCGGCGTCCCGTTCGACATCCGCAACCTCGTCCCTTAGGCCAGAGAGACGATCGACCAGGGTTTGCCTCTCGTCAGTAAGCTCTTCCACCGCATCGATAAGGTTTGTTTGCCTACCACCTGACGGACCTTCACCGCTTGGCGTAGTTACAGTAATCCCGAAAATCAGGCCGACGACTAGCAGAACCAGGGTCAGGCTTATCTGAAACCTGTTAGGCCTCACAGATGGCCAACGCAGCCTTCGAAATGGACTCAAAACTTTCCGGAGTCTTCGCTTCAACGTATACCCGTACCAGAGGTTCTGTGCCGGATGGCCTAAACAAGACCCAGCCTCCTCCAGCGAGGGACAGCTTTACTCCGTCAATGTCACTCACGGCTTTCACTTCGAAGCCGCCAAGTTCAGAAGGAGGACTGCTCTTCAGGGAACTAAGGACCTCTTCCTTTTTCTCTTGGCTAAGGTGCAGATCGAACCTCTTGCCTTGATAGTGACCGAACCTATCGAGCAAAGCGTCGTGTTTATCTCTCAGGCGACCACCACACTCTATCGCGAGCTCAAGCAACAATAGGTCCGCGAGGATCCCGTCCTTCTCTGGAATATGACCCAGAATGGAAAGTCCCCCACTTTCCTCGCCACCGATGACGATGTCCCGCTCGATCATTTCCGCCGCTATCCATTTGAATCCGACAGGGGTCTCGATACATGGAACACCGAACGACTCAGCTATCTCATCCACAAGATGGGATGTCGCCACTGTACGAACGACGCTTCCCCTCGTTCCTCTCGCGAGCAAATGATCAGCAAGAACCGCTATCACTTCATTGGGAACCAGAGCTGATCCGGTGGAGTCGATCACACCGAATCTATCCGCGTCCCCGTCAAGGGCCAATCCCACAAGACACTCCCGACCCACGACTGTCTGGTTCAAGGAGTTCAGAAGCTCGGGTGATGGATCAGGCATAGATCCACCGAAGGAGGAGTCGGCCGTATCTCTAAGTGCAAGCACTTCACAGCCGATCTCAGTCAAAAGATCCGACAATATCCCATAGCCGGCACCATGCATCGGATCAACGGCCACTCGCGGAGCAGCCTTTCTGATCGCTTCAAAATCAACCAGTTCTGCCAGCTGCTTCTTGTACGCGGGAAGGATAGTCAGTCTCTGTAGTAGCTCAGAGTCTTTATCTAGAGCCGAAGGAGCGCATATTCCATCCCTGTCTCTGACATCCTCGATCTCGAACTCAATCGCTTGAGTCACCTCTGGGCCGGATGGTCCACCCATGGGGGATATGAACTTGATCCCGTTGTAGTCGGGAGGATTATGCGAAGCAGTGATCATGAACCCACCGGCTGTCTCGTGGTGAGTTATCGCGAAGGCCGTTACGGGAGTGGGTATCGGCCTCTCAGGCATGAATACAGGAATTCCGTGCTCAATGGCCCGAGCTGCACATATCTCGGCAAAACGACGAGACCCTGCCCGCGTATCGTAGCCGACCACGAGTCCCCGACCGCGACCACCCTGCTTGATAACGTGAGAACAAATGGCCCTGGCGACCAGGTCCACGTTCACATCGGTGAACTGCTCTGTGGTCAGGGCCCTCCAGCCGTCTGTTCCGAACTTGATGTTGGCACTGGCTCTGCCTGTCTGTTCAACCGTCAATTCTGGCCACCATCCTCAAGCTTACCGGCAACGATATCCTTCACCATCTCGCCAAATCGCCCGAGCATCTCGTCGGTACTCGCATCGTCCGAGCCATCCGCACAGACGTAGACATATGGTTCCTCAGGGTCGGGCAGTACTAGTGCCCAGTCTCCATCATCGATCACTTTGACTCCATCGAGCAGCAGCAGCTCTTTGTCCTTGGATTGCTCGGCTACCATCCGCATGACCCGCCCCTTGTGGTCCCATGGGCAATAGACCTCTTCCATCCCGAAATGATACTCAGGAAGGGCGTCCACGAGCTCGGAGAGGGGCTTTCCGACCTTGGCCAGAAGCTCCATCAAGTGGCAGAAGCTGGCCATCGCATCAAATGCTGGCATGAAACGAGGAAATACATAGCCACCGTCTGACGTCCCTCCAAAAATGACCTTTCTCTGCAAGGCAGCGTGCTGCAGGGATGATTTACTGACCTTCGTGCGCTCAACCGTGCAACCATGTCTCGCTGCGATCTCATCGGCGACCGAGGAGACGTTCAGCGGAAGCGCAATGGTGCCCTTCTTCTGGTACGCGGCTCCGATGAGGTCCACGAATACGAGCAAGGCGGTGTGGGGATCGATGACTCGGCCTTTGTCGTCAACGATATAAAGTCGTTCGCCAGGAGCATCTAGAAGCGCCCCAAAATCTGCCCTGAAGACTCCTACCGCTTCAGATAGTCGATCCAACGACTCCTTGAGCTCTTCGGGTGTGAGCCCCGTCTTTTCCTCACTTGTGAATGGATTGAAGGCGACGACGTCGGCGCCCAACTTCCCTAGCAGTCCTGGCAAAACGAGTGATGATGAGCCGTGTGCATAATCAAGAGCGATCTTGAATCCGGCATCTCGAATGACATCGATGTCGAGCTGCCTGTACACCTCATTAATGTAGAATTCGGAAGACCTGGGTGGGTAAATGACCTCGCCGACCTCATCGAAGAAGGCCCTGCGAAACTCGTTACGGAGAAGGTATTTTTCAATATTTCGCTGGTAGGCCTCGTCGATATCGATTCCAGCAGAGTCAAAGAAGCTGATCTGGACCGACTGCGGATCCCCCTGTGCCGACCCAACGTGTATGCCGGCAAGACATCTTGTAGAACGTATGGTGAACCTGTTCAGCGCCGCAGGCGCGGTTCTGAGGTCGCGGGCATTCACACCCGCAGCAGCGAGCCCAGTAAGGAGCGCCCTCTTGACGATCCTTGAGGCCTTTCCAGCATCTCTGGAGAGCGCTACATGAGAATCCTTCTGAAGCACAGTACCGAACGCCATACCTATCCGAACGGCGAGCTCCGGGGTGATATCAATATTTATCAGCCCCGAGATACCGGCCTTTCCAAAGAGAGCTTCGGAGCCACGCGACTCCCAAATGATGTCATCGTTGACCACCGCTCCCGCTTCGATCCGCTTAAAGGGGTAGATGCGAACATGATGAGAGATTGTGGCGCCAGCACCGATAACACATTCGTCACCGACTACAACCCCCTCTTCGATCCTAGAACCGCGCTTTACGTCGCAATGCCGCCCAAGAACGGCTCCGCGCACTGTGGCATTGACTCCGATATAGCTGTTGTTGAGCACAACGGTACGTTCAACGGTTGCGTCCTTGCTGATGATAGTGTTATCGCCGATGACCGTGAACGGTTTGATCTTGGCTCCAGCGTCTACACGGCTGTGCTGCCCGATAACCACCGGACCCTCTACTTCAGCCTCAGGGTGAACTACAGCCCCATCTCCGATCCAGATATTACCCTCCATGCGGATGCCAGGAGCGTCAACGTCAGCACTTTCTGAAAGCACGTCATGCTGTGACTGAACGAATTGCTCAAGATTGCCGATGTCGCACCAGTAGCCATCCGCTACGAAGCCAAACAATGGCTCGCCCCGCTCAAGCAACATGGGGAACAGGTCTTTGGAAAAGTCGAATGATTCCCCGTCGGGAATGTCCTTCAGGATGCTCGGCTCAAGTATGTATATCCCGGTATTGATCGTATCCGAGAAGACTTGGCCCCAGGCCGGCTTCTCAAGAAATCGCTCTATCCGACCATCGTCGTCCAACATGACCACGCCAAAGTCCAACGGGTTTGGTTCGTGCTTAAGAACAAGGGTCGCAAGAGCACCTTTCTCACGGTGATACGCGATAGCCTCTGTGAGATCGATATCGGTGAGAGCGTCGCCGCTGATCACGATAAATGTTTCGTCAAGCCAAGGACCTACGTTCTTGACAGATCCTGCGGTACCAAGCGGTGAATCTTCCACTGCGTAGTGTAGATCTACGCCCAGGTCTGAACCATCGCCAAAATATCCTTTGATGTTATCCGCCAGGAACTGCAATGTCGCTACAACGTCCGTAATGCCATGAGCCTTTACCAGTTTGATGATGTGCTCCATGACCGGCTTATTGACCACAGGGATCATAGGCTTTGGACAATTGCTGGTAAGCGGACGTAGGCGGATTCCTTCGCCACCCGCCATTATTACTGCCTTCAACTGCTCCTTCTTTCTGCTATCCAGACCATCTGTGCGTTCTCTAGCACGAGGTCATACCCCAACTATTCAGCCTGGGAGGCTGACTGTTTCATCGAAATATCCGAACCGATCTGACGCGGAGGGATTCCGCGAATCAGCGTGCTGGCCCAAACGAAACCAGGGCCCCCTGGCTCATCCGAATTACTTAAGGCTAATAATACCCTTCCGGACGTATTCATAACCAGCTAACAGACTCAGGATTATTCCAGCAGCAAGCAGGATGAGACCCACGGTCGGCCAGATGACCAAACCTGGAAGTCCGGACATCAGAAGGGCTGTTGCGACTTTTCCAGTCATCGTCACCTGTGGTGGACTTGCCCCCATTCGTTTGAGTACAGCGAATCCCCCCAAGAGCAAGAGGTCGCGACCCACTACGATTACTACTGCCCACGTAGGAGGAGCCCAGGGAGTGAATAGTACTGCTATTGCGACTCCTCCGATAAACACCCTGTCCACCAGGGGATCGAACATCTTCCCGAACTCGCTCGTCGTTCCTTGGGATCTGGCCAACCAGCCGTCAAGAAAATCCGTCAAGGCTGCTAGGACAAACAGGATTGCTGCCGGCCATGGTTGATCCACGATAAACAGATACATGATCACCGGGGTCGCCAGCAGTCGCAGCAAAGTCATCCCATTTGCAGCGGTTACAAGTTCAGACCTGTTTTGGGTACGCTCAGTCATCACCCAGAGTCCCCAAAGAGGCACGTGAGTACGCTTCCGCTACAAGCTCTGATAAATAAGGTAATGGTCGAGACCACGTATATCTGTTCACCCCTGGAGATTATCCCAACCGGGGGGAGAGAGAAAGGGCTTTGAGG
>JAUVYG010000109.1 GCA_030603185.1 Actinomycetota bacterium | reverse complement strand
GCCAGCATCCCAATGTCTCCTGCGTGCAGGAGCTTTCCCTTGTGAAGGATGTGATCTCCCTCTGCGACATCCTCACCAGCCATTCGGATGTTCTGACCGTTCCATGAATCGGTGAAGATCTTGACGACGCCGTCACCCTTCTCGGTCTTTTCCACCATTACGACGGCATCGGCCCCGTCAGGGACCGGAGCGCCGGTCATTATCCTGATGGCCTCGCCGGTGCCTATCGGCTGAGTGGCAACACTACCGGCGGGCAGGTCTTCTAGCACCCTTAGCTCGGCCGGCGCATCTTCAGTCGCACCCTCGATGTCAGCATATCGAAGCGCGTACCCATCCATCGCGGAGTTGTTGAACGGTGGTATCGCATCCTTGGCGTACACGTCTTCATTCAAGGTGCGACCAAGCGCATCCATCAGAGGGACCGTCTGCTCGTCCAGCACATGAACTGCGTCAAGGATGCGCTCCTTGGCCTCATCGACGCTGATTCCTACACTTACGCCTTTTCCGTCTTCAGTCATTTAATCTCCGTATCATTACGAGCCCTTAGGGGCATTATTACTTTCAATCAACCAAGGTCGGCACGGCAGCCTCTTGGATGACCCGGCCGACAGAAACGAAACTGGTTATCTTGCTGGGACGAATATACCCCGCCACTTCCAGCCGCAGCTCTTCAGCAAGGTTTGTCGCCAGGTCGGTGGCAGCGGTCATCGAACCGACAATCCCCACCCCAAGCCTGCTCGCCTTAAGAACCATCTCGTACGAAATGCGACCAGTGGATATCAGAATGTGGTCATGCCCATTGATCTTGTCCAGATACGCGCGCCCAGCCAGTTTATCGATGGTATTGTGCCGACCGATATCCTCTCGTACGAACAAGACCTTTGATGCAGTGCAGAGTGCGGATGCATGCACTCCGCCGCTTCTCTTGTACTGCGGAGTCAGCTCTAACAGCTGGGACATCAGATCGGAAAGGACGCCGGGTTCGATCATTAGGGATGAGTTGATGGGTCGAGCACGACGAACATCGTCGACCGTGGCATAGGTAATGCCACGTCCACATCCGCTGGTCAGGTATCTCTTGGGGGGACCTGCCTCAGTGTTCGGCCCGATGGGCTCTCCACTATCCCGTTCGAGTTCGACCCAGACAAAACCTTTGTCCTCGTTTGAACCAAGTCGAGTGATTCTATCATCAGATTTTATAAGTCCCTCACCGAAGAGGAAGCCTACCGCCAACTCATCCAAGTGGTCGGGTGATGCTTGAATAGTGACCAGCTCTTCGTCGTTCAAATAGACGGTGATGGGCATCTCTCTGGGCTGCGCCTCGGCCTTCGTTACCTGAATAGTTCGGGCCACTAGAACTCCCATCCGGATGATAGGAACTCGTCTGCGCGGTCAAGATCTCTCTGCCGATTCACGTTGATGAACGAATCGTCAGCGCAATCGATGGATGCAAGCTCATCCACGCCGACTTTTCTGACATTCACATCATCATAAATACTGATAACTTGGGAATTGCCACTCTTCAACCGGGCTTCAATAGCCGGTAGGCAATCAAATCTATAGAAAGCGAAAAGAGGCTCCAAGCCACGTTCCGATTCAGGAACCACGATGGATGCCTCGTTGGTCATCGGAAACATAGTCTCGATCAGTGCACGCGAAGGGAAAGGAGCGTCGCATGCAGAGACAAACATCAGTGGGGCCTGGGTCATCTTCAGGCACGAGTATATGCCCCCCAACGGCCCAAGACCGTATTCAAGATCAGGGATGACCTTGATGTCTTTTGATAGTCCTCTCGGTTCGTCATTTGACGATACGACTACGGAGTCGAAAACCTGGTTCATGTAGCCCACGCTCCGAAGAAGAAGAGGCTGCCCATCCAGCTCGACCCACCTCTTGTCTCGACCAAGTCGCGTGCTCTTTCCACCAGCCAACACGACCGCAATGGCGTCTAGCATGTGGAACCCCTATTCTGCTGTCCATGTTTCGCTATGTCATCTCTGACATAGCGCCGTACCTGAATATTCATCTACTCGCCTAAGAATACCTGTTGGAACTGCTCATCGACAGCGGCAAGAGCGCGTTTTTCGAACTCAGCGTATCGATCCATCAACTCACGTGCATCATCTGTGAGAGTTGCGCCTCCCCCACCCTTGCCACCAACATGGCGATCTAGGAGTTTGACTCCCCATCGCTCCTCTGTGGCCTTGATCTTGCCCCAGGCGGCCCTATATGAGATCCGCACTCTGGTGGCGGCCTCATTTATCGACCCTGTCTCTTCGATAGCCTGGAGTAGCTTGAACCGTCCGCTGCCGAATACAAGAGCACTCTCATGCTCGACCCACAGCTTACACCTGGCTCTGGTGCTCTCACGTAATGCATCATTCATGCCTCAATACGTAGCACGCAAAGGGGTGTGAGTTCAAATGGAGGGAAGTGCTATGGTGCTCATCCGTGTGCTAGACTTTATACACTATGCAGGTGGCGATGGTTCTTCTACTTCTAACAGCCGCGTTCGTGCTCACGATACCATTCGGGATCTGGAGAATTCGTACGCGGAAATTCTCTGTTGCCTGGTTCGCTGCTATCCATCTTCCGATTCCGGCTATCTTCCTTGTAAGAACGGGTCTTGGGATCGGCTGGATGTTGATTCCATTCGTCATCATCGCGTCCATTGCTGGACAGATGTTCGGAGCAAGGATATTCCCGCCCACTGATACCAAGCTACCTCTGAGGGAAGCGCGTCAAAGTGCTGAAGGCTGAGTAGCTAGCTCTACCCTAGGAGCATCCTTCCAGAGTCTTTCCAGCTCGTAGAGCTCTCTCTCTTGGTTGCGGAACACATGAACCACTATGTGGCCATAATCCAAGACCACCCATTGCCCATGATCCATTCCATCTTTCCAAAGGGGCTTCTGCCCTAGATCACGCGACTCATTAAGAATATGATTTGCGATCGCCTTAGCCTGACGATCATTTTCTGCCGAACAGATCACGAAATAATCCGTCACGTAAAGAAGCTCAGCCATCTCGAGTATCACGGTATCCTCGGACTTCTTCTCTTCTGCAAGCCTAGCTACCGCTCTTGCGAACTCGATCGATTCCAATTGTGCTGAGTTCCTTTCAGTCGTATGTCCTAATCTTCTACCGGCTATATGATAACCGTTGTCGCTCTCGCCTATTGGATTCAGGGTTGGATCCGCACAAGATGATTCCAGCTAGCCACGGTCCGGGGGTGTATTAATCTTGAATCCCCAGTGACTCTTGCGATCACTTCCTGCATCACATCCAGAGCAGCCCCCCACAGATCCTCTTTGGCCCGCAGACGAGTCTCGGCAACATACTGACCGGCGCGACCGGATTCGAGGTGGTCTGCAAGAAACACAACGGCCGCAAGCTCAGACATAGGAGCGGCGCCCAGGGTGTGCGAGTCGATCGCATGCAGTACATCCAGATCATCCAGGGGTAGATCATCGGGGATGGTTCTAGCTGCTACTGGACCGTGCAGCAAATAGGGCACAGCTTGGTCGATATCGGTGATCTCGAGACGGAGTCGCCTTGCCTCACTGAGAAGCACTTTGTGCGGAAGAGCTCGGCAGTAGTCATGAAGTAGTCCTCCGATGGAGGCTTTATCGGGGTCTATCCCATGTGAAGTAGCGATCTCAATCGCAAGCTCTTCAGTTCGAACGCAATGCACGACCTCGTGCGGCTTGAGGCGGTCCTGTATGGCAGCTAGAGCCTGATCCCTAATCGGGATCACGGTAAAAGCCCTCTTTGCGGATATAGCCAGCAACTGTTTCAGGGACCAAATACCTTGTGGACCAACCTTCACGGACTCTTAACCGAAGATCGGTAGATGAAATAGCTAGTGCCGGAATGTGCATTAGTTCGACATCAGGGTAACCGGCTTCCTCTGCCTCTCTAAGTAATGCCAAGGAACGCTCAAGCTTCATTGTCGAATAGCCCGGCCGTGTGGCAGCTATGAACTTGCAGAGGGATGACAGGCCTTTAGGATCCTTCCATTCCAGTATCTCAAGAATGGCATCAGCCCCGGTGATGAAGTAGAACTCCGTCTGATCTGGGTAGCTCTCTTTCATGGCCCGGAGGGTATCTACAGTATAGGAAAGATCCGAACGCTCGATCTCGAGCCTTGAGACTTCAAAGAAAGGATTTGCAGCCGTTGCCAGCACGGTCATCACGTATCTGTGCTCAGCTGCTACCTCGCCACCTATCTGCTTGTGAGGAGGGTTGCCCGTCGGCATGAATACCACACGATCCAGAGCAAACTGGATACGAGCTTCCTCGGCTGTGACTAGGTGGCCATGATGGATCGGGTTGAACGTCCCACCCATGATCCCGATGCGTGTTCGACTGTTAGCCATGTGTCTGCGGCTACAGCGTCTCGCCGAACGCGACGATTTTGTAGGAGTCAATATCGCGTGCGTAGTCGAACTGAGCATAGAAGGATGTGGATTCACCAGGGCTTAGGAGCATGTAGTCCAGTCGCACGTTTACTACCTCGATAACATCGCCATCCTCATCCAGAGCGGCCACGGTCACGTAGGCATCGATCGGACTGGCGCTTGTTATGTTGGTCGCGTCACCTACAACGGCCTTCATACCGCTGGACCCCGTGACCAACTCATCATCAGTGACCGAGAGGCTGAACGAGCCGCATGAGCTGTCAGTGCTCTCGAACGATAGGGCATATTCAGCGTCGTACTGCCCGAATCCATCAGTGATCCAAACGGTGTTGTCCACTTCGACAATGTCATCATCGATGATGACGCGACCGAATGCCGCTTCACCAGGGCCAAGCGAAAATGGCGCTAGCCGGGCTGAGGCTGACCCCAGGGTCACACCCATGAGGCTGACTGTGGTCGTTACCACTGGGCAGAAGGCCGTCGCTAGACCGGTGTTCACAACCTCGACATTGATGCTCTTCACAGTGTCTTCAGGTAGTCCGGTGCCGAAATTGCCGGGAGATGCGGATGCAATCGCCAGAACAGGTTTCGCTCCCGACGTTGTGGTGGTAGTAGGCGAAGTAGTCGATGTGGTACTGCCACCACCAGTCGTCGTGGTCGAGGTCCCGCCGCCATCGCCGCCGCCACCATCACCATCAGCATCACCGCCATCGCCAGTGTCTCCGTCACCACCATCAGTGCCAGAGTCCCCAGTGGAACCGGAGGTTCCCCCTGCGGTGCCACCTACTACTGCGACAGCGGTTCCGCCAACCGGTGGCGGAGTCTCTAGCGTTAGAATGACCTTGTATCCCTCCGGAACTTCCGACCCGGCGGCAGTATCCTGAGCAACAACCTTCCTGAAGTTGGCTCCAGTCACTGTTGACGCTGTGTCATACAGTAATCCCTTGATGTCCATCATTCTCTTGGCGTGATAGAGGAACCTGCTTGTGACGTCAGGGACGATCGTCGATTTCACGACAGTCGTGCTGGTAGTGGACGATGTG
>JAUVYG010000029.1 GCA_030603185.1 Actinomycetota bacterium | reverse complement strand
GATGGGCTCAGTCGACCTAACAATCTCAGCCAATTTCACAGCCTCAATAGTCCGAGCTGTGTCATTAGTCTTGATCACCTTGGTCGGATCGCTGACTTTAGTAGCGTCCTCAAGAGCGATTCCTCCACTCGGTCTACTGACCTCAGCTGCTGGCTTGGCACCCTGCGATGCACCAGAAGTCTTCACGTCTGCAGCTCGAAGAACCTCAATGGCTCGTTCAAGACCCTTCGTCGGCTGGTCTTTCGCTTGGGACGTCTCAGCGTTCTCTGAGACCTTTTCGGCTGCGATACTTAGTCCTGTCGGCGTCGGACGAGCAGTTGCAGTCTCTTTGGCCTGCGTGGCTTCAGCAGCATTCGTGGAACCCATCCTCTTAGTCGGCTCGGCCTCAGGCGTCTGTTCAGGATTCACGACAACATGCCCGAGGGCACGGCCTACACCTATTCTCTCAATCGCCTGCTGGCCATTGACTGAATTGGCTTTTGTCACTGAGCTGGGATCAGCATGCTCTGCGGCTTTGCCCTGTCCTGCAGGTATGGCTTGAGTATTCACTAGTGGCTCATTGGTGCCATCAGGCACCTCAACCTCTATGGTTGGAACCGGCAGGATGTTCACATCCTGCCCGGAACTGATCGGTAATACCGGTTTAAGTACTGCGCCACTCTCTTCGGTATCTGGTTCATTCGTTCCATCTGTCGAAAACTGTTCACCTGTGTTTTCAGGGACTTTTGGGGTTACTGCATCCGATTCTGAGGCTTGTTCGAGAAGTAATGAGAACGATTCGGCGTCAACATCGGCTCCTGCCCCGGCGGTTAGACCTCCGGAAATTGCCTTTGCCTGTTCTCCTTTTGCTCCGCCTTGCAGAAACAGGATCGTAGCAGTGTTTTCACTCATATCATTTATCACCTCCTTTCATGCTATTCATGTTTTGAGCGGCGCATGTGTGCCTGTGACCCTGCTTGTGACAAGCACACATGCGCCGCTTCGTCATGCGACGAAGCGTCTTCCCCATATCAGCTCTTTCTGCCGATATGCTGTTTCGATAGATTCAATCCTTACATTATTGCCCTTCGATGGAGCGTTGATCATCTGCCCGTCACCCAAGTAGATGCCGACGTGGTGGATTGCATCCTTTTGCGGCCTGCCACCCTTAGCGAAGAATACTAGATCACCGGGCTTCAGCTCATCCTTTGGCACATGCTGTCCAGCATACGCCTGATCTTTAGACACTCTTGGTATATCGATACCAAATTTGTCGAATACATATTTCGTCAGCCCAGAGCAGTCAAAGCCTTGCTGAGGAGTGTTGCCACCCCAAACATACGGGGTCCCGAGATACTTCTTAGCCTCACTGATAACTGCGCCAGAGACATCGATTCCACCAGGCCGGACAATGGGAGAGGTCTGAACCGCGGTAGCTGCAGCGGGGGCACCTAACTGCTTGTACTGCATGACCTTTTCGACATAATTCTGAGTTTCACGGTATGGAGGGATGCCTCCATATTTCGATACGGCCCCCGGGCCAGCGTTGTATGCGGCCAAAGCTAAGCGCTCATCGTTGTGAAATTTCCCTAGCATCTGAGAGAGGTATTTAGCTCCTCCATCGATGTTCTGGGCGACGTTCATGGGGTCGGTGACCCCCAATCCTCTAGCGGTGGCGGGCATCAACTGCATGATTCCGAGAGCCCCGACGGGAGAACGGGCATTAGGATTGAAACCAGATTCGGCCTTTGCGACTGCCCCCAAGAGAGCAGGGTCCACGCCGTGCTTGGCAGCCGCCTTTTGAATCTCGGCAGATACTTCGGGTGAAGCGCCCTCAAGGACGCCTGAGCCAACAAAGGCGGGAGGTGTGTTGCCTGCGAGCAGTGGCGGTTGCTGGGCCACACCGGTCGCGGTCGCCAGAGCAGAGGAAAAGGCCTGCCCCTGAGCCGCATTCGTATTCACTTGATCGTACCTTGGCATCAATCCATTGAAACGCCTGGTTATCTCATCAATTCGGGAGATCATCCCGGAGATACCATAACCCTCTATGTCATGCCGTCCTTTCGATTGAACTTCGCTATGGAATTATCATCCATCGCCTTCTGCTCAGAGCTGGCGATCTCTTTTTTGTGCTCAGTCATCTTCTTCTCTTTGAGTTTGAGAACTGCCTTCTTTTCTCTTGAGGCGACAAGAAGTGCCTCTCTTGCGGCCTCAACAGATGCTTCAGCTTCGTTAATCAATTGCTGACATTGTTGAATCATTCCTCGGAGTTCATTGAGATAGAGAAAAAGCTGTCGTCTCTCATGCACCTGCAGCTCTTCTCCGTCTTCGGCGCTCAAACGAGTGTTGCAGTCATCTTGAACCGCGATCAGTTTCACAAAGTCCGAACGTCCTTGCTCTAAGGCCCTGAGCTTTTCACCTAAGGCTCTCTGACGCTCTTCTTCTTCTGTGATCCTTTTCTCTAGTACTGGCTGTAGGTTGAAATTGAACTTTTTCATGTTTTGCCCCGGCCGCTAAACGGCTTGTCCTAGATTTTGTGGCGACTCTTTTTGTATCGGCTGGTTCGACTGAATGCTTTCGGCAAACATGCCAAGAAGTCTGTCCCGGGCTCCCTCAAAATCGCTGGAATCGGTCATACCCTGACGCAAGAACTCTTTTACCTCGCCGACCCTCTGAATAGCGGCGTCCACTTCGGGGTTACTTCCAGCGACGTAAGCGCCGATATTGATCAGATCCTCACTCTTCCGATAAACGGCAAGGTTATCTCGCAAAAGTGATGCTGCCTGCATATGCTCTGGCGCTACTACGTCGGGCATCACACGGCTAATGCTTTCAAGCACATCGATAGCCGGAAAGTGATTAGCCGAGGCAAGCTGCCTGCTGAGCACGATATGACCGTCAAGGATCGCTCGAGACGCATCCGCCACCGGCTCATTCATATCGTCTGCTTCGACCAGGACAGTGTAGAGTCCCGTTATGCTTCCGTGCTCATCCGTACCAGCACGCTCCAGAAGCTTTGGGAGCTCGGCAAAGACCGAGGGAGTATAAGCCCTTGTCGTCGGTGGCTCACCGATAGCCAGACCGACCTCGCGGCATGCCATGGCAAACCTAGTGACAGAGTCCATCATCAAGTTGACGTCTAGGCCTTGCGCCCTGAAATACTCAGCAATACTGGTCGCCACCAAAGCACCCTTGATACGCATCAGAGCAGGCTGGTCCGCGGTCGCTACTACGACAACAGATTTCGCGAGACCTTCTTCCCCGAGGTCCTTTTCGAGAAAGTCCCTGACCTCGCGGCCTCGCTCCCCAATAAGACCGATCACGTTCACATCGGCCTGGGTGTTCCTGGCGATCATTCCAAGCAAAGTTGATTTTCCTACCCCTGAGCCGGCAAAGATACCGATACGCTGGCCTTTACCGCAGGTCATCAGAGAGTCGATCGCCCTGACTCCGAGACTTAGCGGTTCAGATATCCTGGTTCGAGACATAGCTGATGGGGGTTTATTGCTTACCGGGAACTCGGTGGCTCCAAGCACGGGGCCATGCCCGTCTATGGGTTGACCAAGCCCGTCTACCACACGACCCAATAGATCATCGCTGATGCGAATAGATACTCTGCGTTTATGGGCAACGACTTCGGCACCAGGTCCGATGCCTTCCATGTCTCCTAGGGGCATGAGTAGCACTTTACCTTCACGAAAGCCGACGACCTCAGCGGGTATGGGCGACTGTTGCCTGCCAACACTGATGGTGCACAGCTCGCCAACTGTGGCCACTGGTCCGTCCGACTCGATGACCAGACCGATGACCTGAGATACTCTTCCGCTAACGGCCAGAAGATCAGCACCCTCGAGAAGATCCGAGTACTGCGTCATGTCTGGATCCTTCACCTCATCCACTGGCTTCACCATTGGCTTCCGAGGAGAAGAGCTCGGTTAGTCGGTCCAGCTGAGCCTCATGCCTGGCATCCAGCTTCCCTGATGGAGTCTCTACGACGCATCCACCCTTACTGACCCTACGATCTTCGATAACCTTCAATGCGCCGGTCGGATCGAACAATTCCGCAACGTCCCCTGACCGTTCTTCCATGACCTTGATGTCCTCGGGGTTTAGACGAAGAACCACCTTGTCATCATCAGAGAATCTAGTAACGGCAAGCTTCGCGAGTTCTTCGACTCGATGCTTACCACTCTCGAGTTCCTCGCGCAGGACCTTTCGCGCTATTTCAATCGCAAGCTGAGCCATGCTGGCCTCAAGAGCCCTCGCAAGCCTCTTCTCTTCACGAACGATTCGATCAGCTGCCTGCGAGGCTACCTTTGCCGTTCGCATAGAGACTTCCTTGGCCACTTCGAAACCCTCTTGATGACCGACCTGATACCCCTCGTTTCGAGCATCAGCAAGCACCTTGTCTTTTTCGGCTTGAGCGTCGCCAAGGATTTGATCAGCCTTTACCTGGGCTGCAGCGACAATCTCTGCTGCCTGCTGTTCAGCCTGCTGCTCAGCGGTCTGGGCCGGCTCCACCTCTTCGATTTCAGCATCGTCATCGGATATGACTACCGATTCGGTGCTAGGACTTGGCTCACCCTGGTCGGAGTCAGTGATCTGCTCGGAGAGCGCGATTGCCTCTTCAATTGGCGATAGCTCGAGTGTAACTTTGTCATCCTGGACAGGAGTGTCCCTAAGTACCCTACGAGATAAGCTCATCTTCATCACCACGCGATATTGTGATCTCGCCGGACTCTTCGAGCTTGCGGACGATGTTGACGATCCGCTGCTGGGCCTCTTCGACTCTACGCAGCCTTACCGGGCCCATTACGTCAATGTCTTCCTGAAGGATGGTGGCTGCGCGTTCAGACATGTTCCTGAACACAATGTCACGCAGCTCTTGACTGGCGCCCTTGAGAGCAAGTGCCAGATCCTTGGAGTCGAGCTCTTTGACAATCCTCTGAATCGCGGTATCGTCCAGCCCCTTGATATCCTCGAATAGAAACATGAGATCCTTGATCACCTGGGCCATCTTTGGATCCATCTCCTCAAGCTTCGTGACAATAGCAGCCTCAGTCTGATGATCAGAGCGGTTGAGGATGTCCACAAGGGCCTTGTGTCCACCTACAGCTGTCGCCTGGACCGTTACTGAGGCGACCTTTTCGCCGAGAACCTTACCTACCTCGTGGATAACATCAGGAGTCGTACGATCCATTAGTGCGATCCGTCGACCAACGTCCGCTGCTAGCTCTTCGTCGATAGATGAGAGCACGTGTGCTGCCTGGTCAGCCCTAAGATGAGCAACGACCAAGGCTATCGTCTGCGGATGCTCTTGCTGGATAAAGGTGATAAGACGTCGAGCGTCTATGTGCTTCAGGAACTCGAAGGGATCTTGGTCTTGAATACCTGACACGCGATCAAGAATGTCCGCGGCCCTTTCCGAGCCGAAAGCACTTTCTAGAATTGACTTCGCATAATCAGGGCCACCAGAGCTCATGTAGTCCTGGGCTACCATGCCCTCTGTAAACTCTTGAAGTACGGCCTCTCGCTCACGGTCTTCTATCTCACCTAGTGTGGCGATCTCAAGAGAAAGTGTCTCAATCTCTTGGACCGACAGGTGCTTAAAGACCTCGGCGGATGACTTTGAGCCCGAAGTGATCAAAAGTATTGCGGCTTTTCTGGTTCCAGATAAGGGTATTGAGGATATCGGCGACATCATCCACCCGCCTTGAGCCAGGAGCGCACAAGGCGAGCAGCGTCGTCCGGGCGAGTCTCAACAAGCTCTTCAACGGAGTGCTGCTGGTGCTTGGATGCCCTTAGCTCTTCAGGTATCTGAAGTGTTGGTCCGGCATCCATAGCGGTCGGTTGATAACTGTCCAGAGCGTCAGGAGTCTGGAAGAACGGCTCTTCCATGGATGACACATCCTTGGACCTGCGCATCCTACTCATCAAGAAGAGGAAGAACAGAATGAAGCCCAAGGCTAGAAGGCCATACTTAGCAAAGTCGGTATAGAGTGCGCGGCGTCCCTCTGCGGCCATAGCTTCAGCCTCACCAGAGTTCACGGCCTCAACGAATTCGATACTTTCGACAGTGACGATGTCACCGCGAGCCTCGTCTATACCGGCTCCTGCTTTAACTAGATCCTCAACCTGAGCGACCTGTCCCGATTCAACCGCACCGTCTACCATGACAGCAACAAATTGCTTGGTAACAGTGCCTATGGCCTTGACTGTGACCGAATCGGTTCGATTGACATTGAAGTCTGTATCAGTTGAATTACTCTCGAAGGAGCTGCTTCCGGAGTCGCCACCAGTGGCTGGGATCTGAGCTGGAATATTGGAGGGCGTACCTGCTGTCGCACCCGTCCCACCGTCACCCGCGAAAGTCTCAGTGGAAGTCGACTGCCTGGTAATGATTCCCTGTCCGCCAATGGCCTGCTCAGGACTTTCATATACCGTGCTCGTCTCTTCGGTCTTGTCGAAGTCCATCTCTGCTGTGACTTTAGTGACCACCTTGCCAGAACCAAACGCTACGGCAAGCATCTGATTGAGACTGGACTCCATCTGGCGCTCATAATTTTGTTTCGCCTTCTGGTTTCCACTAGCGTTAGCATCAGCATTCAGCCCTCCGTCCTCACTGGAAAGAAGATTTCCGGCCATGTCGGTGATGGTGACGTCAGAAGAGTCCAAACCTTCTACTGATCCTGCGACAAGTTGCGAAATTGCGGAAGCCTTACGGGCAGAAAGAGCGCCGCCATTAAGCTTTAGAATAATGGCGGCTGTGGCGGGCTCGTCCTCTTCAACAAACAGACTGTCCTGCTGAAGAGCTATGTGAACCCGTGCCGAACTCACCTCGTCCATCTGGGATAGAGTCCGCGAGAGTTCTCCCTCGAGCGCTCGTCTATAGTTCACACGCTGTGTGAAATCAGTCGTTCCGAAACTTTGATCATCAAATAGTTCGTATCCATTGGTGCCGCCCTTGGGAAGACCGGATGAGGCCAGTCCGATCCGAGCGTCTGCTATCTGCTCTTCAGGAACCATGATCGTCCGTCCACCATCGGTAAGGCTGTACGGAATCCCGTCCTCATTCAGTTGCTCAGCCATTGCCGCGGCGTCTGTAGGGTCCAAGCCGGTAAAGGCGATCTGCATGTCGGGTCGACCCGCCCATGACATCAGAAGAACGATCGCGATGATGGTCAGTACAACAGCACCTGCTACCGATGCCTTCTGAGCGTTGCCTAGTCCTCCCCAGAACTCTCCTATGTTATTCGGCATTCTCTACCCCTCTTGTGTTACTTGCGAGTTGCGGGACAAAGGTTCTCATTAGATCGGCATGCGCCAGAGGTCTTGGTATGCGTCTACTATCTTATTTCGGACCTCGATCGTGAAATCCATCGCCAATTTTGCCTTCTCTGAGGCGACAACCGCCTCTGTCAGGTCTGCCGATTGCCCGGTTGCGACCTTCCTGGCTTCGTCATCGGCTGCAACTTCGAGAGCTGAGACTTCCTGCAGGGCCCCACTCAACATGCTTCCGAAGCCTGAGGCCACTTCACCAGTGGGGCTTGATCCTTCGCTTGGAGTAATTGCACCTATACCACCGAGCTTGCCTGCACTCAGCAATGGGTTGATTCCTTCAGCCAATGACAATCACTCCTATCTACCGATTTCCAGGGCTTTTTGGGCCATTGTCTTTGCAGTTTGAAAGGCCGTAGCGTTGGCCTCGTAAGATCTTGAAGCAGAGATCATATCTACCATCTCAGTGACGACATTGACGTTTGGCATCGCAACATAGCCGTTGTCGTCAGCGTCAGGATGACCTGGATCGTAGATCTGCCTAAGGGGCGTCTGATCCGGTACGACTCCAGCAACACGCACACCGGTAGCGCGCGTAGCGCTCTTGGCCTGCGCACCACTCAGCTGAGCAGCGAACGGAGTAAAGATGATCTCTTTGCGTCGATAGGGACCACCCTCTTCGGTCCTGGTGGTATTTGCGTTGGCAAGATTGGATGAGATCACATCCATGCGCATGCGCTCAGCAGATAGCCCTGTCGCGCTGATGTTCAACGAACCAAAAATAGACATCTAATCAACTACCTTCCCTTGATGACTGAGCGCATGATGCTGATCTTATCAGTCAACAGTCTGGTATACGCGTTGTATTCGATCTGGTTCTCGGCCAGACTCGCCATTTCCATATCCACGTCAACGTTGTTGCCATCAAGGCGAAGTGGCATCGAGTTATCCATGTAAGTCTGTGCGACCGTGCGCGCGATGGAGACACGTTCGGCGGGACTCTCTGCGCCATTGTTCTTAATCGCACTAGCCAGCTGGTCTTTGAACGAGATATCTCTGCGGATATAGCCCGGGGTATTGACGTTGGCAAGATTGCCAGCAATCATGTCCTGCCTGCGGGAAGCTCCACTGGCGGCCTTTTCGAGAAGTAGTGACGTGTTGTCGAAAATCAGTTTGTCTATCATCTGTCCGCCTCCTTCATAATTATCGTTTCAGACCAACAAAAAAGGTGCCTTACGGAAGAGTCACCCTTCCATAGGCACCTACAAAAACATCCTTGCCATTGCTTTGCGTGTTGATATTCAGTTGTTTCGTCAATCTCTCGGATGCAGCGTCGTGCGAATCACGCCACCGTATCCTTGAACCGTCCCTTTTTGGGGTCTATTGTCCTTTGGACCCCATCTGAGAACTCATGAAGACGAGTCACTTGCTCCATACTCTTTGCTACATCGGCACGTCTACGTTTCAACTCAAGAAAATTCTTCTCATTAATATCAACGATATTTTGGAGCATCATAGCCAGCTGAGCTCCCTCAGCTGGGCTCACTTCGTCTAGTGGAAGAGTTGATAATTTCGCCTGAATTGGAGCCTTCTGGGGCTGAAGTTCCTCGAGGGCGTCAAAGTCGTCCTTTGCAATAAGTGCCACTTCTTGCTCGGCGATTGCGAGCAGTTCAGATAATGCTGTCCTAGCTAAACGAGCCGGGCTAGCCTGCGGCATTTACTTTGACGCCTTCCTTTCTAGTCTGCGCCATCTGCGTCATGGCCTCAGCCCACATAGCCCTCATTGAGCGAACCACCTGAAGTGCTTCCTCTAGAGGCTTCGGATCCTTCTTTACGTTTGCATCGATCAAACGTTCGTTTACAAATTCATACAGGCTTTTTAGGTTGTTGGCAATATCCCCAGTGGACATGTCCAAACTTGACTCAAGTTCTTCAATGATCTTTTGAGCGCTCACTAATGCATTGTGCGACGCCTGGTTGTCACATTTTTCCATCGCCGCAAAAGCTTTTCCTGTGAATTTGATGCATCCATCGAAGAGCATCAGCACCAGTGCCTCGGGGGTTGCGGTTGAGACTTTGGTCTCTTCATACATATCGTAGGGATTCGGGTTCATTGTTGGCCTCCTTGCCATACATTTCTCGTCACAAAACTTAGAAAAGTTAACTCATTGCTTCCTTGCATTCGTTAACTAGCCTGCCGTCATTTTCGGTAGATTGGCTATTTGCTGAGTTAGCCAATCACTCTGAGTACGCATTCGGGACATAAGAACTTCCATGTGAGTGAATCTACGAATCAACTGCGACTCTTTTGCTTCGACTCTAAGTTCCAACCGATCAATAGAATCCTGCAATCTGTCTTCCTCGCTGCGGAACATGTTCTCCATGGACGTAATGCGACCGGACACTCCAATGAGTGATCCTACTCGCTCGTGCAGCCGTCCACCGATACCAGTGCTTGAGAAATCAAACGGCTCGGTTGCGGCATTGGCGACGAACAGCGCCTTTACATCCTCCACTGTTACGCCGTCAATTTCACCATTTATGGCGTCGGTCAATTTTGCGGTGTCTATCTCAAGCTTGCCGATACCGGCTTCGCTGAGGTCGGTACTTACTGAGATACCAATTATGGCCAGACCGTTGGCCGCAGAAGTCAGTCCGCTGACAGAAGATCCGGTGTCCAGGCGAAGACCGGACTGAATAGCACTTAGAAGGACATCATTGTGCAGAAGACCCTTGAGCTTGTCCGTAGTATTCTCAGCATCTGGTACTCGCTCCTCGGTATTCTTGGTATGAATGAAATCCATTACCGAGTTGTACTGATCGACAAATGCTTGGATCGACCCAATAATGGCATTTGTATTTTGACTAACGGTTAGAGTCGCGGCAGGTTCGACACCATACGTGTTCACTGCGGATAGACTCAATGTAACGCCGGTAATGGCGTCGGAAATCGTATTCGATGATCTGGTCACAAGCTGACCGTCGATATACACTTGCGCATCGTCAGCGGCAACTAACTGGTTGTTAATTGCGTCAGCACCATCGAGAATCCCCATTGTTGTCAGAATGTCAGTCCCAAGGTCATCGGTGAACGATATGACATTGGCTGATCCCGAGGTGTCGCTTTTTAAGCGAAGCGTGTTATCCACGATCGAAGCTGTGACGCCAACATTCGCAGTCCCGTTTATGGTGTCGCGAATGTCAGTGAGAGAATCGCCAACGCCCACGGTGACATTCTCGCCATTGACAGTAAAAGTCCCAGAGAGGCCAAGTGCCGATGTTGAATCTACCTGCTGCGCAGAAGCGACTGTGTGGCTAGTAGCCAACTGGTCGACGTTAATTGAATAGGTGCCGTTGTCTGCGCCTACCGAGGCGGTCGTGCTCAGGATACTGACGGCGCCCGGATTTGTTACATTAGTCGCTTTTTTATCGAATGTGGCTTCGAGCGTAAGATCGAATGCTAGATCTTTAAGAGTGGATAACCGACCGCTGATGTCTTTGAATACGTCAGCCTTGGTCACCGAAGCAATTTGTCGAAACTGCAGATTCGTAATGGGTGTTCGCTCGAGTGCGAGAAGTTGGTCGATTAGACTATTGGTGTCGAGGCCGCTTGCGAGGCCTCCAATGCTAATACTCATGGCTTTCCTCCTTGAATGGCCTCGAGTAGATATGTCTGCTTAATCTTGTTATCGACGGTTCCTCTTGAGACTTGATAGGCGGCAGTGACATTTCTTTCCACCTCGAACCCTCGTTCGAACCTTTGAGTTCCTGCAATATTTCCTATCCAGATTTCGAGCCCACCTTCTAAAGAACTAGGGCACGATGCCGATGTTATTAGAAGTAATATTGCGCACTCATGCCAGGCTGTCACAAACGTATGTTCTATACAAGGGTGCGCCATATATGATATACGGGACACAATGCGACAAAGTCTTAAACCCCAAAGTGAGGAGGTGAGAAATGCTAAATAGCCTGTATGTATCGGCCACAGGAATGCTTTCTGAGATTCGTCGACAGGATGTTGTCGCGAACAACCTTGCAAACGCTACAACCACTGGATTCAAGAGAGACATCGCTATCACCTCTGAGTACGACCTTGTATTTGCGAATCTGAGTACCGACAGAAACCAATCGGTGTCTGCAACTCGAGTTGCACCAATCGTAGGAGACTCCATTACTGACTTTGCTGTAGGAAGTTTTACCGAAACCGGACAGCCACTTGATATCGCGTTAGCAGGTGAGGGATTCTTTTCCATTCAGACCGACCAGGGCACAAGGTACACGCGAAATGGGGACTTCCACCTAACAGCGGAAGGTACACTAGCGAACACTGCTGGTCAGGCAGTACTTGATTCGGCTGGCAATCCGATTACGCTCAGCGGCGAGGATGTCACCATCAACTCTTTGGGTCAGATATCCGAGGGCGGAACCGTTGTCGCCTCCATTGGCGTAACACAATTCACAGATCCCTCCCAATTAATAAAAGAAGGAGCAAACCTGTTCACACTTGCTGCCGGAGCAACTACGGAAGCTACTATTCCCGGACAGGTACGACAAGGATTCCTTGAAGCCGCAAACACCAGCGCCATCAAAGAGATGGTTGCCATGATAGAGATACAGAGAGCTTACGAAGCAAACCAGAGGATGATCCACACGATCGATCAGACTCTTGATCAGGCAATAAACAAAGTAGGTCGGAGTTAACGAGCTGGACCGCGTAGCGGAAGCTTAGCTCTACGGATTGATTGAAGTAGAGACCGACCTCCAAGAATTGGAGGTTTTATATGTACACCGCACTCCATACCGGTGCTAGCGGCATGATTGCGCAGCAACATGGTATGAATGTCGTCGCCAACAACCTTGCGAACGTCAACACCGCCGGTTACAAGCGGAATGATGTCTCCTTCGCGGATCTTGTCTACCGTGGGCTGCCCGACGGGGATGGCAACACTGTTGAAGTGGGCCAGGGCTCCAGGATCGCAGGAACGGACAAAAATTTTGGCCAAGGTTCACTTGAATCAACCGCTCGCCCATTCGACATTGCGATCGAAGGCGAAGGTTTCTACACAGTGCAACTTCCTGACGGCAGATTCGCATACAGCCGCGAGAGCACCTTTAACAAGGATGCGAACGGCACCATAGCCACTAGCCAGGGAGCTATTCTATTCCCCCAGGTAACGGTTCCACCCAATGCCGCTGATATTAATGTGAGCGCTGATGGTTCCATCACCTATCAGCTGCCTGATGGCACAGTCGTCGACGGTGGTGATATCGAACTCGTAATGTTCCCTAACGCCAAGGGGCTTGAAAGCACCGGAAACAATCTATTCCTCGAAACCAACAGCTCGGGAAGGCCTACCATCGGAACACCGGGAACTGGTGATCGCGGTCTTCTGAGGCAAGGATTTGTCGAGCGCTCGAATGTAAGCATCGTTGAGGAAATGGTTCAGATGATCCTGACCCAAAGAAGCTTCGAGATGAATTCGCGAGTGGTCAAGACCGCTGACGAGATGCTTAAGACCGCGAACAGCATAAGGAACTGATGACAAATGCCGATTGACCCGATCGCCGGCCTTTCAGGCCCAATAGAACAGAACGGAAATCGCCAACAGAGCAACGCAGAACTGAAAGAAGCCTGCCAAGCTTTTGAGTCAGTCTTCGTTACTTATATGCTGCAGAAGATGCGAGGCACCGTGTCTGAGGGGGGTATGCTGGAGGGCGGACCAGGTCAATCGATGTATAAAGAGATGCTCGATGAAGAGTACGCCAAATCTATCTCAGAATCGGGAAATCTGGGTCTAGCGGACCTGATGTATCAACAGCTCATAACTGGCCTTCATCAACCACAGGTGGCAGCCAGCGATGAGCTCTCGCAAGGAGGCGAGAATGAGTGACCTCAATGAGGCTTATACAGACCTAACAAACCGTCTGGATGAGCTCACCGAACAGCATAAAGAACTACTAGCACTTGCCGAAGAGCAAAAGGAAATGATTCTCTCACGCGATAGCGAGAATCTGACGATAGTCGTAAAGAAACAGGAATCAGTCCTGCAGTCCGTCCGGGAATCTGAAATTGAGCGCCAAAGAGCCACTAAGACCCTGGCCAAGGCACTTGAGTTGGATACGCCGGACATCAGTCTGCGGGACCTGATCGAAAAGTCCGAGGGAAAAGAGCGCGAAGGTCTCGAGAACAGACTATTCTCGCTCTCTCGGATCGTTGAGGAGCTGGCCATCGTGAACCAGATGAACGCTCGACTGATAAGTCAGGCGAAAGCATATGACGACATATTGGTTCAAGCAGTCACAGGTGAATCAGAGTCTGGAAAGACCTATGGGCCTGAAGGTGCGCCAAAGAAGAGTAGCTCTGGCATCAGCCTGATAGATAGGAAGGCCTAAGTTATGAGTCTTTCTCCTTTTCACGGTCTGAACGTTGCCTCCAGTGCACTTCTCTCATACCAGCGCGGGATGGACACAGTCGCACACAACATCTCGAACGCCTCGAATCCAAATTATTCACGCCAGCGAGTGGATCTCGCTGCACGTAGCTCGTTAGGGTATGAAGGCGGTATTGGGCTGATCGGAATAGGCGACGGCGTAGAAGTAGCAGCGCTCACCCGGTCACGTGACGAGTTCACTGACTCTCAATTCCGTGGTCAAGCTGCCCTTCTCGGTCAATGGGAAGAGGTATCGATCAGCCTGACCAGAGTCGAGGGCGCATTTGGAAGTCTAAGCGGTACCAGTCTCTCAAACGGTCTTGACGCATTCTGGAACTCATGGCAAGACCTGTCGAACCAGCCTGACAGCCTCGCGGCAAGAAGAGAAGTTCTTCAGGTGGCGACCAACCTGACCGCCACCATCAATCGGGTATCTCAAGAGCTCACAGATGAAAGGGCGATACTCAACCAGGGCGTCATCCAAGCAGTAGATCAGGTTAATCTCATGGCGAGCGAGTTAGCTGACCTGAATACACAGATCAAGCAGCTGGCATTAGCCGGCAATCCACCGAACGATCTGATGGATCAGCGCGATGCACTGCTAGACCAGCTTTCAGGATTCACAAACCTAATAATTCGACCAACAGACAATGAGGGACTGAACATCTTCATCGGCTCTGAGGCACTCGTGCGTGATGGTAATTCGTACGAGATTGAGACCGTGGACCCGGGCAGCGGTGACCTCGAGGTCAGGTGGGCATATTCTGGGGAGCTGCTCGCCGCAGGCAGTGGAAAGATCCAGGGCCTAATTGATTCCCGTGACACATTTATCCCTAACTACCAGCAGAAGCTGGATGACTTCTCAGCAGAACTGATCACTCAAATCAACACGATTCATAATCCTGCATATGCTCTTGATGACAGTACCGGTCGTGATTTCTTCAGCGGGACTGATGCATCTACGATCGCGGTAAATGCCGGCATTGCAGGAAACCCTCAGTTGGTAGCCGCCTCTTCGACCACAGGTACGCCTGGCAATAACGATGTGGTGTTGTCCATTTTGGCCATAAGGGACGTTAATGTGATGTCGGGAGGCACTGAAACCCTGAGCGACTTCATTTCATCGACTGCGGTAGAGCTAGCAGGAGACCTAAATTTCGCGAATATGAGCGTCAGGCACGAGAGCACGCTCTCAAATTCGCTATCTGGGATGCGTGCAGCAACAAGCGGTGTCAACATTGACGAGGAAATGGTCAATATGATCAAATTCCAGCGAGCCTACCAGGCTGCGGCACGAATGATATCGACACAGAACGAGATGCTTGGAACGCTCGTAAGGTTGGGGCTGTAAAATGATGAGAGTCACACAAAGTTTCATGCTCGACAGCGTCATGAGAGACATCATGTCCAATACTGAAAAGCTTCAGCGGGCTACAGAGGTCGCCTCATCAGGCAAGCAGATAAGCCAGCCTTCGCAGGATCCTGGAAAGACCGCAAACATTCTGATGCTGCGCAGCCAACTTTCAGAAATAGCACAGTACAGGGAGAACATCGGACAGGCTGACTCCTGGCTGGCTGAAACGGAAAATGCCCTAAGAGGTATGACCGAAAGCTTCCACAGGGCCCGCGAGCTTAGCGTACAGGGCCTGAACGACACACTGTCGCAGGATGACAGGAATGCGATAGCCACCGAGATCGACGCGATTGCCGAGGGGCTATCCGCCATCGGAAACCGAAGCCTTGCGGGGCGCTATGTGTTCGCTGGCCAGATCTACTCTAACCCCCCCTTCGCTGGGCCTGTATACAGCGGTGACACTGGTGCCCTGAACCGAACGATCGCACCTGGCATTCAGATTGACATCGGGGTAAACGGTGAGCGGGCTTTCAACATTGGGGGGGCTGTAACTGCCGGGGACCCAGACTATTTCACCATGCTGTCCGATCTCTCTACGGCATTACGAAGTAGCGACCATGCAGCCATGGAAGAGGGATTAGCTCGAATAGACAGGGCAACGTCTGCAAATAGTGACATTGTTTCAGATGTCGGTGCTCGCACAAACGTCCTGCTGGGTGCAAAAGCAGCTCTAGAGGACACCGAACTACGCTTAACGGGGCTGCTATCCGGGGAAGAAGATGCGGATCTCGCAAAAGCTATCATGGACCTTCAGACCCGCCAGATAGCATACCAATCATCCCTTGGAGCTGCTTCTCAAATGATGCAGGTCTCTCTGCTCGACTTTCTAAGATAGGGCATTTAAGCTGAACATGATTTGCACGAAAGGAGCGCATGCTGTTGTCCATTGAAACTGGAGCTAAGATTATCCAGATCGATACCGCGAGATTCGGTCCCGTATCTGTAGAAGAAGACTCAGTGATTACCCTTCCTGACGGGATATTAGGGCTCGAGGAAAACCGCCGTTTTGTAATGCTCGAACAGGAGGATCGAACCCCTTTCAAGTGGATGCAATCGTTGGACGATGGTGACATCGCGTTTGTTGTTGCGGATCCATTCGAGTTGTTCACCAACTACGAAGTAGAGATCGGTGATGACGACCTTAGCTCACTGGGAGCAACGGTTGCTGAGGATATCGACCTCATATGCCTACTAACAATCTCAGGTGATATCAAAGAGATGACAGCAAACCTTCTGGCGCCAATAGCTGTCAACGTCAAGGCCAAAATGGGCAAGCAACTCATCCTAACAAACTCTTCATATCAGACTCGCCACGCGGTATTCGACGAGAAGCCCGCCGAGGCCGAGGACAACTAGATCAAAGAGAGGTCAATATAGTGCTTGTGCTTACGCGCAAGGTTTCAGAGAGTTTCATGATCGGAGAAGACATCGAGGTTACGGTCTTAAAACTCATGGGCGACAAAGTGCGCTTCGGCATCAAAGCTCCCATCAATGTACCTGTGCACAGGCGCGAGGTTTGGGAGGCTATCAAGAAAGAGAATCTTGAGGCTGCTAAAGCAGAGCTCCCTGGTCTTGAAGCTGCTACCGAGGCCCTTAGCAGTCGCCGGAAGACCGAGATAGACAGCACCAACCCAAAGGATGAGTAGACCCCAGGTGGGTAATGGAAAATCACTAAAGTTGTGTGTAAAATAGACCGAAGTTACTTAGTGGAGACAAAATTTCCACACGAATAAGTGACACTTTTCTAAAAGCCAAGGAAGGCGGGTGATGTTAGAGGAAAGTGATCAAGTCTCGCGAACAGGCGAGGCCCTGGTGATGAACCGGGAAGAGGGATTTGTCCCCACGTCACAGGTCGCAGGATGCGACCATTGTTATTACACCCCATAGTTTCAAGGAGGAAACCAAAATGGGACTTCAGATTAACCAGAACATCGCCGCGCTAAGCGCGCACAAGAACCTCGGCATCAACGATGCTCGACTAAGTAAATCACTTGAGAGACTGTCTTCAGGTCTCCGCATCAACCGCGCAGCTGACGATGCTGCGGGTCTTACTATCTCTGAGAAGCTGCGCGCGCAGGTTCGCGGTCTCAACCAGGCTGTCAGAAACGGCCAAGACGGAATCTCTATGATCCAGACTGCAGAAGGTGGACTCAGCGAGATGCACGGTCTGCTGCAGCGTATGCGCGAGCTAGCAGTCCAGTCTGCAAATGATACGCTAACTGATCCTGATCGCGGGGCTCTACAGAATGAGTTCTCATCACTGCGTTCTGAGATCGATCGTATCTCACAGGCTACAGAGTTCAACACAAAGAAGCTGTTGACCGGTTCTCTTACAACTACTGTAACCCCTGGTGCCAACCTCAGCCCAGCAGCGGGTATCTCTAGCATCCAGGCAGACGGTGCGCTCGCTGATACCTACCAGATCGACTACATCGCAGCCACTGGCGTAATGACTTTGACAAAGGATCCTGCCGGTTCAGCTGATACGCAGAATGTCACTATCGCAGCCCCACCTGTTGGTCTCGATAAGCTTGACGTCAGTTTCGGCCAGTTCAATGTCACAGTTACCGTCAACGCAGACTTGACCGCTGACATTGTCGCAGGAACAGTTGCTGAGCAGTTTGTTGTTGCCGGTGGTGGCGGAAGCCTCCAGGTTGGCGCTAACGCAGGCGCTGAGAACCAGATCGGAATTTCGATTGCCCAGACAGACTCAACCACTCTGGCCATTGATGTCTCGACTATCGCAACTTCCGCTGACGCTAATACTGCGATAACCGTTGTTAATACAGCGATTAACACAATATCCAGCCAGCGTTCAGACCTTGGTGCTCTGCAGAACAGGCTCGACTCAGCTATTACGAACCTGACAGTTTCTGTTGAGAACCTCTCAGCTTCTGAGAGTCGTATCCGCGACCTCGACGTTGCAGCAGAGATGATCAACTTCACAAGGAACCAGATCATGGTTCAGGCTGGTACTGCAATGCTTGCACAGGCCAACGCTGTACCACAGAGTGTTCTTTCACTGCTTCGTGGATAATAGCCGCCTAGCAGCGTAGATAAC
>JAUVYG010000041.1 GCA_030603185.1 Actinomycetota bacterium | reverse complement strand
CGCACGAACACTTTTGGGCAGCCCAACGAAAACTAGTAGCCCCGATACCAGTCTGGCTTCGGTTCTTTCAATGCAAGATCTTACTGAATCTCTGGTCGCAGAAGGATTCGGCTACTCGAGAGCGGGCTAAACAACCCTGGATGAGGGAAGATAATGAGTATGGATACTCGAGTCGCACCAAGGACAGTCGGATGGATAGCCTGGGTGGTCCTACTCGCTATTAGTGGGGTAGATGCGTTGTCTTCCAGTGCCTTCATGTCTCAGATCGGTTCAGGCTATGAGTTCAATCCCCTAGTCGCGAATGTCTGGGAAAACTACGGTGCGTTGGGACTGTTGCTCTACAAGATAGTAATGGCTGGTTTCTTCGGACTGATTCTTGTCATACTTGCGACCCGAGAATCCTTGACGGCAATCATCAGTCTGACCGCTCTCACTCTCTGGGCAGTTCTCGCCAATCTGAGCATCTCTCCCACCTCAAACGTTATTGCAGTATTTCTTTTCTCGCCACCTATGTTCTTTGGTCTCACCATCGCCGTCGGGATTGTATTTTGGGCCAGCCTATACCCACGATTCATAGAGAGGCGACGGATGCCCCGACTGTAGGTCGCCTCACTTTCCTTGCGCGCGTCACTACCCACTGAATGGGGTAATTAATAGTCGTAAGCTAGAAATGCTGAGCCACTCAGTGACCCAGCCGTACTAGGGGGATCTGCATGAAACTCTCTCTACTTAGAAACGAAGATGGTGTCGCCAGTTGGGTGTACATTGGCGGCGGGGGCCTACTGATCCTCATCCTGGGAATCGTGATATTCGCGTCCCCGGACAACACACAGACTGACGAAAGTGTTGACGAGGTCGTTGATAACAGCATCAGCTCCCCTGTGACCGATGACTTTGAACCGCTTCCCCGCACCTCGCTCATTACGGATGATGGTTCTGGAGACCTTGGGGGCCCGCCTAACGCTTGGGCTGGTTTCGGTGATGTCCCAGTGTTCGACGGTCCACCGGTCGGCAATTTTGAAGTGGTGGACCAAGGATTCTTGCCGCTCGATCAAGTCGAACGTGGATCAACTCCACATCTGATCGTGGCTACGGATGGCAATCCACCAGTGGATACATATCTGCCAATAGTATTCCGCGGCTACGAAGGCGACACTGGCAGGCAAGTCTGGACGAACACCCTTGATGGACCATCAAGCCTCGTCTGTCGCGGAGCGGACGGTTGTAGTCTCGACGGTCCACGGCTGACCGAGATTCTACTACCTGATGGAAGCACCCTGCTGGTTCAGGCGGTCAGTAACGATGACAGACTTCTTGGGCAGGTGGCCTTTGGTCAGCCGGATCCGGGCTCACCACTGTTCGATGTCGTCCACAATGTAGATGACGTGTTTTCGCCAGTGCCTTTCGACTAATCGTCTTCCAGTACTGCTTTCAGAGTTATTACCAGGTCCTGGAGGGATACCGGTTTCTGCAAGTAGCTCGAGAAGCCTAGCTCTCTGACTTCGTTGAGGGATATACCATCGATGTTCCCGGATACGGCGACCACAGGAAGATCCGGATGGGACTCACGGATCAGCCTTCTTAGCTCCTTGCCATTCATTCCCGGCATAGCCACATCCAAGATGACCATATCGTACGGTCGTGAACCTTGATCAAGAACGTTCGTGACCGCGAGGGGGTCCGTCTCTTGATCCACTTCACATCCGAGACTCGAGAGCATTCTAGCCATCACTGAAAGGACGACAGGCTCATCATCAACTAGCAGCACTCGAGCACTGATATCATCCATCGCCATCCCTCTAGGCGAAGAGCCCTGGGGGTCGATGACTGTTTGCGGCAAAAAGACGTCAAATGTCGCACCCTGGCCTTCGACGCTATCCACGGTGATCACTCCGTCATGGTCCGAAACGATTGTATGGGCAACTGAAAGGCCCAGTCCGGTCCCGGATCCAACCTCTTTAGTGGTAAAAAATGGCTCAAACACTCTATCAATATTCTGAGCGCTGATTCCCGCGCCAGTATCTCTGATTGTTAGTTTGAAATACGGCCCGATCTCGGGAAGCCCGAGTGATTTACGCATCCTAGGCTTCAACCCGCACTCCGTGAGAGCAACCGTGATGACCCCGCCCCGATGCCCGATTGAATGTTCAGCATTGGTAACTAGATTCATTATCACCTGACTAAGCTGATTTTCATCAGCATCTACTGCGGCATCAGGCACAATAAAATCCCGCTCGATGGTGATCTGGGGAGGTAGGGCCACCCTCATGAGATCAAGAGAGTCATTGATAACAGCGACCAACTTTATCGGGCGCCGCTGTGCCACGGTCCGCCGGCTGAATGTTAATAGCTGGGAGACGATCTGACTGGCCCGCTGACTCTGCTTCTTAATACTCTCAAGCCGCGTCCGTACTGAATCCCTTGGATCGTCGAGAAGGCTGAGTTCAGTTTCCCCCATGATCACACCGAGTATGTTGTTGAACCCGTGTGCCACTCCGCCGGCCAACTGCCCAACCGCCTGCATCTTGGAGTTGTGCCTGAGTTGACTTGCAGCATTCGTCCGTTCTGTGACGTCCTGGACTATACCGACAAGTCGATCAGGGGCACCGTGGGATCCATGGAGGATGAACGCCTCTTCGTGGAGGTGAATCCGGTCTCCATTGGGCTTATTGGCCTGATACTCAATGCTGTATGCCCCATCGTCAGGATGCTCAACCGCGTTCTGTGTCGCGTCGATGATGGCTCGGCGATCGTCGGATGAAACCAAGCTCAAGAATGCGTCAAAATCAAACTCGGCAGAGGGGACACCGAAAATCTCAAAGATATTATCGGACCATTCTAGAACTCCGCTTTCCAGGTCCTGCGTCCAGTACCCGAGTTTGGCAATCTCTTGGGTTCGCAGGTGCCAGAACGAGGCGTCCTCAATCAGCCCCATTTCTTTAACGGCTTCTATCTCGACACCATAGTGGAGGAATTGCTGGCTCCCGATGGGATTCCAGTGGGTCCTCCAAGTCACACCCTCTACCTCAACATTTGAGATCATCTCGGTGTCATTCCCGAGGGCCTGATCGGCCATGCAGAATTTGCACTTGATACCCTCTCGGGAGCCGCCGCACTCAACCAGTGATCGGTCCTCGTCTGTAAGGGAAATTTTGCCACCGAAAGCGTCCCAGCATTTCTCACCTGGAACAATGCCAGCTTTTTTTGCCGGCTCATTCACGTGGGCGATGACTCTATCTGAGCCGATTATCATGGCGACGTGAGGTAAGGCCTGGAGGAGTTGAGTTGCCAATCGTTCATTGTGACCGCTAATCAGAACTACCCTTTGTTGATTTCTGTCTGCTGATTTTAGCAGACCTAGAGACCGTCCAACCAGGCGATGATCTCTGTGCGCTGCTCGTCGGTCATTGTGCATCCATTGGAGTCACGCATACGATCAACGGTCGATTCCCAGCCACCGGAACGTGGACCAACGGTTTGATTGACACTCTCGAGTGGTGTGATCACGCCTCTGCCTTCGACGATCACATTCTGGTCGGTGTCCTGCAGGCCATGGCACTGAGAACAAATCTCGGTAATTGCCGCGGGTACGCCGGCTTCAGGTTCCGGGTCTTCCGGTGGAGTTGGTTCAGGAGGGGTGGGATCCGGGCCCGGACTCGGAGCTGGTGGAACAGGGTCTGGAGTCACTGTCTGGGCTCCCACGGGTTTCGGGCTTTGGATTCCGCCCTCAAGGCACCCAGCAGAGACTGCCATGCCTAGAGTTACCCCTACGGCAGCAGCTATAAGACCGATCTTTCGGATCAACGAACGGTTTCGCACCATGTTGCACCTCTTAGTTAGGATTACTTACATTGCACATCAACCACCTAAGAGAATTATCGCGGGGCGGCACCGTTAATCACACACCAGGAATTGGTGATGTTGGGAGGGACTACGAGAGAGCAATAATGCCTTTCCATGTATCGACGCGATCAAGGCAGTTGATTCGAGCCATATACTCGGCATCCACTTCAGCCAGATTGCCGTCGAGCCCCGGTCCGGACCTGCGCTCTATGATGACATTTGCGGTGTGTACAGCAGTAAGTGGGGTGAAATCCGTGTCGATCGAGGCGATGGGGGCATGATGGCGGAAGGCCGACTCGGACACCTGGTCAGGGAATCCCCATAGGCCTAGAAGGCACCCGCCTACTTCAGCGTGATCAGCTCCGAACACCTCGACTTCCGCCTCGATAAGCGGAATCTTCCGCTCTTCGGCCAGGGCGTGAGCATGTCCGTACTCCTCGGACAACTGGCTTGCGAGCACGAGCCGACCGATGTCGTGAAGGAAGCCACCTATGTAGGAGATATCTGTGAAATCTATCGATTTATTCTCGCTGATAGCGATGGACCGTGCTAGCAGAGCGACCTTGGTGCTGTGATCCATGAATCGCTCCGGGTTGACTCCGGAGGCCCGCGAGACTGTGACGTTGGAGAACAGGCCGGCCGACAACACCAACCCCTTGATAGTGTCCAGACCCAACACGAAGACCGCATGGCTGATGTCCATGATCCGACTGGTGAATCCAAAAACCGGTGAATTGGCGAGTTGCAGGATCTTTGTGGTCATCGCCACATCCTTGGCGATGATCTCCCCCACCTCCTGAACGGTTGTGGCTGGGCTCTGAATCTCTTCAGAAATCTCTGCATACAACGCTGGAAGGCTTGGAAGCTTGCCGATGCGCCCGATAATATGTTGGATCTTAGCAGCTGTTGTATCGAGCTGAAGGCCACGTATGCGCTGAAGCGTGTCCCTCAGTTTGACGTGGTCAACTGGCGCAAGCATGTACTGGTGTGCAAGGGACGACGGCTGGAATATATCCTGCGTGTGGACCATATCCTCGACCATGATGCGAATTGCGCCTGGGTGCACATCAGACACCTGCATCAAGAGTGGGTCCATATCGATATGCTCAACCCTTGACCGGGTGACTACTGCGTCGAGCGAGTTGGTCGAGTTGACGATGTGCTCTGCGGCCTCGAGCGAATCAGCCACCCGCATCTCCCAGTCTGGAGCTACAAACTCAAAGCCTTCTTCAAGCTCGTGCCGGGTAATTTCGTTGTCGTCGACGTAAAGAACATACATACGATTACTGTAACAACCTGTAGCCCTAGCTCAAAGAGAATAAGTTGCGAGCTATGAGCTAGGGACAGGTGGCGAATGTGGATGCATCAGTGGTCGAGGGTGAAAGCTCGCCCAGAGGCTCTTGCACATCGCCCAATATGTCGGCGCTGTAGGTCTTTGTCTCATCGCTAACTGTTGTGCTATTCCAGTCCGGAAGGGGCCCAGAAAAGACCTCGGCGACCAGCCTGCCAACTATTCGTTCATCGCCCGCTGGTCGCGACGGCAATTCATCTGTTGGAATCAGGAAAGCAAATGTGTCGCCTGCTACAATGCCCCGGGCTCCTATCTGGGAGGTGGTCTTGGAAGAGCCTGGCTTAGTGTCAGTCCGAAGGACCAGCCAATTATTGCTCTGACTAGGGCGCTCCAGACGGTATAGGGTATTCGCACCTAGGTGAAAGTCATTTTCATAACCCAGTCCGGCCAGCCGGTCGTTACTTGGATCACCGTCATCCAAAATCAATGTAAACCGGCGACTGCTAACATCGCCTGTTTGGTCAATCGGCCCAGAAAGTTTACCCACGAACATATGGTAAAGACCGGTCTCGATTGGCTCAGGCTTACCACTACAACCAACGTGATAGGTGTAATGTTCTCCGCACCGGAACGCGGGGCTTTTATTTATTCCACAAACGTCGCCGTCAGTCACCTTTACGGCCGCCGAACCAATGTACTCCCTAATATCCGCAGTGGGATCAGAACCCATCGGAACCTGAGACCTTGATGGGACAAAATCATCAGGGGGATCTGGTGCGACCTGAACTTCCTGGGTCACGCCACTTGCCGTGCGGATTCCCATATTGAAAAGAATGTCGCCAATGGCCCCGAATGGGTCTGGCAACAGGTTGCTAGTATTCTCATTCGCACTCATCTCGTTGTTGGACCCTAGCGCGCCATCTGAGGACTTCTCGGTCTTGGTGGACGCTTCATGTCCCCCCTCTTCGCCGACCGCGGCATTTGAGGCGAAGACTCCTACTACCAACAGTACAATTACCGCCAACAAAGCTAGAGCAGCTGTACCTACACTCGAACTGACTCGTCCCCCAAGCACCAATTACCCCCTCACATTTTTCCCCTGCGAGGTTGGTTACCCAAATCGAGCTAGTAACTCACTTAATAACGTTCGGGACTTCCTTAAAAGTTTGCCATGCGAAACAAAACTTAACTGTTGACGTTGTCTTTCGACAGCTCGCTCATCTTGCGAAAGGCCTCGCGACGGGATGAAGCACCAAGGATCTCTTTGGCCTTTTTGATGCGGGAGTTGATGCCGTCAACGCTAACGTGCTCACGATCGGCTATCTCTTTTGCTGACAGCCCGTCGTAGCAGTACAGCTTCATGGTGCGGTATAGCAGCTCTGAAAGCCCTTTGTGTCGCCCTTTGCGCTGAAGGATGGCCTTCTCGCGACCACGAAGATCTCGGAACTTCCCAAGCATCTTCTCGGCAACTGAAATGGTGGCGACCAGTTTGCCTTCATGGACATTCTCAACGGCAGTGGCAATAGCGTCACCGGTCTCGTTCTTCCAAACGTATCCGTCCGCCCCTGCGGCGAATGCCTCAACGATCGGCTTCTCGTCTGTACTTTGAGTGACCATCAAGACTCGTACGTCGGGGGAGGCCTTTTTAAGCTTGGGCACCAGGGCCACACCACCGTGGACCTCGATCGGGCCGCCCTCCTCAGATGGAAGCCCCATATCCACGATTATCACGTCTGGATTCGTAGAGGGATTTGACCTCAGCTCATCGAGGACTCGTTCAGCATGTGCTTGAGTCTCGGCCTCTCCGACCACGACAGCTCGTCCATCATTTTCAAGCCAGCGGGAGTACGCGTCCCGGACCGGCATCTCATCGTCTACGACCATGACTTTTATGGGATCATCCAAAAGGGGGCTCCTCCCTGCACAGTACCTTGGGTCAATGCCGCACTGGCTAAGAGCTATCATACCTCTTGTCCGGCATCATCAAGCTGATCCATCCAAGCGATCAGGGAGTCACGAATCTGAACCGAGTCCTTTGAGGTCGTGGTGGCCATATTCGATAGCGTCTCCGGCATACCTTGCCTCCAAATTCAACACACGGTTTCGCTTACATGACCAAATATCCCCTTTGAGGCTCTGACCTTGAAGCCCATCCATTGGTGGATCATAACTACCAATTAATGGTGTTGGCATGAAAACGAAAAGTAGAGCAATCTAGTAGAGGACTTAACTTCCCTAGCGAGGGGTGATCGTGAACCAGGACGTGATGAAGGCACTTGCTCTCGTAGGTGTCGTCGCCGTGCTCTTCCTTCTGGTAGAGACCGGCACATTCGGTTTTTCCCCCGACTCCTCCGACGGCGATGAACGCCAAAACTCCCAGGACCTTTCTGCTCTTAGCGACAAGGAGCGCGAAGAGGTCACGCTGCGAGTCTGCTCCGCTTGCCATGGCCTCAGCGATCTTTCCGGAAGGGAAATAGCCACTGCCCGGGGGTTCGAAGAGGGATTCGAACTGTTCGAGGGGGTCTACATGGTCGTCACCCCACGAGATTGGAGCGCCACTGTCACCCGGATGAAGGAACTGAACGGTTGCAAGATGGAGCCGTTCGAGGAGCCGATAATCGTCGATTGGTTGGATAAATATTATGGCAAGAATGGATAGGCTCTCTTTCCCGGACATCGATGTCCGCGCCTGGCTGATCAGCGGAGCCGAGATCATCGGAATCATGGCCATCGGCGTGGGGCTCTATTTCCTCAGATTCACACTGGGTGTCGCGGGACTGCTGCTGGCGGCTGTCGCCCTAGCCCTGATAGCAATCGCAATCACATCCAAGGCCCGCAGATCGGCACCATCCCAAAACGATCGATGGAAGAAGTACTTGTCCACCACTTCAACATCCCTGGCCATCATCATGGTCCTTGTTGCAGTGATACTGATAACAACGGGAGGTCCCTACTCGGGACCCGACGATGAATTCACTGGATATGCGGCCATCCACTTCCCTGTCCCAGAAGAGATCGAGTCGGCCACGGCTGCCGAAGAACTGGATGCGTTGTATTACGGCCCCGCGCGGATACTGATGATACTGATAGTCATATCTATCACCGTGGTCTTCGCCACTACCATCCCAATTGCAGGTCAACGCAATGGACTTCTGCTCTTCGCGGGGGCCATCACGCTTTCTGCCATGATAGTCAGTCTGGATACGACCATACCGACCAGACTTGCGGGGCTGGCTCTGATCAACGGAACGCCAGCCGCCCAATTCGCCCCTTTACCAGGTATGTTTCCAACGATCGAGTTCGGACTTGGTGCGATACCCATTTCGATCTTGTCACTTCTAGTCCTGATCCCATTCTATCTTCTCAACAAGTCCCTAGAGGCATCAAAGATCAGCGACTCGGACAGTGAAGCTCCGCCGGCCTCGCTCTACATTGTGTGGCAGCGGCGCCTCGGGCCATTCATCGTAATCACCATGTCCACATTGTTCGCCTATCTCGTCTATGTGTTGTCCCCCTACTTGGACCTTGGGCTCGATCCCTTTAAGCCCATCCTCTTCGCCTCGGCCATCGCCCGCTTATTTCTAGTGGGCCTCATCAGTTTCTCGCTTCCGCTCTTGGTCTTGGTCCGGCACGACCAACGGACCAGAGAGCGTATGTCTTCTGAGATTCGCGAATCGATCATCCAGGCGGCCCACGACAAGGTATCCAATCGACTGTCGGCTCTCGCCCTTCGTGCGGAGGCTGCTTTCCAAAGCAGAGAAGAGTCAGTCGCGGTACTTAGCACAATGCCGGATGCTCTTAGGCAGGCGGTCGCTGACCTTAAAGTCGCAGTCGGGGGGGCACCCTCGGCTAAAGGGCAGATATCAGTGGATGAGATGAGCTCGCGGGTATCCGCAATATGCGTTCGAGCGACTCGCGAATTCGGAACAGACATCAACTGCGGTGTCGCACTGGATCAACAATTGGTCTTCGACGGACAGACCGCTGAGATTCTGTTCCAGTGTCTTGACGAGGCTCTGGCAAACGTCGCCAGGCATGCGGAGGCGACTTCGGTAAAGGTATCGGTGTTCTGCGATGCGAACCTTTGCCACCTAGTGATCGACGACAACGGCATCGGATTCCCGGTTCCAGACGATTTTGAGGCGTTGACTGAAGATGGGCACCTTGGTCTCGCGGGAATCTCTAAACGATCAAAGATGCTGAAGGAGGGCCGACTGACCATCGATTCCTCCCCAGGTCGCGGAGCTCGAATCGACATCAGCTGGCAAGTCTAGGGCATCGTTGTTTGTCCGCGTGCAAAAATGTGCCCACCCAAGACGGTCGCTTTGTCCATGTAATGTGAGACGATGTAGGACATGCAATCAAGACCAACTAAGCTCAATCCCACTCAGCAATCGGCAGCTGATCATGGCCTGGGCCCCGCCCTTGTAGTAGCAGGCCCAGGAACCGGTAAAACCACCACATTGGTCGGACGATTCCTGAGTCTTATCGAAGCCGGGGTCGAGCCCTCTCGTATTCTGGCAACCACCTTTACTAGGCTTGCCGCATTACAGATCAAAGAACGGGTGGTCGCAGCCACAGGTCTACCGCCGAGGCAGATCCGAGTAGGCACTTTCCACTCCGTCTGCTTTCAGCTGATCAAGCAGTTCGAGCTTCACCCAAACGCTATGTCTCGCGAGTTCGTCGCTCAGGACATGGACATCCGAAAGGCCCTTAAGACCATGGATGTTGAGTGGGACGAGATGGAGGCGCTCATGGATTCTTTCTCGCGCTTCAAAGACTCGATGATCACCCCCCTTCAGGCGATCGACAAGATCGACCACAAAGACAAACTTTCCGAGTACCCCTACATCGCCCAGATGTACGGGAAGTATCAGGAGTGGCTGGAACGTCATGACCGTGTGGACTTCGGTGATCTACTCAACGTTTGCATCAGTGCGATGCGCGACGACGAGTCACTCAGATCTCGGATAGCCGGCCAATTCGATCACATAATGATCGATGAGTACCAGGATGTGAATCCTGCTCAGGTCGCTTTCACCGACCAACTGCTGTTCAACCACCAGAACCTGTGGGCTGTTGGGGATGATGACCAGGCCATCTATGGGTGGCGTGGCGGAAGGGTCGAATACATGACTGAGTTCGGAGCCCGCTACCCTGACACGTCCAGCATCCAACTGGACACGAATTACCGATCCCACTCAGCCATCATCGATCCCTCATCCACCCTGATATCCAACAACCAGGATCGGCTAGACAAGGTGTTCAAGTCGTCTTTCGCCGATCCCGGTGCCTCCCCTACCTTCCAGTCCAGTTCGTCAGAACAGTTCGAGGCGATTGATATCTGTGACAGGATCGAGTCGTTCATCAAGTCCGGGGTCGCGCCTAAAGATATCGCCATCCTTATCAGAAACGGATTCCAGGCCCCTGTATTCGAGTCAGAGCTGATGAAGCGGGACATCCCCTTCGAGCTCAGAGGTAGTAGCCCCTTTTGGAACCTATTAGAGGTAAGGAACCTGCTGCAAGCCGTCTCGATACTTTCCGAGCCCAAGAGTCAGAGTGCCTCAGGTCAACGCCCCCTTCCTGTGTTCCTCTACAACAAAATGACTTCATACCTGGAGCGCAGTCGTCGGCTGAAATTCGCCGACGGTGTGGTAGTTCTTGCCAGCGGTATAGAAGCTGCTGGCCCCAAAGGCCTGAACGATGAAGCCCGGGCTCAAAGGTCACTGAACATTTCACAGGCCGCAAAAGTGGCCGCCGATTTTGCCACGCCTGATGAGTTTTTGGCCTTTGTTGAGTCCACACGAAAAGTTCGATCAAATGCCCAGAAGTCCACCGGCGAAGACAAGGTGGTCCTGTCTACCATTCACCAAGCCAAGGGTCTCGAATGGGATAACGTTTTTGTCCCAGGACTCGAAGATGGCGTTCTGCCAAACCAAAAGGCAGAGGATCACGAGGAAGAACGTCGGCTGGTCTATGTGGCCATGACCCGCACCAAGGGCGCGCTCTTCCTGAGCCATGCAAAACAACGCAACGGCAAGCCCTCGACTCCCTCCCCTTTTCTGGATGAGATGGAGGGTCGAGTTCCTGCTCGAGCCGCCTACCAGGCGACCGCCAAGACATATAAACCGTCGCCACCAACACCAAGCAAGACGATGATGGGCGAAGAGCTTGAATCACTTGTCGAGGCACTTGAAGATGATGATCCCCGCAAGCGGCGGAGGGCCATACGAGCGATCGGAAAGTCCGGGCACCCTGACGCGATAAGACACCTGACCACTGGCTTGTCAGACTCCATCGCCGAGGTGAGAACATCAGCCATGTACCGGATACAGGAGTTGTGCCCAGACAAACCCCGCGACGCAGAGCTAATAGAGAAGATTCAATCTCAACTAGAGAATGAGTCTAGCGAAGTCAGCCGTACTGCATTTAAAGTGCTTAGCCAATGGGGTCTGAACTGATGCCTCGACCACATCGCGAGCTTAAGTCTGTAATCGAGATTGACGACGTTTCTATCCAGCTGACTAAGAAGCGCATTAAGAACGTCAACTTCAGGATCTATCCTCCGGACGGCGAGGTGCGTATGTCTGCTCCAATCCACATGAGCATGAGCGATATTCGAGCCCTGGCTTCGACCCGCCTCGAGTGGATCCAGAACAAAATACAGAGGCTCCGTGATCTGCCCAGAACAGAGCCTCCACAGTACGTGACCGGCGAACCACACAGGGTCTGGGGCCGGGATCTCACCCTATCAGTGGTCGAGCAAGAATCGTCACCGCTAGTACTGCCTGACGGCGATCGGCTGGTCCTTCGGGTGCGCCCAGGGGCTAGCTTCGACAAAAGGCAGGAAGTCATGCGCAAGTGGTACAGCCAGCAAGCTAGAGATGCGGTCCCACCCTTGATCGAAAAGTGGGAGCCCATCTTGGATGTTGGGGCTCCAGAGTTCTTTGTTCAGCGCATGAGATCTAGATGGGGTAGCTGCAATATCTCTGCCGGTACCATTCGGCTCAACTCTGAACTAGCTAAGAGATCGCCAGAATCGCTCGAGTATGTGGTTGTTCATGAGATGGTCCACCTCTTGGAGCCGTCACACAACGCACGTTTCAAAGAGTTGATGGACGGGTTTCTGCCCAAGTGGCGCATTGACAGAAATGCATTGAAACGAATATAGCCTACGGCTTAGACAGCTGGCCTACCCACTGGTGACCTTAGGGCTTCACTTACCGTCACCGGTGTCGACGTGGAAACCGCTGTGGATGGAACCGATATGCCAGGCGTGAAGCTCACCAGCTTCTGGCCCTAGTGCGGCACCCCTATGATGCTTTTCGGTGGCGCTCGACTAGCTCTTCGTCACCCTCTTCCTTGATCTGCATCGGTTCCTCCCCCACGAAGGCACTTAGGGCATGCAGCCCTAGTGCTATCCCCCATCCAATGGCCACGTAGGGAGCCCAAAGGGTTTCCGGTGTTTGCAGTAGATTGAGGGTCAACAGACCGAGGTTGACCACGACATAGACACCAAGATGTAAGAAGAACGTGTGAATTCTATGGGTTCGATTAGCGGATGAATCGATCACTACAGTGCCCCTCCAATGTGATTTCCAGCGCTTTCAATATTCGTTCGTACCCACCTTCTCGCCGGGAAAACATGCCTGAATAGGCTTCGAGGTGGCGGGTATGAAGTATGCATAGCACACGCACTCATAGGAGATGATCATCGTGGTATTTCATATCACTCACAGGCATTCACCAGAGGCCTGCCCCGCTGGGGATGCAGCGCTGACCAGAGATACATGGGGGAAACTGTATGAGGCTGCCGAAGAGTACGGAGTCAAGATTCACAGCAGCTGGGTAGAAGCTGAAGCCCATACCGTCTACCTGATCGTAGAGACGGATTCTGCAGAGGCTATCTCGGGCATGCTTCGTCCCGTGATGAAGATCGGTACCGCCAATATCAGTCCGGTGACTGATGCTCGCGCGGTTATCGCGGACTTTTCGAGGGATGAGGCGGCTTAGCCTCTTGTTAGGTGCCAGCCACTGCCATGCTTGCACTTGTAAACACGGAGGTGAACGCCCTGTTCGTCACTTAGGATGCGGGCCCGCTTATCGGCGTCTGACTTACTGTTGTATGCCTGCTTAGGCTCGCCGTTCACTCCCCTGCAGTGTTTACAGGCCTTACTAGGAGTCTGTCGGCTTTTGGGGGCAAGGTGCCATTGACTGCACTTGGAGCATTTGTAGGGCACGAGCTCGCGATGGCTGCTCGCCCCTTGCCAAGCCTCGCGCTCTGAGTCGTATTCAGTGACAGGCTGACCGGACGACTTACCGATGCAGGTGGTACTTTTGCGGGACACAATACCTCCTCAGGAGAACGTTGAGATTTTCTTCCAGTCATCGATCTTATCCAGGCAGTGAATGCGAGATAAATACTCTTCATCGAAGGCAGCGAGTTTACCGTCAGTGCCCGGGCCAACATGACCATCCACTATCACGCTAGCGGCGTGAACGGCTGAAAGCGGCGTTAGCTGAGTATCAATTGACCTGATCGGCTCGTGATGACGGAACACAGCCTCGCACACCTGATCAGGGAAGCCCCACAAGCTCAGCAAGCAACCCCCCACTTTGGCGTGGTCAGCTCCAAAGACGGTGGTCTCGGCGTCCACAAGTGACATCTTGGCGTCGACCGCAAGTTTGTGGGCCCGTACATAGTCCTCTTCGAGAACTGAGGCCAACACCAAACGACCGACGTCATGAAGGAAGCCACCCACATATGCGATATCGGCGAAGTCAATAGCCTTGCCTTCTTCGAGAGAGATCGATCGGGCCAGAATACCGACTTTGATGCTGTGGTCGATAAGGGTTTTTTGATCGACCCCGGTCTTTTCGGATATCTCGATGCTCGAGAAGAGCGAAGCAGAGAGAACCAGTCCCTTGATAGTGTCTAAGCCCAGTACGAATACGGCGTGACGAACGTCCAAGATCCTGCTCATGAATCCAAATACTGGCGAGTTGGCTAGCTGCAGGATCTTGGTGGTCATCGCAACATCCCTGGCCACGATATCAGCGATCTTTTCAATGGAAGCGTTCTGGGAGTTCACTTCCTCCATGACCTCAACGTAAAGGCCCGGTAGGGCGGGGAGCTTGCCGATGCGACCGATAATCGTCTGGATATTGATATCGGTCGTCTCGAGCTGAAGGCTTCTGATCCGCTGCAAGTTGTCCCGAAGTGCCATGTGGTCCACTGGAGCCAGCATGTACTGGTGTGCAATGGAAGACGGCTCGAACACCTCTTTGGTGTGAACAAGTTCGTCGACCAGGATCCGGATGGCTCCAGGATGAACATCCGAGGTAAGTATCAGCACTGGATCCATATCCGAGTGATGGACCCGTGACTTTGTGACAAC
>JAUVYG010000091.1 GCA_030603185.1 Actinomycetota bacterium | reverse complement strand
GTGGACTCGCTCCAGGTGTCTGCTCCGCCAAGAACTCTTGCCTGCCCGAGGTTGGTTTTAGCGTATTCAAGCGCGTCGAACAGGTCCGACTCTGGTTCCTCAGATATTTTTCCATGGCCCGGCAGTATGAGTGAGATCTTCTTGGTCAGAAGCTCGTTCAGCGACAGCACATAGTCCCCGGCACTCCCGGATGGCGCGATCTCAGGGAGGGTTCCCTTAGCGAATATAGTGTCACCCGAGAATAGAATCCTGCGGATCGGATCGTAGAGGCAGATGCATCCAGAGGTATGCCCAGGGGTATGCATGACCTGCAAATGAAAATCACCGAGGTCGAGAAGCGTTCCCTCTTCAAGCCATAGATGAGGTGTCGGGAACTTCCCGGGGAGTGTCTCGCCCACCCGATCGTGCATGGTTACGTACTCGTCACCGCGCTCAAGCTTTGTGGCAGCCGAGCTGTGCGCCCCGATTATCGCGCTCGGTGCGAAGTAGACATTAGCCCCAATATGATCGAAGTGCTCATGGGTGTTGATGACTAGATCGATGTCAGCAGGCGTCAGCCCTATATCCCCTAGAGACATGGTGAGACTATCGAAAGCCTCACTGGTGCCGCTGTCGATAAGCACATTCTTTGTCTTCGATCTCACCAGATAAACGTGGCACGACGGCTTGTCCCCGCGTATCTGATAGATTCCTTCGATTATTTCCTGTGGCTGGGCAAAACCCAAATTCTCGACCCTCTTCCGTTCTTGTATCTTTTTGGACATAAAAAATGGACCAACACCATGTGCTGGTCCTTCTCATCACCCAGTCATTGCAATATTCCACTCATTCGAGTGACTGACGGACACTATACCCTAGTTGTCTGCGCATTACGCATTGGGTGGGCGCAGCCTCCCGGGCGACAAGAAAAAAAAGGGCGGCCGACCCAAAGGTCAACCGCCCTTCCTATAGCGTCTTTCGAACAGCCCCCTCAGCCTGCCCTAAAGGCTTCTAGTAACGGCTACCGCCGCCACCGTTTCCACCATAGCCGCCACCGCCGCGATTGTCTGTCTTAGGCTTAGCCTCGTCCACGTTAAGTGTACGGCCGTCAAGCTCAGTACCGCCGATAGCGGAAATCATAGCTTTACCTGCATCTGCGTTAGCAGCCTCGACAAAAGCAAAGCCCTTTGAGCGGCCTGAGTCTCTGTCTGTGATTAGAGCGGTCGAAACGACCTCTCCGTGCTGTCCGAACAACTCGGACAGCTGGTTCTCAGTAGTGTCGTAACTGAGATTTCCTACGTAGATCTTCAAATAGATCCACTCCTTTGGTTTCTGACCTGCCCTCTTGTCTGGCAAGCAAATAAATACTAAATCTTATGCGCCATGTTCATGGACAAGACCGAACAAAGACACATCAGGTGGAAAATCGTAATCATGGGAGTTAAGAGAAAAACGAGGGGATGAAATTCGCTCAGCGCACACGGCCATTCTTGGCCACCACTGTAAGTATACCCTGGTTATCCGGACAACATGCAATTCTCTGCTTAATGCCTCTTAATGTGAAGATTCCCGCTGTCAAGGGGCCCGGACATGGCCAATTCTCCGTCGATGTATAGTGCTACGGCTTGGCCCTTCCTTCCGGGATTTCCGCTATCAGTGACATATAGAGTGAATGGAGTAGAGGCTTCGCCATTCACGGTGGCGATTCCAGTGAGTATTGCCCCTGTCTCATAAACGAACAGCCACTCTAGAGAGTCGGCACGTAGCTCTAGTCCGGTCGCTGGGTCCGTGACCCGAACGGCTCCTTTTAGCTGAAGGTTGTTTCGATATCCAGCGTGAACCCAAACTTTACCGGCCTTGCTTGTGCCTGCTCCATTGATGCTCTGGCGCGGCGCTGGTTCCCATATCGTAAATGGCGCAGACCCAGAGTCAGCTGGCTTGTAGTTATTGTCTCCGGCAAATCCCACGGAAACTGAGTAGATGCCGGCCGGGAGATCTACTCCCATGTTCGCGCCGGCTCGACCACTGGCATCCGTAATCGCCTGGATGGTAGTCACGCGTCCGATCTCGTTACTGAACACAAAGCTCACTGCCCGACCCGATAGGTCGCCTACAAATGAATCTGTCTCTGATAGCTGCACAAACAGATCTGCTCCGTAGCCGCTCTGGGATAGCTCATCTCCGAAGTAGGTCAGTTGGATGTCCTCATGAGAGACTTTGAACGATCCGTGACTTTCGGAGCGACCGTAAAATGCGTCACCATTATATTTGACTCTTAGCGGATAGAATCCTGCGGCTTGGTCAAGGATCATATCAGCCACTGCCAAACCGCTGAAGTCAGTCACCGCGGTTACGGACTGATCCCCAACAAAAAACTCGACCTGCTGAAAACGAACGGCTCTGTCGCCCGCCATGACTCTGACAGCTAGCCTAGCTTTGTCGGAGTACTGTCCCTCGAATACACCGCTGTAGATTAGTGTTGAGGGTAATTTATTGATCACCACATCGGCCGTATCGACGCCGATGCCTCCGTCATCATCCTTTACGCTGAAAGTCGCCGTGTATGTGCCCGGGGCTGCATATGAGTGAGGGGCATCTTGGGAGGTTGCGACATTGCCGTCCCCGAACTCCCACGAGAACTCATGTGTATCCTCGCCACCCGGATCTTGGAACGTTCCAGAGAATGCAATTGCTTCGCCCCATACGGCGCGCCGTACTGGACCTGCATCAACTGCTGGTGCGACGTTCTCTATATCGGCAGTGAATCTTTCTACTGCGGATCCGCCATCACCATCAACCAATGTAAGCGTGGCGTCATACAAGCGATCGTCCTGATAGACATGGCTAGCGGTAATGCTGCCAAATCCATTAGATCCGGAAATAGCAGCTGGAGAGGCAGGTGATCCATCGCCCCAGTCAACCACTGCCTCATGTGTGTCGCTTGAGCCAGCGTCCGAATAGTTGGTCCATAACGAGACAACCGCACCCTCGAAGCCGCTAATAGTCTTTTCTTGGTTTTCTATATTTGGATCAGTATTGCTAACGACTACGGGCGAAGACCCGATCACGCTGACAGTTCCATCACTAACTTCAACGACGACGTAACCAACGTAGTCATCACTCCATGAACCACTGGCTGTCGGACTCTCGCTCTGCGCGGTGTCCCACACCCCGTCCCCGTTAAGGTCCCACCTGTACAGAAGAGTGTCACCATCTGGATCGGTCGATCCAGAGGCATCCAGATCAGCAGTAGCTCCTTCGCCAACATAGTAGGGCCCACCTGCATCAGCGACGGGCGGGCCATTCGGAGCAGATATTTCGATGTCTATCACAGTGATTACCGTGCTCGCTTCATCCCACCAATAGTCGTCACTGACCCTAAATTTTACGGGATAGACACCAGCATCAGTTGAGGTGGGTGTCCATGTGAATACCCCTGTAGACGAGTTAATTGCCGCCCCATCGGGCAAGCCCTCGAAAGAAAAGGTAAGGACATCATTGTCAGGATCTGTAGCCGTTACGTTAATCTGGAGCAATGAGCCCTCAGCTACTGAATACGGGCCTATTTCACTGATCTTTGGACTCAGCTCAAGGTATCTTCTGACATGATTTTGGGCTGAGTCAGTAACGTATATCTCGCCGTTTGAATCAACCGCGACTCCGTGAGGACCCTGGAAGTCATAGGACCCCGATCCTAATACCCCAAATCGCGCAATAAACTCACCATCACTGGCAATCTTATCCACGCCATGAATGCCGGGGTTTGCTGCATATATATTGCCTTGTGCATCAATCGCGATATTGGGAATACTTTCGAAATGTCCGGGGGCGGTTCCATACTCACCGATACATTCCCAGAAATCACCGTTGGCATAGAGCTTTAGGATCTGGTATCCCTGAGAGACGTAGATGACCCCATCAGCGTCAATTGCGATTCCACGGTTACCATTGGCGGTGTTGCACCCCACACCACCGATAGCGGCAACAAAGTTACCCCCATTATCAAACTTCTTGATATACGGATTCTGAGTCGTCAAGACATAGACGTTTCCAGCGTTGTCGACCGCAATATTCTGTGGGTCATAGAACTGATGGGCTGCATAACCGCGTTCACCGAATTCGCGGACATAGCCGTCATCAGGCCCGAATTTAACTACCTTGAAGTTGCTCTCGTCCAGAACAAACTTGTTGCCCAGATGATCAATGGCTATTTCGGTGGGGTTCCTTAGCTGCCCTCTTCCAGACCCATATCCGTTGCCGAGGATTCCCAGAAAAGCACCGTCTGTAGAGAACTTTTGCACCCGAGAATTCTTAGAATCAACGACATAAACGTATCCATTATTGTCAGCGTCGATCCCCATGGCGCCTCTAAACTTTCCATCCACAGCGCCGTAGCCGCCCCATGCAGCGATCAGACCATACTCACTGTTCGGGTCCTGGTCGAAGGTGGGATATGCAGCAGCGACCGCAATGAATAGAGAAAATACACCTAACAGAAACAGAAAAAACGTTAGCCTGGGTCGCTTCAGGTGTATCCAGCCCAGTCGCATTCGGGTTCCTCCCGTAGCCGGTGCAAAGCATCGATAAAATCGACGTATTACTAATATCGGTTGCACCGCTGATTGCCTTAAGTAGCATGAGCTCGCCAGTGACCTGAAATGCGATATTCATTGACTAGGGCCGCGCCTCCGGATGGGCATCAAACAAATGAATGATGGGTAGGATTACCAAAACTGTTTTCATGCCTAGTCAAACCCGAAGGAGAATGAAGCATGACCTCGAACCGGGACTGGTGGCCCGATCAGCTCAACATTGGGATCCTTCACCAGCATTCACAGGCATCAAACCCGATGGACCAGAATTTCGACTACGCAAAAGAGTTTAACCATCTTGACTTAAGCGCTCTAAAAACCGACCTAAATGCCCTGATGACAGTGTCACAGGATTGGTGGCCAGCTGACTGGGGCCATTATGGAGGTCTGTTCATCCGATTGGCCTGGCACAGCGCCGGCACCTACCGCACTTTCGACGGACGAGGTGGCGGTGGCACCGGCAACCAGCGTTTCGCACCAGTGAACAGCTGGCCCGACAACGGCAACCTCGATAAAGCTCGCCGTTTGCTCTGGCCCATCAAACAGAAGTACGGAAATAGAATCTCATGGGCGGACCTGTTGATACTCGCAGGTAATTGCGCCCTAGAGTCCATGGGCTTTAAATCCTTCGGCTTCGGTGGCGGCCGTGTAGACATCTGGCAGACCGAAGAGGATATCTACTGGGGCAACGAAGATACCTGGCTCGGAGACGAGCGACATGAGGGCAATCGCGGACTTCAGCATCCCCACGCCGCCGTCCAGATGGGCCTGATCTACGTCAACCCACAAGGCCCTGACGGCAATCCCGACCCGGTGGCCTCAGGCCGCGATGTGCGGGAGACCTTCGGCCGAATGGCGATGAACGACGAAGAAACGGTTGCCCTGGTAGCCGGAGGACACACTTTTGGCAAGGCCCATGGCGCGGGTGACCCTGAGCAGGTCGGCCCAGAGCCCGAAGCAGCCCCCATAGAACAGCAGGGCCTGGGGTGGAAGAACAGCTTCAAAACCGGCAAGGGCCCGCACACCATAACCAGTGGTATCGAAGGAGCTTGGAAACCCGAGCCCACCAAGTGGAACAACGGGTACTTCGATATGCTGTTCGGCTATGAATGGGAGTTGACCAAAAGTCCTGCTGGTGCCCATCAATGGACGGCCAAGGACGTTAAGCCCGAAGACATGATCCCCGACGCCCACGACCCCGCGAAGAAGTCTCCCCCAATGATGACGACAGCAGACATGTCACTGCGATTGGACCCCATCTACGAACCCATCTCACGCCGCTTCCACAAAGACCCGGAGGCCTTCGCTGATGCCTTCGCCCGCGCCTGGTTCAAGCTGACCCACCGCGACATGGGACCCAAGGCCTGCTACTTAGGGTCGGAAGTCCCAGAACAAGATCTGATCTGGCAAGATCCCGTCCCGACCGTTGACCACCCCGTGATCGACTCTGTAGACATCTCTGACCTGAAGGCCCAGATCATGGCTTCCGGTCTATCCGTAAGCGAACTGGTCTCGACCGCTTGGGCATCTGCTTCCACGTTCCGTGGATCAGACAAACGCGGAGGCGCAAATGGTGCCCGGATCCGTCTTGCGCCGCAAAAGGACTGGGAGGTCAACCAGCCTACTCTGCTCGACAAACTACTGCCTACGCTCGAGGGGATTCAGACGGACTTCAACGACTCTCAGACGTCCGGCAAAAGAGTCTCCCTGGCCGACCTGATCGTGCTCGGTGGTTGTGCTGCGGTCGAGGAAGCAGCCAAAACTGCCGGGTACACCATGGAAGTTCCTTTCACCCCTGGCCGTACCGATGCCTCTAGGGACCAGACCGATGTGGAATCATTCGCCTTTTTGGAGCCTTCAGCAGACGGCTTCCGCAACTACCAGAAGAAGGACTTTCCCGTAGCGGCTGAGGCTATGCTGGTGGACAAGGCGCAGCTCCTGACCCTAAGCGCACCAGAGATGACAGTGCTGGTGGGCGGCATGCGCGTACTTGGAGCCAACGCCAACCAGTCTCCCCATGGCGTATTCACCAAACAGGCCGGAGTCTTGAGCAACGACTTCTTCGTCAACCTGCTCGACATGGATACCGAGTGGAAACCGGCCTCCGACGCAGGGGATACATTCGAGG
>JAUVYG010000135.1 GCA_030603185.1 Actinomycetota bacterium | reverse complement strand
CCCCCAAGCTAATGCGGCTGCAAGCGCAGGACGCAAGGTTGCAGTGATTCAGACCTCAAAAGGGACGATAAAATTTGAGTTCCACCCGGATGAGGCGCCACTCCATGTTGCCAACTTCATTCAGCTGACTGAGTGCGGCCTCTATGACGGTGTTATTTTCCATCGAATCGGACCCGAGGATCCTCGGGCACCTGAGATGGTTCAGGCGGGCGACCCACTTAGCAAGATCTTGGATCCCGGAGACCCAAGATATGGGTCAGGTGGCGCAATCTATACCGTGCCAAATGAGATTAGTGACCTCCCTCACCTTGAGGGCACTGTTGCCATGGCAAGAGGAGAACATATAGACAGCGCTAGTTTTCAGTTCTATATCGCGAAGACCGCACTTCCTGGGCTTGACGGTAAGTACACAGTATTCGGTCAGGTCACTGAGGGCCTAGACGTAGTCAAGGCTCTTAAGATCGGTGATGTGATGCAGAGCGTTACCATCGAGGACGCGTCCTAGTATCAAGTTTCTAAGCAACGGAGGTTCAGATGTACGAAGATGACGGAATTAGCGATGAATGTCGGGTACTTTCGACTCCAAGCATCGAGGATGCTGAAGGTTTGGGTGACAAGGTAGCTGTTGTAGAGACATCCAGGGGAACGATTAAGTTTAAATTCTTCCCCGAACAGGCGCCCCTGCATTGTGCAAACTTTGCTCAGCTCACTGAGTGTGGGCTCTATGATGGTGTAAGTTTTCACCGCATAGGACCTGAGGATCCCCGAGCGCCCGAAATGGTCCAAGCCGGTGACCCAAAGAGCAAAGTCCTAACCCCTGGCGACCCCATGATCGGTACCGGCGGACCCGGATACAATGTCCCAGCGGAGTTCAGCGATATTCCTCACTTGGAGGGAACGGTCTCAATGGCCAGAAGTCAGCACAAAGATAGTGCGGGATCCCAATTCTATATCTGTAAAACTGCACTGCCATTCCTGGATGGTCAGTACTCCGTTTTCGGTCAGGTGACCGAGGGGCTTGATGTTCTTGCTCAGCTAAAGATCGGCGACCTGATGGACAAAGTCTCGATCGAGGACGCCTCCTAGAGGGGTTCTAGCTCCGAAAGCCTGGTGACGGCCTCTTTTAGGTTGTCTAGGGAGTTTGCGTAAGAGAATCGGATGTAACCCTCGGCACTGCTGCCGAAATCAATGCCTGGCGCTACCGCTACTTTGGTGGTCTTTAAAATATGTCGCGCCAATGCCATCGAGTCGTTTCCGAATCTGGTAGCGTCAGCGAGCACGTAGAATGCACCATCGGGGTCTACAGGTACGCCCAAACCAAGCCTACGTAACTCCGGAACCAGGTATTGCCTACGCTTGTCGTATTCGGCAACCATCGCATGCGTGAAGGAGTGGCGAATCTCAATAGCCGCCAAACCCGCCCATTGAACAAAGTTGTTGGCGCACAGAAAGAAGTTCTGCTGCATCCTATGGATCGCATCCCTGTACGTTTCTGGGACGATCACGAATCCAAGTCGCCACCCAGGCATGGCGTACATCTTCGAAAAGCCGTTCAGCACAAAGCACGACTTGCTGTGCTCTCGAGCACTGTGACTTACCGCTCCCGAGTAGGACATGCCATGGTATATCTCGTCCGAGATGACAGTCACACCTGATTCCTCACAAGCAGAGATCAACTCGAAAAGCGTTGATCTGGGGATCGTTCTTCCAGTGGGATTAGAGGGAGAGTTGATTATGAAGGCCTTAGTCTTTGGGGATATCAATTCCCTCAGCGCTTGTGGGTCCGGGATGAAGCCGCTATCCGCAGTGAGCTGTAGCCGAGATACCGAGCCGCCGAGAAACTCAACATTTCCCGCATAGCAGGCATAGCCAGGGTCTGTGATTATGACCTCGTCCCCTGGGTCGATCAGAGCTCCGAGCGCCAGTAGAAGGGCCGGACTCGTTCCCATGGTCACGACTATAGAGTCGGGGTCCACGGATGTACCGTAGTCCTCGGAGTAAACCTTAGAGATAGCCTCTCTGAGGCGTGGGTGGCCCTGGCTGTGGGTGTATCCGGTCTCGCCATCTTTGACCGCTCTGTATAGAGCCTGCCTGACCTCCTCTGGGGGTTCTAGATCCGGCTGTCCGATCTCAAGGTGTACGATATTCGCTCCCGATGCCTCGAGCGATTTTGCCTCTTCAAGTATCTGCATGACCTTGAATGCATCGACTTTATGAGAGCGGGCAGAGGGGGAGAGCAAAACCAAAGCCTTCCTTCTGGAGGATAACTGAGCATTAATCGTATCAGAGGCTTCGGAATAGGTACGGGTTCTGATAACTTTCTTATTGGACTGGTTGGGAATCCGAATGAATTGGGGCTTCTTGCTCAGACTCGCTGTATTGGCCTCTGGAAGAGGCTCAAATTTCATACGAATTGCGGAAGCCTGTAGAGATGGCGAGATAGCCGCTGTGGTAGGGGTTCTGTTCACAGATAGAGCTGATTGTGGGGCAGCACTGGCAGCGGAGCGATTCGATATTCCTGTGAAGTCACTTGACCCCAAAGAATTCCCAACCAGAATGGCATTCGATATCGCTGCGGCAGATTCCATCCAGGCGCACCAACCTGACCTTCTAGTGTTTGCCGGCTATATGAGACTGGTTGACCCCGCGTTCATCTCCCGCTACGAGAATCGGATGATAAACGTACACCCCTCTATCCTGCCTGCCTTCCCTGGTGCGGATGGGGTCAGGGATGCAATGGACTACGGAGTGAAGGTAACTGGGGTTACGGTCCATTTTGTGACAGAAGTAATGGATGCAGGGCCGATCATCCTACAAAGAACTATTGAGATAGGTGACGGAGAAGACGAAGACTCGGTCAGAGCCCGGATGCACGAGGTGGAGCATCAGATCTTGCCTGAAGCCATTCGCCTGATCTCCCAAGGTAAAGTCAGTATTCAAGGAAGAAAGACAAAGGTAGATCCATGAGCTATACAGAGGGTTCGATCAAGGTCAAAAGGGCCTTGATAAGTGTGTCCGATAAAACGGGTCTAGAGGATCTATGTCGGGGCTTGGCTGCCCATGGGGTGAGTATGATCTCAACCGGAGGCACCGCCAAGGCGATCAAGGGTTTTGGTCTCGATGTCACACAGGTCAGCGAGGTCACTGGATTTCCTGAGATCATGGACGGAAGAGTAAAAACTCTTAATCCTCTGATCCACGGTGGGATTCTGGCCAATCGTGACATTGATGAGCATATGGCCTCCGCGACCGAACATGGCATTACGCCCATTGACATGGTCATCGTCAATCTCTATCCATTTGCGCAGACAATTGCTGACCCTGGCACTACATTGTCTGAGGCCATTGAGCAGATCGATATAGGTGGACCAGCAATGGTTAGAGCTTCGGCCAAGAACTTCCGACACGTTGCAATTCTTGTG
>JAUVYG010000095.1 GCA_030603185.1 Actinomycetota bacterium | reverse complement strand
TTCCGGGCATTCGCCGGCGAATTGTCATCCGGTGTAGTAAAGACCGGCGACAAGATCACGGTGCTTCCATCCAACAAGACGTCCACAGTAAAGACGATCCACACCCCAGAGGGCATCAAGGATCTCGCCTTCCCTCCTATGTCGATATCACTGCAGCTAGAGGACGAGATCGACATATCCCGTGGTGACATGATCGTCCGTAGCGATAACTTACCGATGGTCGAGCGAACCGTACTGGCCAATCTGGTATGGATGAGCGAGGATCCCTTGCAGGTGGGGCGCCCCTACCTGATCAAGCACACGACCAGACAGATTCGTTGTCGAGTCGATGAACTGATCAGCCGTATCGATGTGAACTCTCTTGACGACCAAGACTCTGAGTCGCTCACCTTGAACGAAATCGGGAATGTGAGCATCACCTGCTCAGAGCCTCTGTACTTCGACTCATATCAGGATAGCCGCAGAACCGGCAGTTTCATTCTCATAGACCTTCAGACATACAACACTGTTGCTGCCGGTATGCTTACCGGGTCCAGGAAGACCGAGGACACCTCAGTACCGTGGAGTAGCTGCGAGGTCAGCCGTGAAGCCCGCGAATCCCTCAACCGCCACAAGGCAGCCGTAATATGGCTGACCGGAGAGCCCGGTGTTGGAAAACGTGAACTAGCTAGTGCCGTAGAGCTAAGGCTGTTGCGTGAGGGAATCATTACCTACAGGTTAGACTGCGACGAACTGCGTACGACTCTGAGCAGCGACGTAACACCAGGTACTTCTGGTGACAGTGAACATCTGCGCAGAACAGCAGAGGTGTGTAATATCCTGACTGATGCCGGTCATATCGTGATCGCAAGTATTGACTCGCCGACCGTTTCACAGATTTCCCAAGCTCAAGAGGTCATGGGCCATGAAGACTTCTTGTCAGTCCTAGTCGGCAGTTCAGACTCGCCAGAATCCCCTACCGACCTGTCGCTCCCCCTCCCTGAGATCGACAAGGACCAGGCGGTCGAGAGATTAGTCTCAGAGCTATCAGACCGTGGGATTCTCAGCCCTGAGACGATCTAGGCTCTTCCTCAGTTTCGCTGTTCCTCTAGTTCTATTTTCCGCTGGCCAAGGCTGCCAGATCTTTCAAGTACCCGCTGTTCACCACCTTGTCGCCGTCGGGGACATCGGCTGGTGCGGAAGAGACGGCGCTGAATTGACCGCTGATCTGGCTCGCCGCCTCGAGGGCCCCATCCTTACCCTGGGAGATATCACATACCAGGAAGGAACCGCAGCTGAATTACAAAAATGCTTCGATCTATTTTGGGGAGATCTAAAACCGAGGATCAAGCCGATTCCCGGAAACCACGACTACATGGCTGAGAGCGCCGGCCCCTACTTCGAGTACTTCGGCGAAGCTGCTGGCGACCCAAAGGAGGGATGGTATAGCTTCGACCTCGATGGCTGGCATCTAGTCGGACTCAATTCGAACTGTGACGAGATAGGGGGTTGTGGAGAGGGTTCCCTTCAGTACGAATGGCTTCAGGAAGATCTTGCCAATACCGACTCCACCTGTATCGGTGGATACATGCATTACCCCGTACATGATGGCGGACCAAATGAGACACCTCTTGATGGCAAACCACTGTGGTCAGCACTCAACGCAGCTGGAGCTGAATTCATCCTGTCTGGTCATCAACATAACTACCAACGATTTGCTCCGATGGATGCGGATGGAAACGTTGACGAGGATTCGGGAACAAGGCAGTTTGTCATCGGCACCGGGGGCTCTCACACGAGACCGGCTCCCGATGAGTATCCCGGACTAGAATTCTCACTCGGTGAACAGCACGGTGTGCTCTCAATGACTCTGGAGCAAGACAGTTACTCGTGGCAGTTTCTGACCACCAGCGAGGATGTAGCGGCAGATAGCGGAACAGCCAGCTGTAACTAGCTCAGGCTGTGAACACTGAGACGTAGCCGACCACAAAGAAGGCAAGTGCAACAGTGGTCAGGGATATGCCAGGTACGGCTTGCTTGAATTGAAACGAGTCTGTGGTCGAGATGACAAGGGTTCCGACCCCGACTGCAAGAGTGATGGGTGCCAATACCAGATTTGCCGCAACAATAGGGGATCCCCAGAACAGCGCAAGCACTGCAGCCTGAATGACCACTAGGCCCCCGACTATCTTCATTGCTTTGTTCATTCCGTCCCCCAGTTCTTTGTGAGATCTTTTGTTAGGCCTGGCTACCTATGGCCTCGGCATTTAAGAAGTATCGGCACTGCTAATCCAAGATTCAATACAGGAACCCTTGCGAGTTTAGATAGTCCAGATTCTCCATCGAATAGCTGGGGTTAAAGGTGGAGCTTACAGTAAAGCTGTAAGGGCGTTTTCGGGCCCGATCAACAGTGAAAGCCAGAAACGAAACAACGGGGTTCCTCCCAGGGCGCATTCGGCAAGAAAAACGCCCGGGAGAAACTGTCCCGCGTGGCTGGGAGTTCGCTGGAGCGAGAGCAAAAGAGGGGAACTCCCAGCACAATAACTATCGTCCTACGGTCTGCCAATCTTGACCGCATAATCGAGGGAAAACGGAAAAATGTTACTGATGTTACTTAAAGTTAAAAACTGTTAAGTCGACCGGAGGCTTCGAATGCCTTCTTGCTGGACTCAATGACCCTGACTGCCTCGGCGGCGTCTTCCCAGCCGTCAGAGCCGACTTCCTTCTTCTCGAGCTGCTTGTATACCGTGAAGAAGTGCTCGATCTCTTTCAATCGATGAGCGGGCATATCTTTGATGTCCTGATAGTGATTGCGCAGAGGATCTGTCAGTGGGGCGCAGAGGATCTTATGATCCATTCCCTTTTCATCCCACATCTTAAGCACGCCGATAGGGCGTGATTCGATCACACAGCCCGGAAAAGTCGGCTCGGCCACAAAGACCATCGCATCAAGAGGGTCGCCGTCTTCCGCCAACGTGTTCGGAATAAATCCATAGTCGGTCGGGTAGTGCATCGAAGAGAAGAGCATCCTGTCGAGCTTGAATCGTCCTAGCTCTGAGTCGAACTCATACTTATTCCTGCTCCCCTGTGGGATTTCAACAACTACCAGTATCCGTTCCGCTATGGTCATCCATACCTCATAATCTTATCGAGTTAACTAGCGTAACTACTATACAGGTAATCAGGCGCTTTGATTATTAGCGATCAATGGGTATTCTCTACACCCAAAGTGATTCCACGATAACCATCAGCAAAGGAGCCGGTTCCATGAAAGTTGTTCAGATCCTTACTGTCGTAGCTGCGGCTCTGATCTTGGGAGCCTTGGCTGCTGGATGCCCTGCGGCCCCCACCGATGTTGAGCAAACCTGGGACACCGTTCCGGCGAACGTGAGTGTTCCTGCCGAATTGAAAGACGGTGAGCAACTATTCAACGGTAACTGTCGTAGGTGCCACGGGCAGCGAGGTAGTGGTGCGGCTGATGGTCCACCCCTGGTCCATATTACGTACGAGCCAAGCCACCATGGTGACGATGCATTCCTGCTGGCTCCCAAGGCGGGTGCAAGGGCGCACCACTGGAACTACGGGGACATGCCAAAAATCCCAACAGTGACCGATGATGACGTCACGAAAATCACGGGTTACATAAGATTTCTGCAACGCGAAGTCGGTATCGACTAACTATCGTAAGCGGCCCAGACCCCACTATCTTCTTGTGTGAACTCTCCCTTTAGGGACAATCCGAGGTCGTGAGCACTGGCGGCGTGCCGCATGGCTTCTTCCTCGCTGATGATCCCGGAATCGACAAGTCCTTTTAGGGACTGATCCATTGTCTGCATGCCCGAGAACTCGCCCTTGGCAATAAGGGTGGGAACGTAGGGAACCTTCTCTTCGTCGAGGAGATACTCTCTGACCGTCGGTGTGTTGAGCAGGATCTCGACAGCGGGAGTACGCCCCGTACCATCCACCTTCTGAACCAGACGCTGCGAGATGATCCCTTCCAGGGATGAAGCAAGCATCTGCCTGACCTGCTTGTGCTGAGTGGATGGGAAGAAATCCATTATTCGGTTGATGGTCTCTGAGGCGTTAATAGTATGAAGCGTACTGAGCACCAAGTGACCAGTCTCAGCCGCACTCATCGCCGCCTCCACTGTCTCTCTATCTCTCATCTCACCGATGAGAATGACATCCGGAGTCTCACGCAGCACCATCTTGAGCGCCCTCTCATATGACGTGGTATCCGATCCGATCTCTCTCTGGCTGATCAGCGAGAGGCCATCGTCGAACATGATCTCGATCGGGTCCTCAATGGTGATAATGTGGCCTCTGCGAGAGTGGTTGATGTGATTGATCATGGCCGCGAGGGTCGTTGTCTTCCCTGATCCCGCAACCCCCGTGATGAGGACAAGGCCACGACGTTTGTCGGCCAGAGCCTTCGTCGCGGCGGGCAGACCGAGCTCCTCAAAGGTTGGGATATCGATACTCAGCTGTCGCACCACAATGGCAACCGTCTCGCGCTGTGTATAGACGTTGACACGGAATCGGCCCTCTTCCTCGATCTCATATGCGAAGTCCACCTCGTTCCAGCGCTCCCACTTCTGAAGATGCGCGGGTTTCATCATTTCTTTGGCTAGACGTTCGGTGTCTTCTTTTGTGAGCACCGGAAGCTCTACGTCATAAAGCTCATCGTTGATGCGCAGGATCGGAGGAACCCCCACCTTTAAGTAAAGGTCAGAGGCCTTTTCTTTGATCGCTATTCTCAATAGATCCTGAATGCCTGACACTGCTGTCCTTTCAACTCGGCCGGGTCATACCGCGAATGATATAATCCCCTAACCATTTATTCCCTTACTGCGGGAAGGAAATCTTGTCCGAGCAATCCTCACCAAACAGGAACAAACTACTCGTCGGTGCCATCTGGGGAACCGTCGCGCTAGTTATTGCTCTGATTATTCTTGTCGGCTTTCTTTACCTCCGGTATGAGTCAGAAAACCAATCTGACACAGTCGAGCGTGAATTGAGAACCCTTAACCACATCGAAGACGTGGATAAGCTCAATCCCCTTCCCAACATCGTTCAAGGGGAGTTGCACTACCGTGAGGGCGATGAAGGTAAGGCTGAGGCTGAGTTCAAGAAGGCCCTACAGAAGGATCCGACCGAGCCTAGAGCACTTGTTGAGCTCGGCACCATCTACGTGCAAGCCGAACGTTTCGAGGAAGCCGAAGAGCTTCTAGAGGAAGTTATCAGGCTGAGAAAGAACTCAGGGTATGCCAACGTCGACATCTTCCTGGCTGAGGCCTACTACCAAATGGGGGTACTCAGGACCGAGCAGGCCGACTGCGAGAGGGCTTCCGACAGTTTTGAACAGTCGGTGATCATTAATCCGATGGACGCAGATGCCAAGTACGAGCTTGGCTCATGCTACCTAGTCCTCGAGAGATACGATGACGCTGTTAGTGTCCTGCGTACGGCCACCGAGTTCGATCCGGAATTCGCTGTGGCACATCTCGCCATGGGGAAGGCCCTAGAGGGTCTAGGTCGTCCCATTGATGCTGCGGTGGCGTATAATCGTGCCGCTGCCGCTGACCCCACTCTGGTAGAGGCAGCAGATTCATTGCAGAGACTCGGGCAATCAAGTGAATGAGGAAAAATATTGAGCCCACAAGGGGATGCTGCAGGCTCTAGGCGCAAGCGAATAAAACTATCAGCCATATTGATCCTACTGGTAGCCATGGCGTTCCTGCTTGGTTTCACCGCTTATATTCTGTTGAATACTTCCGTAGCTGAACCTGACAACTCTGGAGCCCCCGGCTATTCAGGCTCCATTTTCGGTGGTACTGGCCCGGCGGCCATCACTCTGCCTATGGGCATGGATGTTGATGACAGTGGGAACGTTTACGTGGTTGAAACTGACCTGAAACGCATTCAGGTCTTTGATCGCGAGGGGGTTCTTCTCTCTCGTTTTCCAAGAGCCGACTCAGAGCAGCAGCTCAACAATCCTCTTTATGTATCTGTCAGCCCTAATCGAGAGGTCTTCGTCAGCGATCGTGGCCTTGGAAAATTGCTGGTATTCTCACCGCAAGGCGAGTTCCTTCGGGAGTTCTTGCCCAAGGGCGTAAAGGAGATCACTTGGGCCCCAGTCGCAGTCGCGTTCGATGATGAGTCACGGATGTACGTCTCTGACTTCTCAACAATGCAGCTCCGGATCTTCGATGCTCAGGACAACCTCATTACAAGTGTGGGCCAGGCCGGGAGCGCGCTCGGCCAATTCCAGTTCCCCAACAGCATCGCTGTCGAAGGCGACAAGGTGTTTGTTGCTGACAGTAATAACGGTCGCATCCAGGTGTTCAACAAGGATGGAGAGGTGCAGTATGAGTTCCCTGCAGGAAGCCTTCCTCGCGGTATTGCTGCTGACAAGGCTGGGCGCCTGTTCGTCGTTGACGCGCTGGAACACCT
>JAUVYG010000054.1 GCA_030603185.1 Actinomycetota bacterium | reverse complement strand
TTATCCATTTCTGTGCCGCCTGTTATTGGAGTCCCAGAATACACTCGCCTCAACTCCCCCGATTCCGACCTCACGGTTGAGGAGCGAGACCCGGCAATCGGTGAAGACTTCATCGTCTGGACCTCTCGAACGCCCTTTCTGTCAGATTCGATCCAGATACGCCACATCCAAAGCGGTAGACAAGAATCCTTATCAGATCTGCCCGGAGCACAGCTAAATCCAGTCGCAGTCGGCCGTGAGGTCTTCTGGATCCAAAAATACGAGAATGAAGATGATGAGTCCCTCGTCATGAGAAAAGTGCTTGCCACGGGTGAAGAGAGTCAGCTCTCAGATGAAAAGATCAGCTCCGGGTTTCCGCTGGTCGCTTCGGAGTGGGGTTGGGTAGCTTGGACCCCCTGGAGCGAGGACAGTATCGCTGTAGACAACATCAACGGGGACGACATGTTCGAAATAGCAGCGTCCGAGGGTTACGAGATCCAAGAGTACGCACTAGCCCAGGATCTGCTGGTCTGGATTGAAAGCAAAGGCGATGAGTCTCGAATCATGTCCCGTGGGCTTCCTAGTGGGAGGTCCGTCGTAGCGGTCCGATCCGAAAACCCTATTAGCGGGCTTGCGACCAACGGCGTGAAGATCGCATGGACTGAAAAAGTGGAGGGCTTAGCCCGCCTAATCATGCAAGACAGAGCGGCACAGGATGACATTTTAACCGGCAGGGAAATCGTGTCTGAATTGACTGGCACTATCCAGCCTCCAGTGCTGACAGCGGATCGAGTCCAATGGATAGCACTATTCGATGAGGAATGGCGAGTCTGGTCAAAAGCCCTAGACGGGTCCGCGCCAGTCTATATTCACCAGGGTGATCAGCCGATTCACAGCCTAACTGCCCGTAGAGACCTCATAGCCTGGACGGAAGAGCGTGGCGCTGAGGCGCAGAACGTCTCACCAGACACCGACATCGTCGCCGCAAAGCTACTCAAGGACGACGATGCGAGCGAGGTTGTTCACGCATCGGAGCCGACTGTAATATCCACTGAACTCCCAGGGGCGGCTTCACACTTGAGTCCGGCGTCAGACGGTGACTGGGCAGTTTGGCTGGACAACCGTCGTGACAGATTTGGAATATTCGGTCGTGAACTTTCCGGCGAGGAAGAGATGACCCTGGATATCAGCAAAGGGGGTGACCCAAAGTTTCCGGCGGTCGATTGGCCCTTGGTTGCCTGGGCTGACGGGGGTCGCGACAATCCCGCCGTTCGCATAAAGAACATTGAATCCAACGAGGAGCTTTCCCTTCCACAAGTCGGGCTCGCTGGGGGACTTCAGTTGAGCGAATCCATCCTGCTTTGGTCTCAATTCACTCAGAGCACCGGACAGCTCATCTACAGCCAACGGGAAGGCCCGGGCCTTCGTGGGTTTAGTGAGCCCCAGATTATCGTCCAGGATTCTAGTTCCGTCAGATTCTTTCATCACCTGTATGAAGATATCGCTGTGTGGACCCAAGCTGGAGCGTCACCAGATATAGGGGATTTTCGAATCATTGCAATGGACCTATCCACTGGTAGCACCATCGATGTAGCCCGCTCTCTTCTATTTGATGCAGACCCAACGGCGACCCCCTTAGGAGTTTTTTGGCAGGACAATAGTCCTTCGGACTCCCGCACGACAACCAAGCTGCGCCGGTGGTCAGAGGTGGAGTTCGGGCTTGAACCCGAGGAAACGGTCATAGCTGCAGAATCTATGACCCTTGCCGGAACCTCGGGTGACTCGCTGATCTACCTAGACCACTCAAACGACAAGCACGCGATGAAGGCACTCGACATCACCACCAAGCTAGAGACCATTCTTTTCGAGAGCGAACAGTCCATGACGAACCCGGTGATCGCAAAGGATTACATCCTCTGGCAGGACCAGCGAGAGGGCAGTTCCAATGTCTATGCATCATCTTTATCCGGCCAAGAGATCCCTCGCACCCAGATCAACTCTAGAGGTACAAAACTTGGGGCCATTAAGTTCATCGACCCTCTGGCTCCTGTGAGCAACGGCCCCGGCTGTAGTCTGTTCTGAAATCCGCCTCCAACATATGATTCAATGGTCATATACGGAAAGGATTGTATTTGGCCAAGCGCGTTCTGCTTATCACACCCCCCTATCACTGTGGCGTCGTCGAATCGGCCGGCACCTGGATCCCACTGGCTCTAGCTTGTGTGGCTGATGGCATCCGTCGCGAGGGATTCGAGGTCGAGATATACGACGCTATGGGCAAATTCGATACCTTCGAGGATATCCGCGCCAAGATAACTGATTACCAGCCGGATGTTGTTGGGTCCGGAGGCTACACTGCTACCACTCCAGATGCAATCGAGGTCCTTCGGATCGCTAAAGACATCGACTCTTCAACTATCACGCTGCTTGGAGGCATCCACACCACTTTCATGTGGGAGGAGGCTCTCGGTCAGCACAACAGTTATGTCGACTACGCGCTGATAGGTGAGGCGGATCGCACTGGTGGCCAGCTACTGTCAGCGGTCTACGGCGACAACAAACTTGATGAAGTCCCCTGTGTTGCGTGGTGGGATAGTGACGCCGAGCAAGCTGTCCGCTCCACGGCACCCGCCCAGCGATTTCACCTCGATGAGATCACACCAGCATACGACCTGATCGACTGGCCGATATATGAGTTTCGACCCAATCCGGGATCGACCCTAGCCATTGTCACCTCGTCTCGTGGATGTGTTCAGAAATGCAGTTTTTGCTCCCAGCAGTTGTTCTACGACAATCATTGGTCCGCGAAGACTCCCGAAGCGTTCGTGGATGAACTGAAGATGCTTAACGAACGCTACGGCGTTGACGTCGCGATGCTATCAGACGAAGTCCCTACGCTCGACCGTGAGCGATGGGAGCGCATCCTCGACCTCCTTATCCAGGAAAAACCCGGCGTCGAACTCCTTCTTGAAACCAGAGTGGATGACATCCTTAGAGACGAAGACATCCTTCCCCGTTACCGCGAGGCCGGCATCGTCCACATCTATGTTGGCGTCGAATCAGGCAGCCAGGTGACACTGGATCAGTTCAAGAAAGACGTAACGGTTGAACAGAATCGCCGGGCCCTTGAGCTGATAAACGCGCAGGACATCATATCCGAGACGGCGTTCGTTCTGGGAATGCCTGATGAGACCAAAGAGAACATCGATGCCACGATCGCACTCGCCAAGCAGTACAACCCAGACATGGCCTTCTTTATGGCGATTGCGCCCTGGCCATATGCCGATATCTATCCGGACCTAGAGCCGTCTATCGAGAGCTCTGACTACCGTGATTACAACCTGATCGAGCCAGTGGTGAAGCCGGATGCTATGACCCGGGAAGAGTTCAAGAAGGAGCTGTTCCGAGCCTTCCATAGCTTCTACTTCGACAAGATGACCAGACTCGACGAGATGACTCCGTTCAAGCGGGACTACATGATCAGTGTGTTCAAGCTCCTAAGAGAACATTCCTACCTCAAGGACCAGATGCAGGACCTCAAGCTGGCCGAGAAGCAAGGTTCAGCCAACGGCAAGAAGATGCCTGAGGCAGTCAGGAAGATGCTTTCATCCCTCTAAAGTAGGGATGTACTCAGTCTTCTATTAGAGTTCAGCGAGCTTCGTCTGTGCCGTTTCTACCGCACCACCGAATGGATTTAGATCGATGACCGCCTGGTACTCGGCCTTGGCTTTATCCGTCTCACCTTGAGCCGTGTATAGCTCCCCCAGAATCAGGCGAGCAGCAACAAATTCCTGATTGACCACGAGTGCTCTGTTCAAGCCCTCGATCGCACCTGCGGTATCTCCCTGAGTCTTTCTGATGATGGCGGCCTTATAGAGAACCTCGGCTTGCTCAGGGTTCTCATCAAGGGACTCATTGTACTGAGCAAGTGCCTCGTCAAGACGGCCTCTGGCCTCGTACCCTAGACCTAGCTTTCGATGTATCTCAGGATCACCGGGAGCCGCGTCAGCCGCCTCTTCGAGTTGCGCTATCGCTTCGTCGAAGTCACCCGATTCAAAAGCTTCCGTTCCTGCTTCTTCGGCCGCAGCAGCTTTCTCGGCCTTCTCGGCCTCGACATCTATGGGGGCGGGACATCCGGAAGCGATCATGATCATCGCAACCAACGAGGCCATGGTCATCAGAGCGCTAAATCGGATTCTCATCAGGTGAGGGGCCCCTTCGCTTATAGACAAAACATTTATATCAACCCAAATGATAGCTCTGCTAGATGTGAGCAACAAGGGCAATCGACGATGTACAATCCGTGAATGAACAAGAATCCCGTATTGATAGTCGTCTCCGTCGCTCTTGTGATATTGGTGATAGTCGCCGCCGTGATATCCGGCGATGACGACGGCGGCGACCTCCCTGTGGGTCCCGTGACCCCAGCACTTGGAACAGTGACCGGGGACAGCAGTTTTAGGGGTGACGCGCCCACCGCAGAACAGGATGACATCTACTCGGCCGTGGAAACGGCTCTATCCTCGCCCGACAACCCCGCCAATCGCGAGATCCCCCCAGAGTTCCTAGAGTCAGATCGTGACGAAAAAGCGTTCCAGAAATGGACGCTTGAGACATTGAACAATGGCATCGAGTTCCAGCAGACGGTGTTCAGAGATGTGGGTCAGAAGTTTTCAACCGATCCGGACGTGATAGCATCCATCCATATCAACGTACGGGACTGGCGTCAGGCGAACAATATACCCCTGGACTAGGACTGTTCTTTCAGTTTGGCAACCACTATCAGTCTCATGGCGTCGATGGTCGGAGGGTAACAGGTGATCAAGGTGAGTACTTCCTCGTCGCTGTCGTTAGCAAAGGCGTTTGCCTCTTCGGGGGTCACGATCTCTTTTGATTCCACCTGATATACGAGTTTGCGGCCCTCGTATGAAACAGCGATCTCGTTGTCCTTCTCGACCATAAACAGCATCGAGAACAGGGGATTTCCGAACTTCCTTAGATTGTGCGCCGTCAGCACAGAATTGCCGCCCTGTCCCGGTTCGGCCGTGAACTTATACCTAATGACCGTCCGATCCAGTTCGCCCAGGTCATCACTGAACTCTGTGTTCAGATCTATCTTCGGGATGAGGATGCGATTGCCTTCGAGAGAATCAAGATCAGCCGTGGACACGTTGCTCGCGCCCGAGCTGGCGATGATGGGAACCGAATTAACAGCGATGTCAGCTCCGGCGCGAAGGTAAGGGAACAGCAGAACCCCGCCAACGGTCAACAGGACAGCCGGTAGGACCCACCCACTCCGCGACAATAGGGATGAAAGACGATTCTTCATAGTAGAGACAAGTTTACTCCCGAGCTTGTCGGGATGCGAACCGCTAGGAATCTATTTTCTTGATGCCGAGCAGCTTGAGGGTGTATTCCTCGAACCAAGGACCGGTGGCACCCATCTTGACCTTTCGTAGGTAGTACTTTTCGAAAGCTACCTTGGCCAAATGTACCCAGCGGCCTTTCTTCATCCAGACGGTATTGCGTGGGGGTATCTGAGGCATGGCCACGAAGGCTGCTCCCGTGTCCCCCATGTCTGCAAGACATATGGCGTTCCAGGTCGGAATGGTCGAGGGCTCTTCCCCATTTATTGTCGCTTTAATGTTGGCCACACTGGCTGTGACCATCGAGTCGATCATGTATCCGGTCTTCGGCGCTCCGGTCGGCACCACGGTCACCTCAACGGGAGGTATTGCGATTCCGACACCCACCCCGTAGATATTGTTCCACTTAGGATTTCGCTGGTATTCGTCTACTTTCACGAAGCCACGAGGATTGCAGAGGTCGTCGCCGACCGCAGCCACAGGATCGATTCCCTTGAAAGCCGGGACCATCATCGAGAACTGGTGCGGGAGCTCGTGCTGTTTGATCACTTTGCCTTCATCGTCGTGCTCGTCAATGAACATCACGTCGTGCGCCACCTTGGTGACTTTGGCGTTGCATATCCACTTGATGTGTCTCTGGCGAAGCTCGTGTTCGAGGATTCCCTTTGAATCTCCTACGCCGCCTAGTCCGAGGTGTCCGATGTACGGCTCGGATGTGACAAATGTCATCGGCACCTTGGAGCGCTTCTTACGCTTACGAAGGTCAGTATCCGCGATGAACGCGAACTCGTAGCCGGGGCCAAAGCAAGATGCGCCTTGAACGGCGCCGACGATCATCGGGCCGGGGTCGGCGCAAAAATGTTCCCAGTGACCGAATGTCCGCTCAGCATGATCGATGGTACAGATGGACTTGGTGTGACCCTCGGGCCCTAGTCCATCGATCTCATCAAATGCCAGCTTGGGACCGGTGGCAATGATCAGGTAGTCGTAATCAAGAGTGCTTCCGTCGCCCAGGGCAACCTGGTTGTCATCCGGTTTGACCTCTGTGACGCCGGACGAATTGAACTCAATGCCCTTCTTTGTGAACGGACCCTCGAGAGGAAAGGTGATCTGCTGGCGGGTACGCCAGCCCACAGCCGCCCAAGGAAAGGAGGGAACAAAGCCAAAATCGGGTGAGTTGTTGACCACCGTCACCCGGTCACCCGATCCCAGTGCTGCCTTACTTTCGAATGCCGCACTGATGCCGCCGATACCTGCACCCATCACTACTACGTGTGCCATTGATCCCCCTATGGTCTTAAGTCGTTAAGATAGAGAAAGATAATATCATTATTGAAATCGAGCCTCTAGGGTAGAATGAAAAGGTATGCAACCTGTCTCTGGAGGCGCAACTGTCATATGATCCAAGCCATGATCTTCGACCTCGACGGAACTCTGCTGAACAGCGAGTACCTAAAAGCCATCTCATACGGGAGGGCACTGGAAGATATAACTGATGGCAGGATCAGTACCAGCGAAGGTGAAGAAGCCTTCAAGAACGTGGTTGGTCGCTCCCGCAAAGAAGTATGTCAGTTCATGATCAACTGCTTTGCTCTCGACACCCTGGCGGAAACTCGTGGCGCTGACTTCGGTGTCGATGAAGACTGGCAGGTCCTTGCGGCAGTTCGCGGCGCCATATACGAAGAGATCCTCAACAGCCCTGGCACCATCCGTGACAACCAGTGGCCATACAACATCGAGCTTCTCGAAGAGGCCAAACAAGCCAGCTGCAAGGTGGGTCTGGCAACGATGTCCGGCAGAGATACCGCCAACTTCGTTCTTGACGCCCTAGGCGTTCGTGACTCGTTTGATTCCACCATGACCGTTGATGAGATCGAGCACACAAAGCCCCATCCCGAGATCTACTTGAAGGTCGCTAAAGAGCTTGGTGTGCACCCGACGAAATGTCTTGTCATCGAGGATTCGCCTGCCGGGGTCAAGTCAGGAGTTGCCGCCGGTATGCATGTGATCGCGGTGGCTACACCGTTCACCCACGACGCGCTTCTCGCGATGCAAGGATTCGATCGTCGTTGGCTCGTGGAAGATCCACTAAAGCTCCCGGCCGTGATCAATGATCTACTGACCTACCTTGGCCAGCACGGCGACACCCCCGCGGGGTGGTGCAAGTACAAGAAATTTCCGGCTGCCGCAGCCGAGCGACTAACTCAGGCTGCCGAGGTTCTAACCTAGTAATCAATGGTCGGTCCGGGCTTACCCTTCACGTCTCACCTCACCCTCACGGTTCGAACGGGCGTGTAAGCGTCGGAGTGATCCCCGTGACCCCTTATATGGGCTCGGAACATCAAATTCCCTTTGGCGGGTGGTGTGAATCCAAGTGAGAAGTGAGAGCTTGAATCAATATTCGTCGTTGCTAGGTATCTCCAGTCCGACGTGCGCGAGGTCTTCCACTGTATGTAGACAGTGCCGGAGTCATGCCAGGGCTTGACCCATCCATTGACGTTGACCCTCTGGCCAAGCCGAATGTCCCATGGCGTCACCCCGATGTCTGCCCTATAGGCCAGATCCACGACGACCTCGTTGCTTGTATCTCCCGCAACCGAGGTGGCACGATAACGACCGCCGATGTATGGCTGAAACCAATGCTGGTAATACCCCTGATCGTTGGTGACCACCCTATTGACCCAGAACCACTCCCCATCATTTCCCCGGACTTCAATCGTCACTCGAACGTTCGCTAGACGAGCTCCCTTCGAATCCACCAGATAGCCAGCTAACTTCATCCAGGAATTCGAGGCTGCTGGCCACCATCCATAGGTGGCAGAACTTTTCGATGACCACAGAGAAAGACGAGCCTTGTCTGCTGCTCCGAAATCACCCTCCCCGTGTGTTATGGGCAAGGAACCGACTTCCGGAACGAACCATTCATCTCTTAGATACTTGGCCCTGGCCGGGTAATCGCTGACCACGCCCGCTACACCGTCGACAGCCAACAGGTCCTGCAGGCCGGGTCCGGACAGGCCGCCCGAAACGACAAGGACCCGTCTGCCTGACCTGTGCTGCGCACCGATGAAAGAAGCAGTACCGATACTAGCAGGAACCATGATGGTATTCGTGGCCGACCTATTGAGTGATTCAGTCAGTCGGGTCGACGATCCACCAAACCAGACAAAAATGCGGTTGACGTTCGGGGCCCGCTTTCTAAACCAGTCCAAGTTGTACCAGTTCGAGGAGGATACCGAGCTGTTGTTCGGCGAACCACCTTGGATCGCACTCAAAATACGAGTCAGGCTGGCTCCATACTTGATATCGATATAGTTCCGACTAGCGGCGGATGCTGCGATCGCGTCATCAATAGTTGGCACCATCTCGTTCCCACCGGTGATATCCACAGTCACCCCGGACAGAGCAGAATCAGTGGTCTCTGACACAAGCCCGGTTCCGCTGGTGGCCCTGTCCAGAGTCAGATCATGCATCAATACCTGGCTTAAGTCCTTGGTGGATCTGACGTCGAACTCCACCCCGTCACGGGCAGCTCTACTCCCGATGTTGATAGCTCTCTCTGTGTCCTCGGGCAAGGAGGCCGAAGCACCACGATGGGCGATCACCGCCGGAACGGATGCCGGGAGGTAGGATCTATCGAACAGGCCCAGTCTTACCTGCCCGTCCGGAGCGACTTGACCCTGCCATGCCAGTTTTACGTAGATATTTAGCGATCCTCCAGCAGGGACTCTTGAGACACTAGGCCAGGCAAACCCGGTTACAGCAGAATCCGGAAGAATGGACGGTCGAACAGACCTAGGCCCACACTCGTTCGAGTCCGGGTTGAACACCGTGACCGTATAGACCGCTGAACGGCCGGCCCGATTAACCCCATCCAAGGACAACTCCAAGGGCTTATGCAGGCACTCACTCGCGGCAGATGCAGCGGTCGGTGCCGCGAGGGCGGCGATGAGAACGAACAGGGCTGTCGAATACCGTAGTGTCTGAATCATGCCCAGATTATAAGCTACACTCGGGACGTGAGCAGAAGCGATATCCGGGGGGTCTAATGACTGACGAGAGCGACAAGACCGAGAAATCTAAACCGTCCAAAGGCGCCCTATACCTGATACCCCTGTTGATCGTGGCCGCCGTAGCTTTTTCTTTCATCCTCCCTCTCATCAGTAACTCCCCTGAGAATTCGATCAAGAAAGTCGGTAAGGCCTTTTCTGACCAGGATCTCTCAACATTCAGAGAGCTAGTCGATGTCGAATCCGTCCTATCCAGAGCCTTTGAGGATGCGCTGGACTCCATTGATGAACTGTTCGCGGCACCGGAAGGCGCCACCAGTGATGTCAGCGGAGATGCTGAAATGGAAGGGTTCGGTGCTCTTCTCGGAGTTGGAATTATTCAGGCGATCATCCCTGAACTGGTCGCTCCGATCGAAGACGTCATCGAAAAAGCGGTCGAACAGGGTGAGCTGAGAGTCTCTGACCTCACTCCTATCGCCGGGGGATTCCTGGGTGACATTCCCGAAGAGGAACTACCTGAAGAGGACGTGGATCTGATCGAGCTGATCAAGGAACGCCTCGAGGTTGTCAAAGTAGCCGAGACTAGTCGAAGTGGAAAGACAGCCCAAGTAGACCTCGTACTTAGAGATAAGGAGTCTGAGGAGCAGGTCACTCTAGACCTTCTAATGAGAGATACCGAATCCGGCTGGCAGATCGCTGAGATCTCGAATATTTCGGACCTGCTAGACGAGTTACCCACCGACAAGCTTTCTGAAGGCTTTTCCGATTCGCTTCTCGGCAATCCTTTCGGCGGGGTCACTGCCGAGTAGCCAGATCCTAGCGGGCCTTGATGTCCCCTACATTCTCGGATCGCACCTTGATGCCCTCAAGCTTGCCGGGCAGATTGGTGGCTTCATCAAGGGTCCCGTCGGTAAGCACCAAGATCGTCGGCTGACCGCCGAAGACTGTTTCTGCTATTCCGACAACGCCATCGAGGGCCATTAGGCTATCTCGATGGCGCTCGATCACATCCTTGACCTTCAACCCCTACCCCCTACAAAGAACAGTGGGAGGGGTCTTTCGACCCCTCCCACTAATACGTCAGAACTACTCGTAGTCGTTAGACTAGTTGCCGTCGATACTTACTCCAAGTGAAGTGAGTACCTCGTCGATCGGATTAATAACGGTGGTTGTCGCACTACCAGCAAACAGCAGCCCAACAGGCTTGCCCTTGTTCGCTTTCGTCCGGCCTTTACCGTCAGCGACTACCA
>JAUVYG010000057.1 GCA_030603185.1 Actinomycetota bacterium | reverse complement strand
GCCAAGGAAGCAACGTCCAAGGCTCGAATTACCTAACTGTTACAAACCCCTCACACCGCTATCTACAGTAACAATCCACCTACCAGGTACCTTGCGTAATGTACATAGTTGGGAAGTTTTTTCAAAAAAGTACTAAAGTTTTGGCGTGAGGCTACCGATGTACTAGTTAACAAGGGATTTAGCCTACGGGCCGAGTCCCTTTTTTCGTTCCTATCCCTTCATCTTTATTCCGAGTACCACCGTATCGTCAGTAAGCTTCCCTTCGGTGTAGTCAAGCACTGAATCAAAGAGCGCGTGAGCGTACACACCGATCGTGCAAGCGCGGTACTTGTGGGCCTCCTCTGCCAGTCTGTCCTCGCCAAAGAGTACCGCCCCGTCCCGGCTAGCGTCCTTTGCCTCTACTACCCCGTCGGTGACCATGATCAAGGTGGAACCATAAGAGTACTCCACCGTCTCTTCGGCTATCTCGATGTCAGGTAGCGCGCCAAGGACCGTTCCATGCTTGGAAAGGATCTGACACCCGCTGATCGAGCACAGATGAGCATCCGGGTGACCAGCGTTGGCGATCGTCAGGGTTCTCTTGCCACGATCTATAACGGCAGCTATGGCTGTCACAAAAGTCGTGTCCGCTGCATCGTCCGTTCCCATATCCCAACTAAGGTTGAGGTCCTGATTGACCGAGAGGAAAGCAGAACCAGGCGTGATTCCTCGCATCATTAGAGTTCTGACTGCGAAACGAACAGACGCAGCATGTGATGCAGCCGTGATGCCCTTGCCGGATACGTCACCCAGCAAGACCCCTATTCGGTCTTCGGTAATATGAAAGACATCATAGAAGTCGCCGCCAATACCATACTCGGTAGCGGCCACACCCCTAGCAACGCCGATGTCGAGCCAGTCGACATCGGCCATCTCATCCGCGTCAGGTAGAAGAGTCTTCCGCATGAGGTCGGCGACCTTCTTCTCGGTCTGGTGAGATTTCTCTACCTTGCTGGCCATACTGTTGAACGACTCCGCCAAAAGCTGAAGCTCATCACCTGAACTCACGGATGCCCTGGCTGAAAGATCACCGTCTCTTAGCGATCTAGCCGCCCGCGCAAGAGTCTCAATGGGAGCCACCAAGAATATAGAAGCCAACCAAATAATGGCAACACCGAACAGACCAGACCCAAAAAGGGCCAGCAGGTCATTTCTGGATGCTGCGTCGAAAACGGCAAACGCCTCATCCTCGGGCTGAAAAACGTTGGCGGCCCAACCGAGCGGCTCTACAGGTGCTGACGCTCCGATCCTTCGTCCCCCATCAATAGGATCATCAAATCCAAAGTTGACCGATGCAACACCGTCGTTGATGGCGGCCATAATGCTTCCAACCTGAGTACGATCACGGTCTTCCCATTCGAGGTTAGGCTTGAAACTCAGGATCAACGCAGTTCCGGAACTATCTATGACCCCGATGTTGCCCTCTTGACCAATCTGCAGGTCCAGCCCCCTCAGGAGGGCAGAGTCAGGGACGAAGGCGGTGACATAGCCGGTGATCACAGAGTCTTGCACTACCGGTACGACCACGTTGTAACCTACCCGGTCAGGAAGTTGCCGGGCGTTGGTGACAGCCACACCAACAACCCCCTCGGCCATGATCTCGTCAAGGGCGCCCTTGGGAACGGTCACCTCAGATTCATCGGTATCGGGAGGCGTGACATTCTTGATTTGTCCGTCCATATCAAGGTATGCAACGGATCCAAACGAGACATCCACCTCGAGCGATCGAGCCATGATGTCTGCTGCGTCCTCAGGATTTGAACTGATCTGCTCCGCACTCGCGCGAAGTATGGCAGTCTGTGAGCTCACAAATGTTTCGGTGGCAATAGCCAGGATTCTGGCACTCTCAAGTTTGTTTTCGAAGACAAGATCCCTCCTGTCTTCGAGGTCACCTAGGTAGTGAGAGACCGCCAGCCCCACTATGGGGATCAGGACCAGCAGAAACCCTATGGCTACTTTCAACCGTATACTTAACTTCATAGGGGTATTCTACGCTGAAATATTCGGACGAGGACAGGGTGCTACGAATGGCTCCTGATTGCATAAGGCAGCATCACAAATTTACTAGACTGCACCGCGACCATCTCGAGGAAGCGCTTCTCTGACCGCTGCCTGACCAGAAGAAGCGGGTCGCTAACGTCGAGCAGTGCAAAGCAACCATTCGCTATCCAGGCATAAGGTTCGATATCAGCCCTTCGAAGATCTTGTGCCAATGTCGTTGCCTCGCTCACCGGGGTGGACTCCGGCAGTGTGACTATGACCACTTTGGTGAAGTCAGGATCCTGAAGACGTGGGATCAGCCGGTCAATGAACTCCTCTGACGTTCCACCTTTGGCCAGGGCCTCTCTGTGGAATGACTTGGATGCGTCCAGCAGCAGCAATGTGTGGCCGGTGGGCGCAGTATCGATCACCAGAAAGCCCTGCTCGCCCAGGGATACAAGTCTGGCGAATGCCCTGAATACGGCTACCTCTTCGGTGCAAGGTGAGTTCAGCTCTTCCTCTAAGAGGGTTCTTCCATCTTCATCCAGATCAGCTCCCACCGTATTCATGACCTCGCTCCTGTAGGCCATAACCTCGATGCTTGGATCGATCCGCTCGACACGTAGGTCGCCATGCTGCTCGCCACCGAGTTCAAGCTCAAGATGAGCGGCGGGATCAGTGGTCGCCAGGCAAACCTGGTGGCCTCTCCCCAAAAGATCAAGAGCGATCTTAGTGGCGATGGTGGTCTTACCAACCCCGCCCTTGCCCATCGTCATCACGACTCCGCGACCTGCTGACGATAAGTCCTCGACAAGATCCGTAAAACTCAACGCATTACCAGGTGGCGTTGGGGTGACATCACTTGAGCCCGGGACACCGATAGGAAGGTCAGGGAACGCTCTTAATGCTGCCAACCCAATGGGGCTGTTTCCGGATAACAGGATCTCACTGCTCGGTAGTGACCGCAGACTATCCGGCATGTCATTCAGAGCGCGTACTTGATCCGCTTCAATCTCTACAGCGATCGGATCGGTCGCATCCGTGGGGTGGTATACGCCATTCATGACAAGCCTCTGGTTGTTGATGCCAAGTTCTCGAAGTTCAGCAGATGCTCTCTCGGCCTCGATCATAGCCACCGGCTCAGGCCTGGCGACCAGGACAACACTAGTCCTACTCTCGTCCTTGAGGATCTCAAGTGCTGCAGCGAACCTACCGCGCTCGGCCTCTAAAGCCTCGAATGAACCCATGCAAGAAACCCCAGTCGTGCTGGAGTCAAAGAACCCGGTCCACGCTGACGCCAGAGCCAGCAAACGTAATGTGTGGCCTGTGGGCGCAGTGTCAAAGACGATTTGGTCGTAGAAGTCTTTTGTGTTCGGGTTCGAGAGAATGCTGGCGAATTGATCAAAGGCGGATATCTCTAACGTACAACCGCCGGACAGTTGCTCTTCCATGCTGTCCAGAGCATCTTGGGGCAGTATTCCCCTGTACGGACCGATAACTCTCTCTCGATAGGCTTTAGCTGCAGCCGTTGGATCGATGTTGAGGGCATAAAGTGTGTCATGACCCCGAACAAGGTCAGCCTCTGAATCAGAAACTGGGCTACCTAGAACTTCACTAATGTTCGATGCTGGGTCGGTGCTGACGATCAGAACTCTACGACCTTGATCAGCAGAGATAACCGCAGATTGACAGGCAACAGTGGTCTTTCCTACCCCGCCTTTGCCAGTAAAAAAGACAACAGGGGCCGCTGCTAGGCTAACTGGTGAGTCCAAAGGCCTCGGCAAGAGCAGAGCGTTCCGGGTACTGGTTCACCCAACGAATTTCTTGGTCAACAATAATGACCGGTAGGGATCCGACCCCTTTGCTGTCCAGAACCTCTTTAATGAGTGGTTCTGCGACGAACGCATCGGGCGAATCCGTCAGATTGAATCGCTCTACCTCGATTCCTTGGCCTGACAGCCACGAGACATCGGCCGCGAATCGCACCAGGCTACCGTCGGGACCTGGCCCGCAGACGCCGCTCGAACAACACATGGCCGGATCGAATATGCGAACTTTCTTTGCAACCAAGTAATCAGCCTCAATCATTAGAACCTTCTAATATATTATCCGGTAGCAGCACGTAACCAAAGTATATAACGCAGACATTATGTAACAAGCCCCTTTTACAAACTTAGTCGAATATCCCAAGCATGGATCTAAGGGACTCCAGGTAATGCGCGCGGTCCGCCTCGGTGAACGGAGATGGTCCTCTGGTACGTCCGCCTCCCCTGCGCACCTTCTGCTCTTCATGCCGAATATGCATTTCCGCGTCTATGGTCGCGAGATGAAACACTCGACCCCGTGGGCTGAGCGCCTTCGCTCCGCGGCCCAAGACCATCGCGGCAAGACCGGTGTCCTGGGTGACGACAACGTCGTCAGGTTCAAGGCGTTCGATGATCGCAAAATCGGCCGCATCCCGGCCGTGGCCGACCTCCACACCTTCGACTCCCGGCTTAGAGGTCCATCGGCCTAAGTTCTGTGATGAGTTGGCCACCATAAGGACAGCCAGGCCTCGCGACCTGGCTGTCGATATAGTCTCGTTTTTAACCGGGCAAGCGTCAGCGTCGATTACTACTTTCACTTACGCCAGAAGGTTTGGGTCAGTTGCCGACGTGGATCTTGCCACGCCCAGAACTCTTGCGAGCGCCGCCACCGTTACCGGCGCGATTACCGGAGGGACCGCCGCTGGGTCCACCGTTGCCTCTTCCCTTGGGGCGAGCGCCGCCACCGTTACCCTTGCGAGCGCCGTTGCTACGATTTCCTTCACTACGGTTCCCGTTACTACGGTTGCCCTCGCTGCGGTTGCCCTCGCTGCGGTTGCCCTCAAAGCGATTCTCGCCTTCTGACCAATGTCCCGAACCGCCTGAGCGCTGTCCGTTGCCACTCCGCTGGCCGCCGCCGCTACGCTGTCCCCCGCCACCGCGGTGTGCGCGCTGTCCGTTGCCGCCGCCGTTGCCATTGCTACGGTTCTTGTCCCAAGGCCTCTTGGGTCCGCCGCCACGAGTGGCAGCACGAGCCTTACGCTCTCCCCATCCGGGAACCTCAAAACCTTCAACCTGAGACGACGGAACGGCCATTTTGAGAAGCTTCTCAATGCCGTTGAGCAAGTTGACCTCGTCCATAGCGACTAGGGATACAGCCTGACCGGAACTTCCGGCTCGACCAGTACGGCCTATTCTATGTACGTAGTCTTCCGGAACGTACGGAAGATCGAAGTTGACCACGTGAGGCAGCTGATCGATATCAAGGCCTCTTGCCGCGATGTCGGTAGCTACCAAAACCTGATATCGGTTGCGCTTGAAATCGTTGAGAGCTGAGGTGCGAGCAGCCTGGCTCTTATTGCCATGGATCGCAGTGGCCTTGATGCCATCAACGCGAAGTTGATCACAAAGCTTGTTGGCACCGTGCTTGGTGCGACAGAACACGAGCACCTGGCTCCAACCGTCGGACTTTATCATTCTGGAAAGCAGCTCACGCTTGCGGCCACGGTCCACGGGGTGAACTAGCTGCTCTACAAGCTCAGCTGTTGTGCCGTTTGGCGCGACCTGCACCTCTGCAGGATCATTCAACAACGTAGATGCGAGGCCCTTGATCTCTTTAGGGAAGGTCGCCGAGAACAACAGGTTCTGGCGATTGCGGCTTAGCTGGCTGATGATCTGCTTGATGTCGGGCAAGAAGCCCATGTCTAGCATGCGATCTGCCTCATCAAGAACAAGGATCTCTACGCCAGAGAGGTCGATGGTGCCCTGACGGCAGTGATCGAGTAGACGACCCGGAGTTGCGATTACGATATCGACTCCGCGACGGATCTTCTGGACCTGTGGATTGAATCCCACGCCACCAAAGATAACTGTGGAACGAAGCGGCATGAACTGACCGTAGATGCGAACGCTCTCGGCCACCTGCGCGGCGAGCTCACGAGTAGGAGCAAGAACCAGGGCCCGAGGACCTCGACGGTTGTTGCCCTTCTTGTGACCGTTGTTCCCGTTGGATTCGGGATTAGAGTTCATCTCTGCCAGCTTCTGCAGCATAGGAAGAGTGAAACCGGCGGTCTTGCCGGTACCGGTCTGAGCGCCGGCCATGATGTCTCGACCCTTTAGTATTAGAGGGATTGCCTCTGACTGTACTGGTGTCGGGACGGTGTACCCCTGCTCTTTTACAGCACGGAGAAGTTCGGGCCTAAGGCCCATTGAGTCGAATGAAGTACTGATCGTGACTCCTATTTCTGTCAGCTTAGAGGCGTAGCGTTATTGCACGCCAGAAAAGGCCGACATTGCGGCGGGAGAATTAATAACAAACGCACCAACCGCTTTTCCCGCGCCGGTTGGGGGGCTGAGCCTCTGCGGCCCTGCACCGTAGCGCACCTTGATAAAGGCAGATCACGAATGGATCTAGGAATGGAGTGGCTCCGCGAGACACTATACACGAGTAAGTGCTCGAACACCAGTGCGGACAGTGAATGGCCTCCACCTACTGCCCCTTATATGTGGCACAATGCATGAGTTTGGACCTGTTATTATGGGACCAGTCACAGTTGGGGAGGCTTTGTGCAGACACGAATAATCATGTTCGCGGTTGCAGTTGAGGCTCACCGCGCCCTTCCTACTGTGGTCCCGTTCGATGGCAGGATATTCTTTTCGAACAGGAACACCGCCATAACGTCCCTGGAGTAGCGTGGAACCTCAAGTCGACTATCTAAAGATCGATGGCTCGGTGAAGGTGGACATTATCATGAGATTCGAGACCATCTCGGATGACTTCTCAGCGGCCTGTAAGAGGCTTGGTCTTCCGAGCTTGAAGCTCCCCCGCCGGAACAAAGGAATCGAGAGAGCAACCTACCATGAGTATTTAGATAAGCCGATGCAGAGGATGATCGGCGCTAGGTACCGCGAGGACGTCACCACATTCGGTTACCAGTTCTAGTAAGCTGAACGCATGCTTCATGTGACTGCTGGGATCATCTTCAACAAGGGACGGCTCCTCATCGGCAAGCGTCGAAATGAGGGGAATTTGCCTGGCCTGTGGGAACTTCCCGGTGGCAAGTGTGACCCTGGCGAAACCCCTCAAGAAAGTCTTGCTCGTGAGCTAAAGGAAGAACTCGGCGTAGAGGCGACGATCGGAGGGCTGTATACCACTGTTCACCACCAATGGGAGTCCGGAGAGTTCGAACTGCACGCCTATTTCGTTACCATCGATACTCTTCCCGGATCCGATACCTGGCATGACGAGATCCGGTACATAGAAAAACAAGGGCTGAGGGATTACGATTACTGTCCATCAGACATGAAGATAATCAATTCACTAGAAACTGATTGGGAAGAATACACATAGGCTCAGAGAGCGGCCCCAAGACGGCCATAACTGTTAAGAATGCAAATAAATCATACGGAACCGTACTAGCTCTAAGGGATGTTGACCTTGACGTGGAGGCCGGCACCATCATGGCTCTTCTTGGACCGAATGGTGCCGGGAAGACGACGCTTGTGCGAGTCCTTACAACGCTGACCAGGCCGGACTCAGGAGAGCTGACCGTCGGGGGCTACGACGTAACGAGGAACCCAGCGGCAGTCCGAACTGTCATTGGGCTCGCGGGACAGTCCGCGGCCATTGATGAGACCCTAACCGGCCGCGAGAACCTTGTCATGGTCGGCCGCCTCTATCATTTAGACAAGGCAACAGCTAAAAGCAGGGCGGCCAAACTCCTGGATCAGTTCGAGCTGACGGATGCCGGTGGTCGAGTCGCCAAGACTTACTCTGGTGGCATGCGCAGGCGACTCGACCTCGCTGCCTCACTAGTCGGCGAGCCCGACATCCTGTTCTTAGACGAACCGACAACTGGTCTTGACCCCAGAAGCCGACTGGACCTATGGGAAACGATACAAGGTCTTGTGAACTCTGGGGTCACTGTACTTCTGACCACACAATATCTTGAGGAGGCCGATTATCTGGCTGACAGAATCGCTGTCATCGACGATGGTCAGATAATCGCCGAGGGAACACCTGACGAGCTCAAGAGCATGGTCGGGGGCGACGTTCTTGAGCTCCGCGTCTCAGACCGATCCCAAACCGACGCCGCAGTAACAGCCTTGTCCGGGATCGGCTCGGGCGATATTCAGGGCGATCAAGAGACGGGGAGGATAACCGTTCCAGTCTCTGACGGAACTGCTTTTGTAGCCCAAGTCATCAGAGAACTTGACCGCAAAGATATCCAGATCTCTGACTTCAACCTGCGAAGGCCATCGCTCGACGAGGTCTTTCTGACGCTTACCGGCAAAAGCACCCCTGACAATGAAAGTAACGACGAGAACCCAAAAAAGAGTCGCTTTTCAAGAAAGCGAAATAGTTGATGGACAGCTTTAAATGGATAATCTCAGACACCATTGTCATGACCAAGCGCGGGCTACTGCGGTATGTGCGCCTCCCGGAACTTCTTGTCTTCTCAACTATCCAGCCGGTCATGTTCATGCTCCTCTTCGCCTACGTTTTCGGCGGGGCCATAGATACTCCGGGGCTAAACTATATAGACTATTTGGTGCCGGGCATCCTGGCCCAGACGATCATATTCGGATCCACTGTCACGGGTGTCGGCCTTGCTCAGGATCTTTCCAAGGGAATGACTGACCGCTTTCACTCCCTTCCCATGGCACGCTCTGCCCTTCTAGCGGGAAGAACCATCTCAGACATGATCCGAAACTTCTGGACCCTGATGTTGATGTTGGTGGTCGGCCTACTTATCGGATTCCGCTTCCAGGATGGATTCTTTCACGCTGCCGAAGCGATACTGCTGATCCTTCTGCTCGGCCTGGCATTCTCATGGATATCGGCATCTATCGGCCTCGCCGTCAAAGATCCAGAAACGGTTCAGGTGGCGGGATTCATATGGTTGTTCCCGCTGGTTTTCGCAAGCTCGGTGTTCGTTCCTGTTGAGACGATGCCAGACTTCCTTAAGGCGTTCGCCCAGAATTCACCGGTGACTTTGACGGTTGACGCTGTCAGAGCGTTATCTCTGGGCGGGGATCTTAAGGTAGATATCTGGCCGGTGCTAGCCTGGCTGGGCGGGATCATCGCAATATTCTCGACGATCTCAGTGCGTCTATACATGCGCCGAACCTAGTAGCGAGCTCAGCGGCCTATGCGTAGAGGTCGAGAACCAGCTTGGAAAGGTTATTCGCCGTCTTAAGCAGAGACATCTGGGCCTCTAGCATATCCACATTCGTCGCGGCATTCGCTGTAGTTCCTCGACTCGCTACGTTCCTGGTAGCAGCTGCCTGAGCAGCTATCACACTGGATTGTGATGGTAAATGCGTTGCGCTGACCGCTATCCCACTCATACTGGCACTCCTTGTCCGTCTCCTGTTATTAGTGTCGACATCTGGACCAGGTAGCTGAACGGTAAATGTGAGCTAAACGACGGAACCGAGAGACTCTAGCTCGCTACGAGCCAACTCATTGGAGCATTCGAACTCAAGGACGATCGTTGTGCCTGTGTCACCAGTAGACAGAAACACTTTCCGGCATAGATCCAACATGATCGTAAAGCCCATGCCGAGCGACCTCATCGTAGAAAATCCCGGTACCAGTGTTGCCTTGGGAAGGGTCGCGAAATCAATTCCCCGACCAGTGTCGGCAACCATTACCCTGAGCGACGCATCATCCTCCGGAGTGAACTCAACGGTCACCTCGCATGCGCCACCGTGTTTGACCCCGTTCGTGATGGCCTCACCTGTTGCGATCAGAATCTGCTCAGTAAGCTTCTGGCAGAATCCAACGCTCGCGATGGATTCACGGATAAAGCTGCGCGAAGACGCCAAAGCATCAAAAGCTCCGACCTTGAATGGGCCGATTGCGTTCTCCCCCATGACCTGATTGACGCTATCCGCGTCGATCAAGCTGAGTTTCCCAGCAGTGACCGCGTCCAAAACACTACCGTACGCCTCGCGGATCTCATCCTCATGCTGCGCGAGCACACTCTGCATCTGCTTTTGCTCGGTGATATCGGTGCAAAAACCCATGTATTCAGTGTCCGAAAG
>JAUVYG010000007.1 GCA_030603185.1 Actinomycetota bacterium | reverse complement strand
GAAACTCTCAGTGTCTGAACCGATCTCTCTTTGGTTGATCAGTGAGACACGGTCCTCATGGATGAATTCGATTGGATCCTCGACCGTCATGATGTGCACTGGCTTTCGCCGGTTGATGTAGTCGACGATGGCAGCTTGGGTGGTCGACTTTCCAGATCCTGTGGGACCGGTGACCAGAATTAATCCGCGCGGCCTGTGAGCGAGCTCAGATAGGAGTGCGGGTGCCCGCAAACCCTCAAGGGTTGTGACGGACTCGGGAATCAAGCGGAAGACCGCCTCAAGACTACTCCGTTGCTTAAGGACGCTTGCGCGATAACGAGTCACGCCCGGGACCTCACCGGCGAAATCAATGTCTAGCGTGTCATCGAACTTTCTTTCCTGGGCATCGGTTAGAAAAGTTCTGATCATGAGGTCGGTGTCTTCAGGGGTCAATGCCTCGTAGCCTGGAACTTCCACCAATCTTCCAGCGTGTCGAAACATGGGTGGTCTACCTGCTTTGACGTGAAGGTCAGACGCTAGGCCGTCGAACGCCTCAGAGAGTAGGTGCTTGATCGTTAGCTCACCCATCGGTCAGCCTGCTTCCCCCTCGAACCATCATGTCACGCTGCAACATATCTTCTAGTTCCTTGATGTCGGAGCATTTTGCACAGGCTTCCTCGTACGAAATGGAGCCCTTGACGTAGAGATTCTTAAGGGAGTTCTCAAGCGTCGTCATTCCGAGATCCATCGAAGCTTGAAGAATCGATACCAAGCTGTGGGCCTTTCCCTCTCGAATCGTGGATGCAACAGACGGTGTGTTGATCAATATCTCGTGGGCAGCGTCTCTACCTACCCCGTCGACGCGCTGAACTAGGGTTTGAGATACGATCGCAGTCAAAGTAGCTGCAAGAAGCATGCGAATCTGGGCTTGCTGTTGAGCAGGAAACGCATCAACAATGCGATCTATGGTCTTTACGGCCCCTGTGGTGTGCACGGTAGATAGCACAAGGTGCCCGGTCTCAGCAGCTGCTAGGGCCATATGCATTGTTTCTATGTCACGCATTTCGCCGACAAGAATGACATCCGGATCCTGCCGCAACGAGTGCTTGAGGGCATTGGAAAATGATTCAGTGTCATTTCCAAGTTCTCTTTGAGTTATTGAGCATTTTATATCGTTATGAAGGAACTCAATGGGATCCTCAACCGTGATAATGTGCGCATCGCGGTTCCTGTTTATCCAGTCGATCATAGCTGCGAGGGTCGTAGATTTTCCGCTTCCTGTAGGGCCAGTGACCAGAACAAGTCCATGGCGCGAAAGGGCAATATCCTTGAAGATAGAGGGGAATCCAAGGTCATCTATCGTTTGGACGGATATGGGGATCTGTCGCATGACTATCCCAATGTGTCCCCGTTGGTAGAAGACATTTGTGCGAAATCTCGCAAGGCCGTCTACGGCCAAAGATAGGTCGGCTTCGTGTGTCTCATGGAATCTAGCCAAGGCCCGTTCATCAAGGATGGTCCGAAGTACCTCTTTGATGCTTACGTCTTCAAGCACAGGCTCCTCAAGGCGAATGATGTCACCGTCAACGCGAAGAATCGGAGGCTGCCCGACCTTGAGGTGCAAGTCAGAACCATGGTCTGCGACCAACTTGTTCAGCCAGCCCATTAATCTTGAATCAAGCTCAGGCAATTAGCGCACTCCCCTAGATGCTACATACTCAAAAGATTCGCTCAGTATTGAATTAGCGAATATACATCATAATCGGCAATTTTCGACCGACCGTTGAGGAATCCGAGTTCGAGCAGGAAGCCCATTCCGACAACTGTGCCACCAAGTTCCTCTACAAGCCGAGCTTTTGCGGAGGCTGTGCCGCCTGTAGCCAGGACATCATCAACAATTAGAACCCTTTGGTTCTCAGCAATAGCATCTGTGTGGATCTCTAGGGTGTCGGTGCCGTATTCGAGGTCGTACTCGGCTTTAGTTACGTTATGTGGAAGCTTGCCGGGTTTACGAGCCGGGATAAATCCGGCATTGAGCCGATGGGCGAGTGCGCCTGCGAGGATGAATCCTCTGGCCTCAGCTCCCATAACAAGATCTACTCCGGTCGCATCGTAGTGATTGGCCAGAGCGTTGATGGAGTCGTGGAATGCTTGAGCGTCCGCTAGAAGCGGGGTGATGTCCTTGAACATGATCCCGTCCGTTGGGAAGTCTGGAATATCACGAATGTGATCACGAAGAGTCTGTACGTTCAAGAACCGGTCCCCTTTCCTGAGGTGCTTTGATTTTAATAGATGTAATGTCCATAGATGCTGGTCATTGCGACAAGGTTAGCACACGACTATAGTCGGTGATATGACATCATTTTCTGGCGACTGCCGCGTGACGGGCATCGGCTCACTTCCCCACACAGACCCAGTGGTAGCTTGTGACTTTGTGCTCGGAACTGCAGAACAAATACCATACTGGCCTCAGCTCCCAAAACGCGACGAGCGTGAAGGGATGGTCGATCAATTCGTGAGGGGCCTTCCGGGCCTAAGGCCTGGTACAACTACCGTGGATATGATCCCGGAGGGTTTTCCCAGGCAGCTCGAATCCTTTTACGAGAACATACTTAAGGATGATCTCGAGCCTTTTGGGTTCGAACCCTACGAGGCTTCCGCGCTCTATGAAATGATCAGCAGAGGAGCGGACAGCGGTGCGCGGGGGTACAAGGACAGCTCATTCATCAAGGGACAGATCACAGGACCGGTCACTCTTTGCCTGCAGGTCGTCGACGAAGAAAAGAAATTCGCGATTTACAACGATCAGTATAGGGACGTGATCACTAGGCAGCTGACGATGAAGGGGCGCTGGCTTCTACAGAGGCTACGCGCGATAAACCCGTCATCTGACTCGATAATATTCTTGGATGAACCGCTTCTCTACACCTACGGTTCTGCCCACTATAACTTTCCAAGAGAGCACGTCATTCAGCTGCTTACAGATGTCTTGAGTGGGCTTGATGGTATTCGAGGAATCCACGCATGCTCGAACTGTGACTGGACCCTAATGCTCGACGCAAACCCGGACGTCCTTTCATTCGATGCGTACTCATTTGCAGACACCTTTCTGATCCACAAAGAGAGAGTCGCTGAGTTCATGAACAGCGGCGGGGTTGTGGCCTGGGGGATTGTTCCGAATCACGACGAGCTATATCTGACAGAGACTGCAGATACATTGACCGAACGACTACTGGATATCTACTCTATTTTATCCGAGTCTGGTATCTCTGAAGCCCAGCTGTTCAAGCAGTCACTGATCACCCCGGCATGCGGGGTTGGAAGCCTTCAGCTAGAGCATGCTGAGCGCATATTCTCACTTTGCGTTGGTGTTTCCGAAAAGATGCGGGCAAAGTTTCTTTGACCGAGCGATCTCCCACCAGCTTTCTCTACGTAGCTTCAGCAGAAGGTTTACGCGCAGTGTACCTTCCCATCCTACAGCCCCGAGATTTCTTTTCAGGGCACGACGCCACCACTGCATTCACTAGGACTGGATGGCTCCTGATGTTCTGGGGATTTGTCATGGGAACCTTCTCCGGGCTAGTCCTTGGAGGGGACTCCGGACTCAGAGGTATTATCGGGGATGATCTACCGGTCTTTCTTGCGGTAATCATTGATTCACTCTGGGCTGGGATCATCGGTGGCATTGCGGCATTTCTGGCGACCACACTACCAGCGCTCTGGCTGCATCTTGTGGGGTTGATATTCTTGCGGGGCCGCGGAGCCAACCTTCTAACGAACTGGGTCATAGTCGCCGCCATCATGGTTCCTATGGTCATCGTGACACCCTTTGCAGCGATTCTGGCCAAAGTTCCTGCCCTGGGCACAGCATTAGGGACTGCACTACTTTTGACAGTCGCAATAGCAGCCTTCAGGTCCGTTAGGATCGGAGTGATGTTCGCCTATAAGGCCGATACCGCTCGTGCCTACATTGTGGCGACGATCGCCCTAGTACCTCTGTTCGTCTTGATCGTTCTCTCGATCTAGGGCTTTTTTCTGGAACTTGTTTCGGTGGTCCAGTCAATATCACCGGGGTCGATTAATCCGATGTATGGCAGATTTCGGTACAAGCCCTTGAAGTCCAACCCATACCCGACCACAAAGTGATCTGAGATATCAAAACCCACATACTCAAGCTCCAGAGCGGGGATTCTTCTTGTCGGGCGATCAAGGAGAGTGCAGATCTTAAGGCTTTTGGGTTTACGAGCCATTAGGTTCTTCACGAGGTAGTTAAGAGTGAGCCCAGTGTCTACTATGTCTTCAACGATCAGAACATTCTGGTCAGCGATAGGATCGTCAAGATCCTTGACCACTCGGACGGCCCCAACTGCTCCATCTGCTGATGCGTAGGCCGATATCGCAAGAAAGTCGATTGAGCACTCGATCTCCAATTGGCGCATCAGGTCCGCAAGAAAGACGAAGCCGCCGCGCAGAACGGTGACCAGGATTACCTGCTCACCCGAGTAGTCGTGATTGATCTGAGCGGCTAGTTCCTTTACCCTGCCTGCCAGAAGGGGCTCGGGGAAAAGCATCTCGATGCCTGCCCTACTCACCCGGATCCCCTCATGCCGTGCTTGTGTACAAGGTCGCGAAGATCATTTTTGTAAAATATTTTTGCATTGATGTGTGGGTACAGTGCCTTCAGGCGTCTGAGCTTACGATTCTTTTTTGTTACCAATTTCTGATTTTGTACGGTGATCTCAACGAATAGTTCGAACTCGGGTAGATAGAAGTCAGGGGTAAAACTCTGGAGCTCGTTTCCCAGTGAATCCCAGGCAATAGGAAATGTCTTGGGCTCGTACTCCCATTTGATTCCATAGAAATCTAGGAGCCCAGCAGTCTCCCTCTCGGCCTCATGAGCAAAATTCGGTTGGCTGGCATCAGAAGTCATCATGGTTCCCGACACCTATCAGGGCCTCAGCAAAGAGAGCTGGGTCAAAGGGCTCAAGGTCATCCATCCCCTCCCCTACCCCTGTGAACGCGATCGGAATGTCCATCTGATCACAGATTGAAATGACGATACCTCCCTTAGCTGTCCCGTCGAGCTTGGTGAGAATAATGGCATCCACCTCAACAGCTGCTGCGAATTGTTTAGCTTGAATCAATCCGTTCTGGCCAGTAGTGGCATCGATTACCAGTAGAACCTTTAGGTCGGCATAGCCATCCAGTTCCCTCTCGGCGACACGTCTCATCTTCTCAAGCTCCCCCATTAGGTTCTCGTACGTGTGCAACCTACCAGAGGTGTCCGCTATCAATGTGTCTACTTCTCTGGCTTTCGCCGCAGCGATAGCGTCAAACAGTACCGCAGAGGGATTTGCATCTCTTTGGTGCGCGATGACATCCACTCCTAGACGCTCACCCCAAATCTTGAGTTGCTCTATCGCCGCTGCGCGATAGGTGTCCCCTGCCGCGAGAAGCACCTTGTTTCCGGACAGGGACAGCTTCCTCGCGATCTTGGCAACCGAGGTGGTCTTGCCGGTGCCGTTGACGCCTACAACCAAGTAGAAGACCTTACCTTCTTGATTGAGGATCTCAGTCGCTGAGCCAGAGATTCTTCGTGAGACCTCTTGTCCAAGTAGATCCCAAAGATCTGAAGCATCTTTGATGCCTTCAGTCTTGACAGCCTTACGAAGGTGGGCCGTGATGTCCATTGTGGACTCCACCCCTACATCAGCGCCTATGAGTGCTTCCTCTACCTCTTCCCATAGGTCCTCATCGATCTCGGATCGCCGAAAGGTCTCCGTAAGTTGTTCGCGAAGATTGTCACGGCTCTTGGACAAGCCTGTTCTGAACTTATCCCATACCGACCGCGTTTCTTCCTGGGGTTCGGGATCAGGTTCAATTGAGACAACCTCGTCCTGTGGGGCTTGTTCTTCTGTTGACGATTCATCTGAGGACTTGCCAAACCATTTTCTCAATCTACTAATACTTCCTCTTGCACTGATTCTGTTGGGCTGAGTTTCTGTTCCGGGATCTTCTGCGACACAAGCGCGGTCGTTCCATTCGCTTGCATTGACACGCCGTACAAGATGTCCGCAGCACTCATAGTCCTCTGCTGGTGAGTGATAATAAAGAACTGACTTTCTTTTCTGAATCGGTCGATGAGATCCACGAATCTCGCCAGATTGAACTCATCCAGAGGGGCATCGACTTCGTCCAGAATGCAGAACGGCGTCGGCTTGGTGGCGTAAAGGGCGAAAGTAAAGGCTAGGGCCGCAAGAGCTCTTTCACCACCACTCATTAGAGATAGTTTCTGGAACTTCTTTCGTTCGAGCTTTACCTCGATATCAATGCCGGCATCAAGAGTATTGTCTTCATTGGTCAAAAGCAGTTTTCCTCTGCCGCCAGGGAACAGCAGTGAGAATATCTCTGAAAAATGATTCGATGCTTTCTCGAATGTATCTGCAAAGACATCGTTGATGTGGCGTTCGAGATCCTCGATAACTTCTCTGACCCTCTCGCGACTCTCGCTGAGATCCTCAAGCTGTTCCGATAGGAACTGGTCCCGCTCCTCAAGGGCCGAGTATTCCTCTACCGCAACCGGATTAACTGGACCTAGTGCTGACAGTCTTGCCTTGAATGATCTGACTTGGGACCTAGCCTCATCGCGAGGGATGGAAAGCTCGGGGAGTTGAACTGCGGCCTCTAACGGTACTTCTAGCTCTTCATTCAGGTAGGCCATAGATGACTCCACCTTTGCCTGAAGCGATGCTTGGCTTACCTCAGCGTCGTGCAACTTTTTTGATAGGGTATCCGATGTTGAGCGAAGAACCCGTCTTGCTTCCTCTTTTTGAGCTATAACCACTCGGTTCTTCTCTGACTCTTGCTCCGCGGCAACCTTTTGAGCAGATGCGATATCTTGGACTTTCTCGGAAGCGGCAAGTGATCTCTCGATGAGTTCTGTGAGAACCGGAAGATCTCCGCCCAGACTCTTGATTCGCTCCTCACGTGCCTTCAGCTCCCGAACCTGTTGAGATCGGCTAGAAGAGTCAGCATGAGCCCTCTGAAATTCTGCATCAGCTCTTGATAAGGATTCCCGAGCATCCTCAATATTCTTCTGAAATATCACTTCCTCGGACTCGAGACGTTGCACGTCAGTCCTAATGGTTGATATTTCCTCTGCTGGGTTGGAATCAACATCAGATCCACGGGCCCCCGCTCGGCCCTCGAGGGTATCGAGCTCGAGTAGGAGCGCCGAACGACGCTTGTCCGCCTCGTCGCGGGCGACAGAATCTCTGCGAATGGTTTCAGTCAGCTCGGATATTCTGGTCTCAAGAACAGATCTGCTGGACAGAGTGGACTCATGGGAGCGTTTCGCTTCGAATTGAGTCTCTCTCGTAAGTCTGAGCTTTTCCCTTAGAGATGCTATGTCCTGATGGGCTTCGTCCTTCGTTGCCGCCAGCCCCGCACGAGAGTCTTGCATGCGCTTTAGCTTGCCGGACTTCTCTTTGCTGGTTATCTCTATCTCTGTGACCATGCGCTGCAAGCGGATACTACTCTGCTCCTTAGGAGCGCTGCCACTAAACCGTATGGTGGGCCCGGGACCCAGGATCACACCGTCCACGGTAATGAATCGGCAATCCGGATGGCGAGACGATTCAAGGATGGCCTCGCTGACAGTATCCGCAATGAAGGATGTTCTCAGAACGTATTGCAGCGCGTTAGATGCTGCATTCTTAGTGCTTACAAGAGCGTTAAGTGGTCGGATGGATCGACTCTGGATGGAGACGCTCGGAACCGTTGAAACCATATCATCCGCTAGAATCACAAGGTCGCCACTGATAGCATCTCGCGACTGGATGAGCCTAAGGGCTGCCTTACTGCCTTCAACCAGAAGTCCGCTGGCAGCATCACTCAAAACCTGGGTCACTAGCCCCTCGACTTCTTCGGGGACATCTAGAAGCTCGGATATGTAGCCCCTGAAATCATCATCAATGGTCTTAGCTACTGAATGGTCCCCGATTGCTCCCCTGGAATGGCTCAGCATACCTAAGAGGGTCTCACCCTCCGCTTTTAGGCCAGCCAACTCTTCGGCAAGCAGATTCTCTGACCTTAGGCCCTCATCGGACCGCAGCTGCATTTCCTCGGCTTTCTCAATCCCAGTCTTAAGATCCTTGTCGGTTTGCTCAACAAGCGCACCTGCTTGATCAAGAGCTTGCTGTGCGTTGGGTAAATCCTTCAAATCAAGGATCTCAGCCTTCTTAGCCGTTTGATCGAGGGTCGAGCGGTTGGCATCGGAGAATTTGCTGAGTTCAGCAATTCTATTGCCCAGAAGTTCTATGCTGCTTCTGGTCTTGGCAAGCTCCTCGGCGCGTTGGCCTAGGTCCCTGACACGAGCATTCTCAACTTCCTGAAGTTTCAGCAGGTCAGCACGTCTATGGCTGAGTTTGTCTCGGGACTCGATTAGTATCTTGCTGGCCGATTCAACGAGAGCTGCTACATTTTCTTTGGTAGTCTTTGCAGCCTGAAGCGCTTGCTCGGTTTGGTCCTTACTGTTGTCGATAGCCTCAAGCTTGGAGACGATCTCTTGGCTTTGGGAGTGGATCATTCTGAACCGTGTACGGATATCTCGATCCATTCCCTTTAGAATCTCTGAAGAACGAATAGAGGTCTCTTTTAGCCGCGCGCGCTCGGCAATGGATCCCGTGAGCCTGGCTGCCTCATGTCTGAGGGATCCGAGCTGCTCACTGACCACTTCGAGGTCCTTCTGAATCCCAGTTAGTTCGCCCTTGCTTTCAGAGATAACCTTTCCAGCAGTATCCCAATCAGCTTGGTACTTCTTTAGGTCGCTAACTGTTAGGGATACCTGAAGTTCTTCAAGTTGTTTCTTGAGGTCTATGGCAACACTGGCGGATTCTGCCTGGCGCTTCAGTGGTCCGATTTGTTTCTTGACCTCAGAATGTATGTCAGTGACGCGGACCAAGTTCTGCTGGACTTTATCCAGTTTGCGTTCAGCCCGCTCTTTGCGTTTACGGTGCTTCAGGACTCCGGCAGCCTCATCCACTAGAGCACGGCGTTCATCTGGCCTTCCGGAAAGCACCTCATCGATCCGTCCCTGGCTGATCACGGAGTAGATACCTCGGCCGAGACCAGCTTCCTCGAGGAGATCAATGATGTCACTGAGACGACAACGCTTACCCATCAGCAGGTATTCACTTTCACCAGACCGGTAGAGGCGGCGTCCGATAGTGACTTCCGTGAATTCGATGGGAAGTTGCCCGCTTGAGTTGTCCAGAGTCATGATGACTTCCGCCATGCCGAGCGCGGAGCGTGAGTGGCTACCGGCGAATATCACGTCTTCCATGGACCCACCACGAAGGTGCCTCGCGCTCTGTTCACCTAGGACCCAAAGCACAGCATCGGCGATATTCGATTTACCGCTACCGTTGGGTCCGACTACCGCAATGACCCCCTGTTGACAGAGAATCTCAGTCTTGTCGGCAAATGATTTGAATCCGCGTGCTGCAAGTGATTTTAGATACACTAGAGTTCACCCCCGTCGGTGAGGTCAAAAGTTGTTTCCGCAAGTTCGAAGAATGAATCCTTCTTGGCTAAGTATGACTGTTCGCGGCTGTCCACCAAAGTCTGGACCTGCTCTACACTCTTCTGTTTCTCAACGATCTGAGAGGAGAACTCCCCAGCGGTGTCTCTAAGGTGCTGCTGTCCAGTTTGGTCGAAACGCCTATTGTAGTCAGCGACTTCAGCTACAAGGTTCTCTATCTCTGATTCTAGCTGCTCTTCCCTGACGATCACGACTGCAAGCTCAGCAGCGTCGAGCCCGAGGCCCCGCTCTGTGTCGACAAGTTTAACCAGCGGCTTGAAAGGAATAGTGCAACGTGATTCGGTGGCTTGAGCTTTGACCAGTTGCTCGATACCTTCAGCATCGGCACGGACTTCGGCAATGGACTGGAGCGCGGATTCAACCGTTTGTTGCCCAGAGGTCAGGCTCTCAATTGATTCAACTAGTGAAAGGGCCCGGTTGAATGAGTCGGATGCAAACAATTGACCATCCTCCGCGCATCGCTGGAACTCATCGGCGACCTGATTGTTTGAGGAGATCACGTACCAGCCCAGCACAAGTACGGTGGCCAACACGGTTAGAATAATGCGTGATAGACACCCGGGGGCCACTCAGGCTCGCTCACCATCAATGCCGTACACAGATAGTCCCTGCTTGGCTGAGGTCTGTTCGGCCTTCTTCTTGCTCTTCCCCGTCCCTTTTCCGATCACACTTCCATTGATGGATACCTCAACATGGAAGGTGCGGTCATGGTCAGGACCATCCTCCTTCACTACGCTGTAGTCGGGTGTTCCGGCGCCCTTCTTTGCGGCAACTTCTTGGAGGCTGCTCTTGTAGTCAGAGTAATAGTCCGCGCCGGCCTTCACCTCGATTTCATCACCGAAGGAATTTAGGATGAACTCTCTGGAGACCTTGAATCCACGATCAAGGTATATTGCTCCTACGATTGCCTCAAAGGTGTCCGACAGAATCGAGGTTCTTTCCCTTCCTCCTGTGCGTTCCGCCCCACGACCGAGAAGAATGCAATCACCCAAGCCGATCCTCTGTGCGACGGTGGCCAGTACATCGGCGTTTACAAGATTCGATCGAAGCTTGGCTAGATCGCCTTCAGCTAGACCGTTGTACTGGTTGAAGATATCTGCGGTGACAACAAAATTGAGCACTGAATCGCCCAGGAACTCTAACTTTTCGTTGTTAAGATGATGGTTGGCGAGGCTCTCGTGAGCGAATGACCTATGTGTTAGCGCAAGCGTCAGAAGCATCTCGTTGTTGAACTTGATGCCTATGACTCCCTGAGCGGTATCGGTTAGCTCCCTTGTGGTCTGTTTTGCCACTACTACACCAAGCCTCTAGACTCTGGTGAAGATCAGAGAGGCGTTTTGACCGCCGAAAGCTAAAGAGTTGCTGAGAACCGCGTCCACCTTTGCCTTCCGGGAAACATGGGGGATGTAGTCAAGGTCACATTCTGGATCTGGATCATCAAGGTTTATCGTCGGGGGCAGTTCCTCTTCGGATATTGCCAGGGCGCATGCTATTGCCTCTATTCCGCCGGCAGCCCCCAGTAGATGTCCGGTCATTGACTTGGTACTAGACACCGCAAGAGAATCTGCATCATCGAACACTGTTCGAATAGCAGCGGTCTCTAGCTCATCGTTGAACTTGGTTGATGTCCCGTGGGCGTTAATATATCCGATGTCGGAGGCTTTGCCTCCCCATCGTTTCAATGCCCTATTCATGGCGAGAACCGCGCCCTCACCTGCTGGTGCTGGTTGAACGATATGGTAGGCATCAGCGCTGGCGCCGTACCCTGACAGTTCACAGTAAATGTTGGCCCCTCGGTTTCGGGCGTGCTTCTCTGTCTCCAGGATGATCACACCGGCACCCTCGGCCAACACGAAACCATCACGTCCTCTGTCGAACGGCCGGCTCGCGCGTTGAGGCATATTGTTTCGGGTCGATACCGCTTTTAGGGAGCAGAATCCGGCTAGTGAAAGTGAGGTAACAGCCGCTTCGGCTCCACCGGCTACCGCAACATCGATGTCTCCCCGGACTAGGGCCTCGAACGCCTCTCCAATGGCATGCGCAGCAGTTGCACATGCAGTGACAGTTGCCATGCTGGGTCCCCTGAGTCCGAACTGTATGGAAACCTGACCCGCAGCCATATTGCCAATCATCATAGGTATCAGAAAAGGACTCACCTTGGAGGGCCCCTTGTTCATGAGGATGGTGTGCTGCTTCTCCAGTGTGTTCAGACCACCAATTCCAGAACCTATGTACACCCCGACTAAGTCACGGTCAGTCTTGTCCAGGTCTATCCCCGAGTCCTCGAGGGCAAGTGCGGCACCGGCTACCGCAAACTGGGTGAATCGATCCATCCGGCGACAATCCTTTTTGTCAGCATAATCCGAGGGTATAAAGTCAGTTACTTCTCCGGCTATTTGACTGGTGTGCCCTGAAGCGTCAAATCCCTGGATGGTGTCGATCCCGGAGGTCCCTGAAGTAAGACTGTCCCAAAACGTGTCTTTTCCTATTCCGTTAGGACTCACAGGCCCAAGGCCGGTAATTACGATCCTATCGTTCATAGCCCATCCGTAATCCTTTTTTGGGTGCTAGATCAGTCTTCGCTTAATCGCTCTTGGTGATGAAATCGACAGCTTCTTGTACAGTAGTGATCTTCTCTGCACTCTCGTCGGGTATCTCGACACCAAATTGCTCTTCAAGTGCCATTACCAGCTCGACTGTGTCGAGCGAGTCGGCTCCGAGGTCGTCAACGAAGTTTGATGCAATATTAACCGCGTCATCGTCAACACCAAGTTGATCAACGATTATCTCTTTTACTTTGTCGAATATTTCCTGATTTGTCATGTGTCCTCCTGTTGTCTGTTACTCACATCATTATGCCGCCATCGATCCTGATGGTGGCGCCCGTAATATAAGCCGCGTCATCCGAGCATAAGAACGCGGTAAGTTTACCTATCTCTTCAGGAGACCCGAATCTGCCCAGCGGAATCTGGTTCAGAATCATCTGCCGACGGTCTTCAGGTAGCTCCTGAGTCATGTCGGTCTCAATGAAACCGGGGGCGATGGTGTTGACGGTAACCGATCGCGACCCTAACTCTTTGGCTACCGAATTAGCCAATCCAATTATTCCAGCCTTGGATGCAGCGTAATTCGCTTGCCCTGCGTTACCTTCGATGCCGACTACAGAGGACAGGTTTACTATCCTTCCGTATCTCTTCTTCATCATATGCTTAGCACACCTCTGAAGGCAGTTAAAGGTTCCAGTGAGGTTGGAATCGATTACTTCCCTCCAGTGGTTCTGACTCATCCGTACAACCAGGCCATCTCGCGTCAGCCCGGCGTTGTTCACAAGGATAGACAAGTCACCAAGTTCTTCGACTACTGTCGACACCATTCTGTCCACTTGCTCGGCGTCAGATATGTCCGCCTGGATGGCAACGGCTTTGACTCCCAGAGCCTCGATCTCACTCACTGTTGCTTCTGCGGCATCAGTGCTGGTGAGGTAGTTTACGGCTATATCCGCCCCTTCGGACGCTAGCTCCAGGGCTACTGCCCGTCCGATACCACGGGATGATCCTGTGACCAAAGCAACCTTGCCCGCAAGCCTAGAACTACTCATCTTATCCCCCGACACTCGTTGAAACGAAATCCGCATTCTCAATATCAGCCAGCTGTCCGATCGAGAACGTCTTCGTCCCCGGCAGCGTCTTCTTTACAAGTCCAGTTAACACCTTTCCGGGCCCGACCTCTATGAATGTTTCAACTCCTGAATCCCTCATTTGATTCAGAGTGTTGACCCATTCGACCGAAGAGGTCATCTGCTGACACAGCTCTTCGGTCATGGCTTCAGCCGTATCGATTCTGAGGCCATCAGTGTTCGCGTAGACCGGAGTCTTCGGTGACTCGATAGAGGCATTCTTGATGTGAGGAATCAGCCGATCGGCTGCAGTTTTTAACAGCGGGGTATGGAAAGCCCCCGACACAGGAAGAGGAAGTATTCTTTTGGCAGCCTTGGTGAGCGCTTCAGTGGCATTCGCCACCCCTTCACCTGTTCCAGATATTACGATTTGTCCGGTGCTGTTGTGGTTTGCGACCCAGACATTCTCGATGCTTGACACGACCGAGTCGACCTTGTCCCTGTCTAGCCCTAGAACTGCGGACATGCGTCCGTCTTGGTTGCGAGTTGCCTCGGCCATTAATCTAGCCCGGGTTGCAACAAGCTGAACACCCTCGGAAAAACTGATGGCCTCCGATGCCACCAATGCGGTGAACTCACCTAGACTGTGGCCGGCCAGTGCAGCAACGTCTGGTAGCTCAGCCCTCAAGACGCTATACAGACCGTATGACATACAAAAAACGGACAATTGAGCCATTAGAGTCTCTTTGAGGTCGTCCTCGGAACCCTCATGCATCTTGGCGACCAAGGGTTCACCGGTGATTTTGCTGGCTTCATCCAGAATGTTGCGGTAGAGCCTTGAAGTCGTGTATACATCCAATCCCATCTGGGGCTTTTGTGAGCCTTGCCCGGGAAATATCAGTGCGATGCTCACTAGTTGATGTCACCCCCGACAAATTTTGGGCCGTTCCATCTAATGAGATTCGCGCCCCATGTAAGCCCTGAACCAAATCCCACGGTGATCAGGAGTTGCCCAGACTGCAGGGCGCCACTGCGCCACATCTCATCTAGGAGAATCGGGATGGAAGCGGTGGATGTGTTGCCGAATCTGTCTAGATTCGATGGCATCTTCTCGATTGGGAACCGCAGTTTCTTGGCTGCGGAGGTAATGATCCGTTGATTTGCTTGATGAGGAATGATGAAGTCAACATCGTCAAGCGAATGACCAGTGCCACGTAGAACTTCGGTGCAAGCTTCAGGGATAGCCCTTACCGCAAACTTGAATACTTCTGCTCCGCGCATTCGAACTGAATGCATCTTATTCTGGACGGTGTCAGCTGACGCAGGCATAGCTGTTCCTCCAGCAGGGACATACAGTTGATCCCATCCGGATCCGTCAGCTTTCAGGTAAGAGTTGAGGATTCCTCCCCCATCGTCGCTGGGTTCAAGTACAGCAGCGCCCGCCCCATCCCCGAAAAGAATGCATGTGTTCCGGTCGGTCCAATCGATCAGCTTGCTGAATGCATCCGCTCCCACGACCAAGACTTTCCTATATCGATCGGTCCGAATCATCGCATCGGCCACGGAAAGTGCATAGATGAATCCAGTGCATACAGCCATAACGTCGAAAGCTGCACAGGAGGGGATTCCCAGTTTCCCTTGGATCATGCATGCGGTTGAGGGAAAAATCATGTCAGGGGATGACGTGCACGCGATTATAAGGTCTATCTCTTCGGGGTCGATTCCAGCAGAAGAGATTGCTGCCAGGCACGCCTCGGTGCCTAGATCCGATGTGGAACTGTCATCGCTGACCACTCGTCGCTCAGTTATGCCTGTGCGACTACGAATCCACTCATCACTGGTGTCGACCATGCTTTCAAGATCAAGGTTAGTGACGACTTTATCTGGAATAGCTGCGCCGATGCCAAGGAATCGCGCGTTCACCCGCTTGATCTCATGCACCCTGTCGCTCTGCCATATCTGTTTCATCGAGGCTGATCGGGACATCAGAGGCCGTTTTTATATCTGCTTCTTTGAGTGCAGCCAATCCGAGCTTGACCTTCTTGATAAGCTCTCGATCAACGGCCTGGCACGCAACATTCAATGAGTGAACAATCGCGGTTCTTGACGAGCTGCCATGAGTGATAACACAGATCCCATTGACTCCCAGAAGGTGGGCTCCACCGTAGCTTTCAGGATCCATACGCTTTTTGAAGGCCTTCAGTCGACTCTGCAGTCCGAGAGTCAATAATTTTGAGATTGTATTGGTCATCAGCTCATCCTTGAGCGTAGAAACGATCATCTCGGCTGCTCCCTCAAGGGTCTTTAGGGTGATATTGCCTGTGAAGCCGTCTGTGACAACCACGTCAACATCGCCGGAAGGTATGTCTCTACCTTCAACATTACCGATGAATGTAAGATTACTAGCCTCAAGCAGTGCCGCTGCCTTTTGAGCAAGTTCGTTGCCCTTACCCTTTTCTTCGCCAATGGAAAGCACGCCGACCCTAGGCTTATCAATACCAAGGATTTCTCTCGAGTAGACACTTCCTAGATTGCCAAAGTGGAGTAGGTGCTCTGGTCTGCAGTCTGAGTTCGCACCGGCGTCGATAAGAAATGCCGGTGCCGCCTTGGTTGGTATGGGTACACCGATTGCCGGCCTGGGAATGCCTTTGATCCTGCCGATTATCAGGAGACCAGCTGCTACCATGGCTCCGGTGTTCCCAGCAGATACCACCCCGTCGGCCTTACCCTCTTTAACGAGTCTGGCTGCAACGGAGATAGAGGAGTTCGGCATCGACCGTACAGCCTTAGCCGGCTCATCGCTCATGCCAATGACATCAGGAGCATCAATAACACGAATGCTGCCGGGACCGTTTCGGGTAACGTCAGATGCGGCTGTTACGTCAGCGCCCAGTGCGACAAGGCTCTTTTTGATAGTATTCTTGGGGCCAACGAGCAGGATGGTAGCATCGATGTTCTCGATAGCTTCCCAGGCACCAGCAACAATCTCTGTTGGTGCCTTGTCCCCACCCATCGCGTCAAGTGCGATACGGGGTCGTGTCAAACCTAGACCTTTATTCCGATGGTTTCAAAGAGTCTACCAAAGTCTAGGTTGGCATCTAACAACTGTTTCATTAGCTGCACTTTTCGGTCCTGATGGAACCCGATCCTACCGGTAATTGACTCGACTATCTGGACGGTCGTGAAAGTATCTTGAGGCGCTAGCATTACGGGAACCTGTTTCTCCTCAGCTTTGGCGATCACTGCCTGGCTTGGGTAAAGATTTCCAGTTAGGATCAGGCACTTGGTTGGAGTCTCAAGAGCTGCCAGGTGGACGTCAGCCCTGTCGCCGCCCGTGATGACCGCCTTGCCACTCTTTCTTCGAAAGAATCGAAGGGCTCGTTCCTGGCCCATCGCACCCACCATGTACGACTCTATGTAGTCATTGGACTGGCTCTCACCAGTAATGATCTTGCCAGACAAGGCCTGTGTAAGCTCTCCGATGGTCGCGCTGGTCAATTCTGCTTTGGCCGGGAGTGCTCCATAAACGGAAATACCGCTCCTCTGAAGGAATGGTTTGACCACGAGATCGAGCATTTCTCGATTCTTCTCTGGAACAGAAACGAATAGAACTCCGAGAAGCCGGTCTCCGAGATCACGCTTGGCTGCCAGAATCTCATCAGTGGCCTGCAATCCAATTGATTTGGTGATCAGTAGGACTTTTGCATCGATGGCCTCAGAGATCTCGGGGACTGAAACGCCAAGGGAAATACCTTGGTGTATGTCGGCTGCCCCCTCCAGGATCACAACTTCCGCGTTTTCTTCAGCCTTCTCGACTGCTGCTTTCACGTTGCCAATGTGGTCTACCCCACTGCTGGAAAGCGCTTTCTCTCTGAGCTCATTGGTTAAGAGAACTGGTGAGATGGCGCTAGTCGGAAGCGGTTTGCCCAGGGCTTCATTGATTAGATAAGCATCTTCATCGACGTAGTTGCTGCCGACAACCATTGGAAGGTTGCCTACCGGTTTTATGTATGCGCAACTTAGCCCTTTTTCTTTGAGTAGTAACGAAAGACCAAGAACAACAGCGCTTTTTCCTGTCTGAGCCTCAGTGGAGGCCACGATTAACTTAATACCCGCCATATCACTCTCCCAGGATCATTCGAGCATCTACCGCAACTGCGCCCTTGCCGTTCTCATAAACTGTCAGTGGGTTAATCTCTGCCTCCACTATCTGAGGAAAGTCCATTGCCAGACTTGCCATTTTGATTATCACGTCAACGATTGCATCGATATCGGCTGCCGGCTGCCCTCTCACACCCATTAGCAGGGGGTGTGATCGGATGCTCTCGATCATTCGCCTGGTCTCGCCAGCCCCCAAAGGTCCGATACGAAAGGATACATCCTTGAGGACTTCAACATATATTCCACCTAGACCGAACAGCATGACCGGTCCAAAGGAGTTATCCCGCGTCATTCCGACGATCACCTCGTGACCCATCTCAAGCATCTTGTGCACAGAAACACCCCATACTTCTGCGTCGGGCATGAAGCGGTGGGCTCGGCCCATGATGTCTTCATACCCCATGAGAAGCTCCTCGTCATTGGTAATCCCGACTTTCACCGCGCCAATATCGGACTTGTGGAGAATGTCCGGCGACATCACTTTCAGGACGACGGGATAGCCTATCTCTTTTGCAGCCCTAAGTGTCTCTTCAGCAGTTCTGCCAAGAGCAGCCGGAGGGGTCTTGATGCCGTACGAGTTCACTACCTTTAGGGCATCAATGTCCGAGATATTGCGCCTGTCCCACGCAATGGAATCCTCAATGAGCTCACCCGCGACGACTTTGTCACCCTTAACTCGAATCACTGGGTCTGAGGGTGCCTCTTTGTGTCGGATATACTCGACCATTCCTCTGATGGCCTCTACAGCGCGCTCAGGAAATGGATAATTCGGCACTCGCATCTCGGTGAGGATATCCACTCCGGGCTCAACGGTCTTGAGTCCCATGAACGAGGTAAGTATTGGGATGCTCGATCTATCGGCAGCATCCCCGATGGCCCTTGCAGTCTCCTCGATTTCAGCACTGGCGGTAGGCACAAGAATGACAACGATACTGTCTACACCAGGATCCTTGCCAAGGATTTCCAGGGCATCTTTATATCTCGCAGAAGCTGCATCACCCAGAACATCGATGGGGTTGTAAATATTAGCAGCCGGGGGAAGTACAGCCCGGAGTGAGTTGATAGTTTCCTCAGAGAGAGTTGCAACCCTCAGGCCCTTTCTCTCACAGGCGTCTGCGGTCATGATGGCGGGGCCGCCGGCATTGGTCAGAATCGCCACCCTGTCCCCTTTTGGCAGGGGCTGACAGGAGAATGCCTGTGCATAGTCGAAAAGGTCTTGGATCGATTCAGCCTGTATGACACCGCATTGATTGAATGCGGCCTTGTAAGTCGCTTCTGACCCAGCAAGTGTCCCGGTGTGGGATGCTGCGGCTCTAGCACCAGCGTCTGTAACACCTGACTTGATTGCTATGACAGGCTTCTGCCGTACTACTTCCGACACTACGTCCATGAATTCACGTCCATGGTCCAAACCCTCGAGATAACCGATAATCACCTTAGTGGCGGGGTCTGATGCCCAGTACCTGAGCAGGTCAACCTCATCGACATCAGCCTTATTTCCAAGGCTAACCATTGATGAGAACCCGATTCCCTGACCCTGAGCCCAATCCAATATGGCTGCATATATTGCGCCGGACTGAGACATGAGTGCAATAGACCCCTCGCTGGGCATAGATGGTGCGAAGGACGCGTTGAGGGCCGATGGGGTATTTATCACACCAAGGCAGTTGGGTCCGACAAACGGAACGTTGCGCTCCTGCGAAAGCTTGATAAGTTCCTTTTCAAGCCGAGCACCTTCAGGTCCGACTTCTCGGAATCCAGCAGATATAACGATCATTGCGCCAACCCCGAGGTCAGCGCAGTCCTGGGCTACATCCAGAATCCTTCCGGAGGGTACCGATAGGACAGCAAGGTCCACCGGCTCCTGGACATCCTTGATGCTCTGGTAGCAGGTCAGGCCAAGAATAGAATCTGCCTTGGGATTCACAGGATAGATTTCGCCCCGGAATCCAGAGTCTATTAGATTAGCCAGAATCTGATGCCCGACCTTCTCTGGCTCTCGGGCGGCACCGATCACGGCAACACTTCTTGGGTGAAATAGAGGCTTGAGGTCGCGAGGCCCAACGCTGGGTGCCCCTGGTTTATCAGCGGCCATGCCAGCATCCTTTTGAATGGATGATTGAGTAATCTGGTCCATAGAGACCCTTTACCCGCTCTAGTCGGTCTCTATTACGTTTCTGCCTTGATAATGCCCACAGTGAGGGCATGCTATATGCGACGGCTTCTTTTGGTGGCAAGAAGGGCATTCAACAAGGGTAGCTGCGGTAGCTTTCCAGTTTGCTCTACGTGAATTGCGCTTTGCGTTCGATGTTTTTCTCTTAGGTACGGCCATGCTTTATTCGTTCCTCCGAAGGGTAGCAATGACGTTCAGGCCAATGGACAGATTATATCAAGCGCCATGAACACGCAAGGAAACTTACTCGCTCAACCCCTGCTTGAGGGAGTTAAGCGCGTCCCATCTAGGGTCAGTTCGCTCAAGCTCACAGTCACACTGCTCAAGATTCCTGTCTAACCCACAAACAGGGCAAAGCCCAGCACAGTCATTCTTACAAAGGGGCGCCGCTGGGAGATCGATAATAAGAGACTGTTCGATCATCGGTGATAGGTCGATGGAGTCGTAGTCGTGTGAGTATTGCTCGGGCAAGCCTTCAGCGTCATCAGATTCGATCTCATCGATCGAAAGGACCTCTTCCTCTATCTTGATCTTGATCTCGGTCATGGCTGGAGATAAGCATCGAGAGCAGGATGTTTGTGCACTACCTTTGAGTATGCCCCTGACAAGTACGCTTTCTTCAGCATTTGTGATCGACAATTCGGCCACGGGTGGTTCAGGAAACTTAAAAAGAAGCTCTCCAACGGTGATTTCAGGCTTGTCGAAGGCCACTTCGACATCCTTAGAGGAGCCAACCTCTTTCATGAGGTCAGCAATGCGAATCCTTAGGTCCATGATGTGCCTGTTCTGTTGTAGGGAGGGGATACTATCTAGATTCGACCTTGCCCTGAAGGCGGTCTCTTCCCCTCTGGACTGCAGTTAACAGCTTTCCTAGGTTGACCTCTAGGTTGGCTAGCATCTCGTCAGCGTAGTCTTCAGCTTGAAGCCTGACCTCACGCTCTTTGGCCTTGGCGGCGGCAATGATCTCATTTGCTCGAGACTCAGATTGCTTAACGATCTCAGAATCTGCAATCAGCTGCTCGGCTTTTTCTTTGGACTCGTCGATCAACCGATCGGCTTCCTTCTCGGCCTCTTTGACGATCTCTTGGCGCTCTTTGACGACCCATCTGGCATGTTTTAGCTCTTCGGGGAGGCGTTGCCTCATTTCGTCAACGAGATCGAACAGATTCTGCTCTGTAAGGACGACAGATCCTGTCATAGGTATGTGTTTAGCTGTAGTAACTGTGTCTTCCAACTTGTCGATCAAGCTGGTGAAATCGGAGAAATCCACTTGGCCGCCTACTCCTATCTTAGTTTCCATTAGCCTAGTCTACCATTGACCGCTTTGGGAACCAGCTTTGATGTGTCGCCCCCGTGCCCAGCAATCTCTTTTACAACACTTGAACTTAGATAAGCAAATTCTGAGCTAGCCATGATAAATACTGTTTCAACGTCACTATCTAGAGTTCTATTCATCTGGGCCATCATGAATTCGTACTCAAAATCCGATACAGCCCTAAGGCCCTTTATGACGGTTTGAGCATTGTTTTTCCTACAGAATTCTACAAGCAGGCCTTGGAACGAGTCAATCTTCACGTTCGGCAAGTCGCCTAGTGCTTCGGTCAAAAAGGCAAGCCGATCTTCTATGCTGAACATCGGACCCTTTTTGGGGTTGTCCGAGACTCCTACGATCAAGGAGTCATACATTCTGGATGCCCTCTGGATGATATCTATATGACCCAGCGTAACGGGGTCGAATGTTCCGGGACATACAGCGATTCGAATGGCTACCCCACCTCAGGTTCGAACATGACTAGTTTTGTATCACCGTATAGGCGTTCATCAACTAGAGCAAGGCGGCTGACGGTAGGAATGACCACTCTCTTACCCACTTCAAGCATGAACCGAGAACGGTCATCTATCGCTGATGACTCGGATACGGCCTGCAGAATTTTGAGGATGTGCTCTTGGGAGAACTCATAGGGTGGATCCATAAGCAATAGGTCGAAGGGCCTAAATGAATACTCGCCCAAGTAGCGGAATATGTCCCTGGTCACCACGTTTGCCTTTTCGCTCAGCCCAGTGGTGGTTAGGTTCTTCTTCGCGCACTGCGTAGCGATCCTGTCGGTATCAACGAAGACACAGTGATCTGCACCACGGCTGAGAGCTTCGATGCCAAGCGATCCTGATCCAGAAAAGGCATCTAAAACACTTAGGTCGGACATATTTGCTCCGAGAATGCTGAACATAGCTTCTTTTACGCGACCTGCAGTCGGCCGGACTCCGCTTTTTGGCACTGAAAGGTGTCTGCCCTTGGCTGATCCTGCAGTCACTCGCACTTTTTCTCCATGCCTAGGCACCTGATCCATAGTTGAAAGCAGCCCGTGCGAGTCGACCAAGATGTCGGTTGGCGCCTCTATTTAGGCTTGGATTCTCTTTCACGATTTGCATTGCATCATCTCGCGCCTGTTCCAAAATTGTCATGTCCTTTGGGAGGCGAACCAGACTAAGGGCGCCGAATCCCGACTGCTTGACTCCAAGGATATCACCCTCTCCCCTAGTTTCGAGATCAAGCTCAGCTAGCTCGAAACCACTAGTCACGCTCGCGAAAAGGTGCAACCTCTCAGCAACTTCTGTGGATTTACCGTCGTCGACAACGAAACAGATAGACGGTTTGTCACCTCTGCCTATTCTTCCTCTCAGCTGATGAAGCTGGGACAAGCCGTAACGATCGGGCCCCCTGATGATCATCACGGTCGCGGCAGGAACGTCGATACCGACTTCTATGACTGTTGTGGATACCAACACCTGCACGGACCCACTCTGGAATTCTCTCAATACACCAGATTTGACCTCGGACTTCAGTCTCCCATGTAGCATTCCGACTCTTGTATCAACGAGGTGTTCATCTTTGATCGTTTGATACTCGGCATCCAGACTGGGAGCGTCGATCGATTCACCCTTGTCTATTAGCGGGTACACGATATACCCCTGTTCTCCTGCTTTGACCCGTCTCTGAAGCTCCGAGTAGACGGATGGCAGCTCTGTGTGCGAGATGACCTGAGTTAAGGTTCGGGGTCTCCCCTTTGGCGGATTCATCAGCGTTGTGATCTCAAGGTCTCCATAGACGGTAAGTGCGAGGGTTCTTGGGATGGGAGTGGCTGTCATCACAAGCATGTCGACAGCGGCAGCTTTACCCACAAGTGCATCCCTTTGATCTACGCCGAAACGATGCTGCTCGTCGATGACGACGAAAGTCAACCGATTGAATCGGACATCCTTCTGGATAAGGGCGTGAGTTCCGACAACTGAATGCACCTCTCCACTCCGTAATCCACTAAGTATGAGTTTTCGGTCTGCAGTCGATGTACTACCCGTCAGAAGGGCCGAAGAATGACCAAGATGCTCGAGGATCACACCCAATTTCCCGTGCAGTTGAATGGCAAGCGATTCGGTGGGCGCCATGATTGCGGTCTGTCCACCGCTGGCTAGAGCATGGAGCAAGGCAGATGCTGCTACGAAAGTTTTTCCAGAGCCGACGTCGCCTTGAAGAAGACGTCTCATGGGGCTAGGTGACCTCATATCATCAATGATCTGTTTTGTTGCATCTTCTTGATCAACGGTCGGCGTGATCCCCATCTGCGTCCCCATTTCGCTGATGGAATCTCCAGTATAGGTATGTAGAGACGGGGAATCTGCCCCCACCATTGCTTTCCGGCGTTGCACTGCGGTCTGTAGAACCAAAAGCTCTTCGTACTTGACTCGACCACGCGCTCTTTTTAGAGCGTTAATATCTCGGGGGAAATGAATATCCCTCAACGCTTGTGACCGTGATACCAGGTTTCTGCGATTCGAGATCGGCGAGGGTACGGGATCAAAGCGATCAATGTCGGAGTCAGAGACCAGTTCAAGGGCCTGGTACACCCAGCCTCGGATCGCTCGGGTGGTGAGACCCTTTGTGCAGGGGTGGACTGGAATAATGCCCCTAGTATGTAGACCCTCGGATGAATCGTCCCTCAGTAGCTCCCAGGCCGGCCCTTCTATCTGAAGACGCCCGAACTTAAAGACGATTTTCCCGGACAAAACGATCTCGTCGCCGATACTCATAGATGCAGTAACGTGTCTCTGGTTGAACCATACGCCCCACAGCACACCGGTCGTGTCATATATGGCCACGGTGACCACGGCCACTTTACCGCGCCTGACAGGGGGTACACTCAGCTCTTTCACGACTCCGCGGACAGAGGCCATTTGTCCGACCCTAAGGTCCGAAATCTTTGATTCGCTGGACAGATCCATGTAGCGGATGGGGTATGTTGTCAATAGGTCTCCAAGAGTATGGACACCCATGACTTGAAGCCGCGCAGCTCTTCCCGGTCCTACCCCGGCCAGAACAGCTACTTCATCTTCTAAGCTATTACGCTGGTGCGTCGAATCTGTTGCATCGACCATGTGGCGATGGTAACATCCCTGAAGTTATCAACTAGTAAGGAACTAAACATGGCTCAACGCTGTGAGATATGTGGCAAACAGCCGGTTTACGGCAACAATGTTAGTCATTCACACACCAAGACACGACGTAGATGGTCTCCGAACATTCAGAAGATTCGTATTTCTGTGAACGGAACGACTCAGCAGACCAAGGTCTGCACTCAGTGCATCAAATCTGGAAAGATTGTCAAAGCGGTCTAAACAGCAGCCAGCTGCCTCTTTCCAACTTCTTTCGCCAATGCTTCTATGACCACAGGGTCAAAGGCTGGCATCTTTGATAATGACCGCACGATAGACTCAGAGTCGAATTGTCCAACCCCTACGGGATCAGTCGAGCAACTCATGTGGTCAAAAGCATCCGCTGCCCTTAGGATTCTAGCGGATATGGGAATCTGCTGACGCTCGATCCCTGCAGGGTATCCAGTTCCATCGTAGTTTTCGTGATGGGCCAGAATCGCCTCTCCAACCATCTTCAGGTCGGCTGGAAGGTTGAGTAGCCGCACTGCATTCTCTGGATGCTTTCTTATGGACTCGGGTGGATCCGAGGAAGCGAAGCTGTAGTTCTTGAGCTCCTCCTCGGTCGCAGATATCATACCGAGGTCATGGACCTTGCCAGCTATTGCTAACGTCTGCCTGGTGAACACATCCAGTCCTAGTCGTTCAGCTATCCGGTCTGAAAGCTCCGCTACCCTGGCCTGATGGCCTGTGCAGCATAGCCTGCTCTCCTCGATAACGTTTGCAAGGGAAATGCATGTTGAGAGGCCTGCACTCTTCAGCCTGGCCTCTATTCTGACGAGCAACTCTTCTTTGCCACCGTATGACCGGATCTGATCAAAGCGCTGAAGCCTCGAGCCCTCCTCAAGCTCTGCCCAGATAAGTGCTATTTCAGCGGCCGCAATAAGTCCGTCGATATCATCTCCAGATTCAGGATATGTAGACACACCGATATTCACCCGGGAAAAGACCATAGCTTCAAACGGGTTGGAATCATTGAACGTGCCCAAAGATTCGACTACTCGGCTGCTGACTGTCTCGACCGATGAGGCATTCGACTCCGGCAGCAGGACGATGAATTGATCTGAGGCGAAACGAGAAATCGTATCGGCCTCTCTTAACTGAGCTGAGATATGACCGCCTACGAGGGCCATGGCGGTCTCGATGGCATCTCTGCCTTGTGAATGTCGGATATCCCCTAGATCAGGAACATCAACGAGCATCATACCCAGTGGACGATCATGCCTTCTGGCTCGACTGATCTCATCCTCGGAAGACTCATCAAAATATGTGCGACTCATTGCCCCAGTTGTTCGATCGAACATAACTTCTTCTTGCAGCTGTTGGGTAAGTTGGTCAAGCCCCTGGCTGTGACGCAAAGCCGTTCTCACGAACACATGCCCAATGGTGATGAAGATAGTTACTAGCACCGCGATAACTGCCCAGACGACGGCAATGGTGCGGCCCAAAGCAGGTCCAAAATCGGTAATAGGACCCTCGATCACAAGCAACTTGGGAGCGTCCGAGGGCCCGATTAGGGCGCGGCTAGAGACCAGTGCTCTTCCGTCGGAGATAGGAATAATACCTTTAGCGGAGTGATTGATCGTTCCCGCGATTTGGTTTGAGAGCTCTTGTGTCAGATTATGGTCGGTGTCGGCGGACTGAAGTGACACTGTGATATCTGCAGCCAATACATTGGATAGCTCCATCTCTACCTCTGCCTGCCAGTCATCGCTATCAGGATTGGACACATTTTCCATGTAGGACTCTTGGTAAAGGGCAACGATGGGTGCGCGATCCGAACTCGCTATAACGTCGATAAGCCTGAACTCGATCTGTCGAATTATCGTAATGGCGGCTAGAGTACCGAATAGGACAAGGATAAGCAGCACAACCGCTACTGCGCGACCGCCCCACGGAACGGGCTTCTGTATTCCTGTGTGTGAGTTTGGGCTCATTCGAGTCACGAGTTGGGGGCCCCTAGCCTAACTTATCTAATAGACCTTGTTTATCGGCAAATCTACGGTTGGGCTTGAATCACGACTTACGTGTGAGCTCTTTCGATCAACTCCAGGTAGGTATCGGAATGGGTAAGCTCTCTTTGTCCGACAGAGGCAAAGTAGTGACCCGCGTCCGCAAACCCCTCGTCCTCTGCCACACTAAAGTACCCCGGGTACACAATGCGATTGTTGTTTCCCGACTCATCCTGCGCCTTTTGAAGATTTGCCCCTGTGTCGGAATCGACCCCTAAACGAATCAAGTGCGAAATGGCGTGTGCCATATCCTCATCCGCTCGTTGCCTAAATAGAGCAGCAGCCTCTCTGTCCCCTTGTAACTCAGCGATTGTAGACCATGCCAATAATCGGGCGTACCTGCTGGCCTTGCCTTCAAAGGCCTCAGTCAGGTTAGCCTCTGTTTCAGTTCCAGCAATGTGCTCTTTCGGAGTCCATTCGTGGAACTGATCTCTTGGAACACCACAAACTGGACAGCTTTCAGGCCCTCTGGTTCCAAGCGAAAGATGATTGCAAACGTTGCAGCTCCAAATCACGCAGAATCCTCGTACGTCAACGCCCTGATCAACCCGATGGTTGAACCCCCATCAGTGGTAGTAGTGTCAGAAACACTGATGACCCTCGCGGAGTTGGCAGCAATGAACTCATTGATTATCTCGTCGAGTCGATCCAATTCACCCTGAGTCTTAAAAATTTCGAGAGAAGTAGTAAAGGATTTTATCCGTGTCATGTCATTTCCCATTCTTTTGATTTGCCTCAACTGTTTACTACCCAACATCTTGGTTCCGTCACACACAGAAGTAGCTGTTTGGCCTAGTCGAGACCTGGAAATATTAACTATATGGGGCTGCAACCTTTACCTCGAGGAAGAGGCGTATTGTGAAGGACACTCAAGAAGAACGAGTTCATGATAATGATCAGCTACCACTACTAAGGGCCCACCTAACAGGCAGGGCTACAGAAAAGAAGAACCCTAGTGATGTTGAGTGCGCAGCACCTGACTGCCAGAGGGTAATCTCGTACGAGGCAGCCCAAAGGACGCGCTTCTGTGGACCATGCCAAATGAGGGCCAGAGAACTGCGAAATCTTGTCCCTGGGTATGATCTCAGCGACGAAGAGATTGACCTACTGTGGGACGAGGACCGAAGTTTTAAGGTAAGCGAGGCTGCAGCATTTCTAGGCGTGAAGCAGCGTTCCCTCTACTCACTGATTGCACGAGATGCTGTTCAGGCATCGACACACGATGAGGCTATCACTATCGCCAGAGATGACCTCCTGGAGTATGCAAGATCCATTAGAGGCGTACTGGGTCTGAAAGATGCAGCGGCTGAGATGAACGTTGACTACGGATATCTGCGTGAATTGGTACGCAGGGGAGCCATTAACCCCGATCAGACGTTCTGGGGGCATTATGGTATTTCCCGCACAAGACTAGACAAGGTCAAGGCCCTGATCGAACGAGCGCTCCCCCGACCTGACGACTACAATCTAGTGTCATTCTCGAACGCACTGGGCGTGCACCATAGCGTAATACAACGAATGATCAAAAGTGGTCTTGTCAGATTCCGTAAAGGTGTCACGGGCCGGATATCCATCCCTAAGAGCGAGCTCAGAAGACTACGGGTAAAGGCTAAGAACCAACCGGAGTCAGTTCCCAGAAATGTTCGTTCGCGTCTGGCTCAATGAATTATTAGAAGCAGTCAGTTAGTGGATCGGTAAGTCTTGGTGATCCTTGATGTACTGAGCCAGACCGTCGTTCATGAGGATTTCTCTCATAACGCCGGGCAAGGCTGGAAATGACTGCTCATCGCCGTTGGTCAAGTTAAGTACTGTGCCAGCCTCGAGATCGACTTTGATCTCGTCTCCGTCAGACATCCTATCTGTATCGCAAACGATCACAGGCAGACCAACGTTGATGGCATTGCGGAAGAATATACGTGCAAATGACTTGGCTAGAACAGCTCCGACGCCAGCCATTTTGATGATTTGAGGTGCATGCTCTCTGCTGGAACCAAGTCCGAAGTTCTTACCACCGACAATAAAGTCACCTTGTTGAACATGGCTTGGAAACTCAGGTCTAACATCCTCTAGTACGTGCTTGGCGAACTCAGGAAGATTCGATCTCAAGTGAAATAGACGACCAGGAGCGATGTGGTCGGTGGAAATGCTATCTCCGAACTTCCATGCATGACCCTTGATATCCATTAGACGACCTCTCTCGGGTCCGCAAGAACCCCGTATATAGCAGTGGCAGCAGCTGTCGCAGGAGAGCCCAGATAGATGTAGGAATCTGGATTTCCCATTCTGCCCTTGAAGTTACGATTCGATGTTGCCAGGCACTTCTCGCCGTCCCCTAGAACGCCGCCGTGCACCCCGACGCATACACCGCACCCTGGTGTTGTAATGGTCGCCCCAAAATCAAGCAGCTCCGAGAGAAGACCCTCGTCAGCAGCCTGTTTCATTACCGCCCGAGATGCAGGAGTCACAATCACCCTAGTTCTGGGGTGCCTCTTTTTGCCCTTGGTGAGTCCGACGAATACTCGTATGTCCTCGATCCTGCAGTTAGTGCATGATCCTAAGAATACTTGATCGATTTGGACACCCTTGACCTGCTCGTCGTCAATCTGAACTACGTTGTCGACGGTGTGGGGCATGGCAACCATCGGTACTATCTGTGTCGCATCGATATCTACAACTCGGGAATAAGCTGCTCCGGGGTCTGCAGCAAGAGGTCGCCAGTCGGTCTCTCGCCCATAAGAGGCAAGGTACTCTCGTGTCTTGTCGTCCGAAGGCATGAGGCCACACTTGGCACCGGCCTCTACCGCCATGTTTGAGACGGTAAGTCTCTCGTGGATAGGCATCGCATCGATCGCTCCCCCACCCCACTCCATTGACATATAGTCACAACCGTCAGCTCCCATTTGACCAATTACAGCAAGAGCTAAATCCTTGGAGTAAACATGTCGCTGAAAGTATCCACTCACCTCGAAGCGAATGGTTTCAGGAACCTTCAACCATGTCTTCCCTAGCGAAATCGCAGCCGCAACGTCGGTGGAGCCCATCCCAGTGGAAAATGCGCCAAGGCCACCCCCAGTACAGGTATGGGAGTCCGCTCCGACCATAAGATCACCGGGTCGAACGAATCGTTCAGCCATGATCTGGTGGCAGATACCGTCGCCCACCTCAGACAAGACTGAACCAGTGGTCTGAGCAAACTCACGCATTAGCATATGATCATTGGACAATTCCATCCGTGGACTGGGTGCTGCGTGGTCGAGGAACTGAACCGTCCGACCCGGATTAGCAGCTTTGTCCTCGCTGAATTTTCTCAACTGTCGAATCGTAAGTGGACCAGTACCGTCCTGAGTCAGTGCCGCGTCCACCTTAGCAATTACTATTTCTCCGGCTTTGACTGGCTTACCAGCCTTTTCACTGACTATCTTTTCAGCCATGCTTTGAGGCATTTAGTCTCCTTATTAGAATTAACCTTGCTGTTTTTACCGCAAGGGAATGGGTTTTGTCTATTCTTCTAGTTCTGGATTCGAGCTTGAAGATATTGATTCAATCCTCTTCATCACTTCACGGGTGAGGCCCGAGGCCTTCCCCTTTAGCTCGGAAAGAGCCGCCTCAGAGTCCAAAACGCCACTGTCGATTTCGTCCGCCCAAATTGCATCCGACTCGGAGTCCGCAGAACTTAGGCTTGAGAGGATCGATATCATATCCGCCACAGCGGTTGTTGGTTCCGTGCCGATTGCCTTTTCTAGGGCGCCGCTTTCAACCGGATCAGAGAGGTGGTCTAAAGTGGCCGAAGCCTCAGAAATGACAGAATTAGTAGACCCATCACTCTTCGAGCGCCTACTTGCATCAATGGCGTTCACGGCGCCGGATAGCGAATATAGAGCATTCTGCGTATACGAGAGACTTACCATTGAGGACTCAAGCGATTTCATTATATCGAGGTGTGCTGAGTAACTATCAACAGTATCCTGAGCAGCTTTCACCTGCTCATCAGTGTTCGCTTGATTCATCACCTCAACGGCCTTTCCTATGAGCGCGGTTTCTGTCTGGACCAGCTTACTACTTGACTCAGCGGCGGATTGCATTGCCGATACAGCGTCCGCCAGCTCCTCGGATGATGACCACTGCTCAAGAGACAGACTCATTTTGTTAAAGTCACTAGACACCTCGTTGACCAACGTCTGAAGCTCTGCATTCAAGTTCGAGTATTCCTTTGAGCCCCCAGAACAGGATGTAGAGACCATTGCCAAGATGATCAGGCCGATCACTAGCTGCGGGACAAAGAATCTTCTCATCATTCTACTCCTGGCAAATGCTGGTCAATCGATAGGGTCCAGTTGGAATCGCTCTTAACTTTTACTTGGAAGGAGCCGGTTTTAGTGAGGCGTGCTTCGTTCGGGGTTGCCAATACCTCTGAAGCTGCCACTTCCTTTCCGTCTTCCAGAACGCTAAAGGTCATTCCATCATCTTCGGACTGCACGGTGACCCTCCACTGGTCGCCCGTGATGCTGAAAGGGGCTGAATCAGCATCCCCTTCGCCGTCAACATCTAGCACTCGATCCCATGTGTAGCGGTCATCGATATCGAGGTTCCATTTTACGTTGTCTGATTTGACTTGAACCCTGAAATTACCGGAAAGGTAGTAAAAGGTCTCGCGCACTGGCCCGTCAGCTGTTGCGTCCCTGGAGACTGGACTTCCAGCTGAATCAAGTACGGTAAAGCTGAAACTGGCGGGTGAGCCAGTTGGCTCGAGGTCCCACCTTAGCCGCCAGTACTCCCCTGTGGTATTGAAAGTCGAGCTGAGCGTACTTGATGATCCCGAAAATTCCGCAAGGTTGTGCCATGAAGGCATGGTAGCAGGAAGCACGACCTCGATACTCTTATAGGCTTCGGGTGTTGCGGTGGCGACTTGGGTTTGAGCCAACACGTCAGAGGAGACTTCGCCGATGGAGCTCGGAAGCACTTCTGCGGTGAACGATTGTGGATTGATAATGAAGAATGCAATAAGGGCGGCGATTCCGATAAGTAGAAAAGCCGCAGAGGTAATGACCCACGGCTTGTGCTCGCCCGTACTGTCCTTGTGGTGACTGTAGGCCATAGAAGCGAATATCAGACCACCGATGATGCCGATAATTGCTACAAACAGCACTTAAGAACGATTCCTTTGAATATTAGGTAATACATTAGCAATAGATTAACAGACTACCAGGTCACGTTCACTCTTGTGGAACGATAAACGGCCCGGTGATTCGACAGAAACACCGGGCCGTTTGACCTACAGTCTGCGGTTAGTCACATTTGCTGTAGCCGCAGAAATGACACTTTTCGCATCCCTCTGCGATCTCAAGCTCGCAACCGCAGTCCGGACAAGGGAAGGTGGTTTTCGCACTGCCATTTCCTCCCGATGTCGCTCTGGGTGACGACAAGCTCACGGATTTTGCCTGGCCCGCACCTTCAGCCACTGGTCCGAGGCCACTGTGAGCGGAGCTTTCTTTTTGCTCGATGTACTGATTGAGGACTTTTGCTATCGCATCAGAGCACGATAGAACCTTGTTGGGTCCCATTCCGTACGGCTTGTTGCACCTGATACCGATCAATTGCTTAACGATTGCCGCTGGATCAAGTCCAGAGCGCAGACCCTGAGAGATAAGTCGGCTTGTTGCTTCGGTCTGAGAGGCCTCACAGCCCCCGGCCTTCCCCATCGTAGTGAAGAGCTCGAATGGGCGACCGGATTCATCCTCGTTAATAGTGACGTAGAGGTGGCCACAGCCAGTTGCAACCTCAGTTGTAACACCGGTCAATCGAATCGGGCGCGGCCTTGGACGAAGAAGACCTGTCTCCGCTGCCGCAGCCACGCCTGGATCAGCAGTTTCAGTAGAGGCCTTGCCTCCTGAGCCCACGGTCAATACCTGTCCGTTCTTGCTGCCGTCACGATAGATTGTGACTCCCTTGCAGCCGAGCTCGTGGGCTAGATTGTAGACCTCGGCGACATCAGCCTTGGTTGCGTCTGAAGGGAAGTTCACTGTCTTTGATACCGCATTGTCTGTGAACTTTTGGAAAGCACTCTGCATGCGAACATGCCAGATTGGAGCCACATCGTGCGCAGTTCTAAATGCGTCTCTGACCTTCTGAGGCAACTCTTCGAAATCATGGATTGTTCCGTGCTCAGCTATCTTCTCCATTAGCTCAGTACTGTAAAAGCCTTCATCTCGTGCTGTCTTCTCAAAGGCTGGATTGACCTCAACGAGCTTGTCATTGTCCATAACATTGCGCACGTATGCCAGTGCAAATAGCGGCTCAACACCACTAGAGCAACCAGCGATGATCGACAGGGTTCCAGTAGGAGCGATCGTGCTCGTCGTAGCATTGCGCAGCCTAAGACCATCCGGCCCGTCGTATATGCTGCCGGTGTGGTTCGGGAACACACCCCTATCTGCCGCAAGCGCAACTGATGCGTCCTTTGATTCTGAATCTACGAATCTCATAATCTCTTCTGCGAGACTTACTGCAGCGTCTGAGTCATAAGCCAGGTCCATCTGGGCCAACGTATCTGCAAAACCCATGACCCCCAATCCGATCTTTCTGTTACCAGTGGCCATCTCAGTGATCTTCTCGGTCGGGTAATTGTTGACATCAATGACGTTGTCGAGAAAGTGAACGGCTTTGTGAACCACTGAACCGAGCCTCTGGTAGTCGACTATGACTCCGTCAGGAACGGTTTTGGTCATTCTGGAAAGGTTAATCGAACCTAGGTTGCATGCTTCATGCGGCAGTAGGGGCTGCTCGCCACATGGATTGGTCGACTCTATCTCACCGAGTTGCGGAGTCGGGTTCGACCGATTGATCCGGTCGATGAAGATGATTCCGGGATCGCCCGTCCTCCAAGCCATGTCCACTATTAGGGCGTAGACATCAGCCGCATTCTGCCACCCGACTATCTCACCATTACGCGGGCTGATCAGCGGGTAGTCCTCGCCATTTTGGACAGCATCCATAAAGCCTTCGGTGATCGCCACTGAGATATTGAAGTTCTCAAGATCGGTGTTGTCATCCTTGGCTTGAATGAAATTGAGAATATCTGGGTGGTCGACGCGGAGGATACCCATATTGGCACCTCTACGTGCCCCTCCCTGCTTTACTGCTTCCGTGGCGCCGTTGAATACCTTCATAAAGGAGACTGGTCCGCTCGAGACACCCTTGGTCGACCTTACGAGATCCCCGGATGGACGAAGACGTGAGAATGAGAAGCCAGTCCCTCCGCCGGACTTGTGGATCAAAGCAGTGTCTTTGAGTGATTCGAAAATCGATTCCATCGAGTCTTCAATAGGAAGCACGAAGCAAGCCGAAAGCTGCTGCAATTCTCTGCCGGCGTTCATCAGAGTTGGTGAGTTCGGCAGGAACTCCAAGTCGATCATCATGTCATAGAACTCTTTGGCAATAGCTTCAAGGTCTACCGAAGAGTCGTATCGCTTGTCCGCTTCTGCGATATTCTGTGCGACCCGCCAGAACATGTCCTCTGGCTTCTCTGTTGGATTGCCGTCATCATCTTTTCTTAGGTATCGCCTCTCAAGTACAGTCCTTGCATTGGCTGCGATATCAACTTTCCTGAGCCCCTTGGCTTTCTTGGCCTTAGTTGCCACTTCTAACTCCCTCCGCCCGACATCCTGTCATCATTCAGGCACTTCTTTCGTCTTTGTTGGCTGTCTCTCTAATAAACGTTCCGAGTTCTTTGCCGAAATCGGAAACGTTCTCGAACTCTTTATATACGGAGGCGAACCTAACATAGGCCACCTCATCAAGGTCCCTTAGTGCTCGCAGCACCGTGGAACCTATCTCGTCACTTGGTATCCTGCCCCCCTTCCCTTTGATAACGTCAATAATGTCGCTGACGATTCTGTCTATCTCACTGTCAGGTACATCACGTTTTTCACACGCTAGATGGATACCTTTTGCCAATTTGACCTTGTTGAAGTGCTCCTCGGCCCCGTTCCGCTTGACCACCAAGAGCTGGATGGACTCGTTTCGCTCAAATGTAGTGAACCGATGCTTGCATGATTCGCATTCACGCCTACGGCGAATGGCAGAGCCTTCTTCGGCCATTCTCGAGTCGATTACCTTGGTGTCTGTGTGACTACATTCAGGGCAATTCATGATACGAACGCACGTTCGCCTGTAAACATTACCAACCCCACATATTGGGTGTACTAGTTCCAATAACCACAATATATAGATATTTCATGATTTCAACCCCTTGACTTTGGCTTTTGATTTGTTCTTTTTTGGATTGACTCTCCAAGCCTTGCCTGGTTAACGGTTATAATCAACTTCGAGCCGAATTTACATGCAATTAAATCTGTATATATGAAGTCCATTTCACCCAAGGGAGAACCCGAAAATATGAAGAAGACGCGCATCGCGCTATTGGCTATTGTGGCCGTGATCGTTGTGCTGGGGCCTACGTTGGCAATTCTGTTCACTGACTATTTATGGTTCGATTCTCTCGACCTGACTTCAGTATTCACCACCTTGCTGTCTACCAGTGTCATTCTGTGGCTCATCGGAGGGATAGTATTCTTCCTGATACTTGCCATAAACCTTAGAGTTGCAGGTAAGAGTCTTCCCCAGTATTTCGTAGGACCCGAGGACGAAGTCGTATTCTTTAAGAACCCTGCACTTCAGAAGTACGCGAGACTGATATTTTATGGAGCGGCAGGGCTTGTCAGCCTTGGCGCCGCATCAGCCTTTTCCTCTCAGTCGATGACCTTTCTATCAGCCTTCAATGCAGAAAAGTTCGGTTCGGTCGATCCCATATTTGGCAACGACATCTCTTTCTATGTGTTCTCTTTGCCGGCAATTACCTCAGTTTGGTCCCTAGTGCTTGGCGCATTGATCTTCTCGTTGATTCTTGCCGGCGGGTTTTATGCCCTGAATGGCGCTATCGCATTTGCTGAAGGAGCTAGGCAGTTCGCTCCGTTTGTCTTGCGGCACCTTAAGGCCCTAGGAGGTCTTCTGGTAATTGTCGCTGGAATTGGCGTGTATCTATTTAGGTTCTCTCTACTTAATAGCAGCACGGGCGTCGTTAGGGGTGCTGGATACGCAGACCTAAGCGCCACCCTCCCAATCATGAATGCCCTATTCGTCGCCTTGATCCTTGCCGGCATCGCACTTTTACTAGAAGTCATTCTAAAACGATCTCTACGGGCGCCTGTTCTTGGCGGGATCGTCGGCCTGCTGGTTGTGGTATCGATCGTCTACCCATCTCTACTGCAGCAATTCAGGGTCCTTCCAAATGAGCTAGACCTTGAGCGCACATACCTTGAGCGCAGCATTGAGTTCACTCGTGAGGCATACGATATCGAAAAGGTAGAGCTCAAGGCCTTTGCAGCCGCAGATGCGTTAGAGCCCGCTGATATTATTGAGAATGAATCTACTATCAGAAACATTCGACTGTGGGACTGGCGACCGTTGCTGCGAACCTACGGGCAGATACAAGAAATTCGAACCTACTATCAATTCGCTGATGTTGATGTTGACAGGTATCAACTAGGCGATGAACAGCAGCAGCTGATGATCGCCGCTCGCGAGCTATCAGTAGGTCAACTAGAAGAGAATGCCAGAACCTGGGTAAATGAGCATCAAGTGTTTCTCCATGGTTATGGCGTAGTGGCGAACAAGGTCAATGAGATAGAGGGGCAAGGCCTCCCCAAGCTACTTCTCAAGGACATTCCACCAAAGACGGATGTTCCAGAGTTGGAAATTGAGCGTCCTGAGATTTATTACGGGGAGCTCAGCAGCGAATACGGCATCGTTCGCTCCAATGAACAGGAGTTTGATTATCCCGGCACCGAGGGGAATGTGTTCACTGACTATGATGGAGCAGGCGGAGTCAGTGTTTCCCCGCTGATAAATCGTATCGCCTACGCTATTCGTTTCTCAGCAGTAAACATCGTCCTTGGCGGGGTGAACCCTGAGAGCAAGATTCTGATCAACAGGAAGATCACGGAGCGAGCTCGTGCGATAGCACCGTTCCTCGTTTACGACCAGGATCCTTATGTTGTTATCTCGGAGGGGCGCATCTACTGGATTATCGATGCCTATACAGTATCCGATCAGTATCCGTACTCGCAGTCTGCATCGGGGATCAACTACATCAGGAATTCAGTCAAAGTGGTTATTGATGCCTACAACGGTACCCCTACTTTCTATTTGTCAGAGGACGAGGATCCGATCGTGAAGACCTACGTAAATATCTTCCCAGATCTGTTCACTCCAATCGATGAAATGCCGGAAGACCTCAGGGCGCATACTCGATATCCAGTGGATATGTTCAATGTTCAGTCTGAGATCCTGGCCACGTACCACATGGATGACCCACAGGTCTTCTATAACAGGGAGGATCAGTGGGTATTCCCCAACGAGCTTCTGTCTGCTGAGGAAGTTCAGGTGGAGCCTTACTATGTGACCATGAGGCTCCCGGGTGAGTCCGCTGATGAGTTCGCCTTGATCCAGCCTTTTAATCCGAGGAACAAGAACAACTTGAACTCCCTTTTGGTGGCCAGAAACGATGGCGACAACTACGGCAAGCTGATGTTGCTCAATTTCCCGAAAGACAAATTGGTATACGGAACCATGCAAATGGAATCCTTGATCAATCAGGACCCCGAAATATCCGCTCAGCTGAGCCTTTGGAACCAAGAGGGCTCAAGGGCGATCAGGGGTAATCTGCTTGTTGTACCGATCGAGGATTCACTGCTCTATGTTGAGCCGTTGTACCTTGAGGCTGAGACAAGCGAGCTCCCCGAACTCAAAAGAGTCATAGTTGGCTTTGCGGGCAGAGTTGTGATGGAGCCATCCCTAGAGAAGGCGCTGGAGATGATCTTCAAGGAAGTCGAGAGCACTCCGGCAGTAGCTCCTGAGGATTTGACTGGTGATGCGAGTGTGGATATCGAACCCTCGGCTCCTGCACCGACGCCACCGGTAGGCTCGACAACCCAGGACACAGTTTCCGACACAGGAGACCTATCCGAACTTATTACTGAGGCTGACCAGCATTATCAAGCGGCTGTCGATGCACAGCGCGACGGCGACTGGTCCACCTATGGTTCTGAGCTCTCTCAGTTGGAAGACGTGCTGGCCCGAATGGCTGAAGCCACCGGAAACCAGTAGAACTCTAGTCCGTCTCTTTGAGTTTTAGGGCTACAGAGTTGATGCAGAATCGTGTTCCGGTCGGGTCGGGCCCATCCTCGAAAACATGGCCGAGGTGCGCGTCGCATTTTGAGCAAAGTACCTCGGTGCGCCGCACGAACAATGAGTAGTCGGATCGTGTGGCAATGTTATGAGCATCTACGGGCTTTGCGAAACTTGGCCAGCCTGTTCCCGAATCATATTTATCGTTCGCGTCAAAGAGTGGCTGGCCACATGATTTACATGTATAAGTGCCAGGCTCTTTGGCGTCCCAGTACTCGCCGGTGAACGGCCTCTCTGTGCCCTTTCTCCGTGTAACTTTAAATTCCTCTGGAGTCAGGATTTCATGCCATTCATCTTCGCTGCGCTGTAACTTATTCATCTCTACCTCCAACTCGGGTTGAGGGTATATGCAAACCAAATATATCTTCCCTCATATTATTCTTGTCCAGGCTCGCTTATCCTGAAACGCATCACCGACACAGGAGCGCAGTTGCACCGTATAGCCATATTGGGTCTGACCATATTCATCGCCCTCGGGGTGCCCCAGCTGGCGTGGGCCAGCGATGAACTGCCTAAGACCCGTAGCCTGAGCGTGATCATGGTCGACGATCTCTCATTGGATGACATCGATTCCCACAGCGGACTCGGTGAGATCGCTGACGACTCATATCGAGGTTTTGTTTCCTCTCCGACCCAAGGTGATCCGTCGCCGGAGAAATATCTGTACAGCCTCGGCGCGGGAAGAGTCGCTGGCTCCAATTGGTTACCCCAGGGGGCTTATCATACTGACGAGTCTCCTGCGAATTCTCTTGCAGGACCCCTCTATGTCGCTCGAGGGGGAGATCAACCCTTAGAGGGCAGTATCGTTTCGCTCGACATCTTCGTGATGAAGCGGCTTGCTGCAAATCTAGCAGGCAAACCCGCCCCCGGAGCATTTGGGACCGCCCTTGGTGACACTGATGTAAGAGTTAGGTTATTCGGTAACGCTGACGTGTACGACCCCGATCCAGACAGTAATTCTGTTGCTTACCACCGTGAAGCTGCCTATTTCGCTATGAATAGCGATGGGTTGATCGACATTGGCGATGTTCGAACGCCAGAATCGTGGGCATCTGTTCTGCCCCTTTTGGGGCGCTCAGGCGTGAATATTATTCAGCTTCCCTATTTGCAACAGCTCAGAGATCGATATTCTGGCTCTCCGACACCATCCAAGGGCACCGAGCGCCTTGCTGCGTTGGATGACACCTATGCAGCGATTCAATCACTCAGAGAGGCTGCCGGGCAGGATTCCGTTCAGGTCATCATGAGTCCTTCTCCCCCGATTCGCGAGGGGCAGCATGCTGGTGGAGCCCCGATCATGATTTTCCTGCCCGACGGGTCCAGCGGAACTATCGGCTCGCTCGAATCACCTATTGCGGGACTGCTGAAGAGTATCGATATCGCCCCGACAATCATTTCTGCCCTCGATCATGAGGTGCCAGAGTATTTCCCGGGATCACCGGCGGTACTGAGCAAGGAGGGGTCCTCCGAGAGTTCGCTGAAGAATACCGAGAGTATGATGACTGAGAGGATGCTGGCCCGAGCCGATGTGCATGAACTACTTGCAGTAGTATTCATCGTTCTGATCGTAGGTCTGACGCTTTCGCCCTTGATGCCCCTCAGGAACTCACTATTCAGCGCATCTCTCACGACCACTGCATCCGGAATGATCATTCTACCTACGGTCTCCATGATATTTTCACGGCCGCTCGCTCCGGCCGGTATAGGCGGTTTCATGATCGCTACCGCTGCAGCATCTCTGATCCTGGGTTATTTGGCATTTCGGTTTAGACGACTGGCATGGATATGGATTGCAGCGTTTGTGCTATTTGTCGCCATTATGCTCTCGGATCAGCTGGGTGGCACAGCGATGACGTTTGACTCCCTTTGGTCACTGTCCCCGTTAACAACCACTGCGGTCTTCCAGACAGGAGGGCTGATCGCTGTGTTGTCGGGAGTCTCTATTGTCTTGATTCCAATGTTCATACGATTTACGACCCGCACCGATACCTCTCCGAGACCGGCAATAGTTCGAACTCCCCTGGGGATACTTCTCGGCCTGATCGGCGTAGCTGGGGCTATGGCCCTAATACTTTCGTACGCCGGGTCTGATTTCGGGTCGGCTATAGTCATTGTCGTACCGCTAGCTATCTTGACGTACTGGTGGCTACGTAGAGGTCAGACCTCACAACTTTCGCTTATCCTAGTCGGAGGCCTGTCCTCACTGATCACCTTTGTGGTCCACACGGTAACCCCTTTCGAGCCCATGCCAATAGCTACGATATCGGTCCCTCAACTCCCAATGTCCCCCATATTCCCAGTGGTGCTGGTGGTTCTTTTGGCTATATGGTGGCTTATCTGGAGATACTCATGGCCTGACAATCTATCACTCATCTTGGACAGAGTCAGGCCCTCGCTCGTTGGGCTAGCCATGCTGCTGGTCGCCATGGCTATATGGCTCCCCGGAAATCCCTACTATTATGTGATCGTGATCGGGATGACAGTAAGTGCTGCGATCATTGCACAATACCAGAGGATCGGCTCCCCAGATCCTCCACATCAACCATAGAGACATGGGCGCGACCAATGGTCACGCCCATGTCAAACATAGTATTAGTGTGCTGCTATGCTGCTGCGGTCCCCAGAAGTCCGGTCAACTCCTCGAGTAGGCTGTCGTGGATTCGGATGCCCCTCTTCGTGGGCCCCTGGTAGTTCTCTCCGTCCACAAATTCACGGATATCGAGATAGCTCTGGCCCTTGAAGTGAACCTTACGAACCTGAATGGTCGTTGTTTCGTTCTTGGCGACAGAGCCGAGTAATTCTGCTTCTTCCTGTTCGACCTCGTTCTCTTCCATCTTGTAACCCCCTTTCTATAAGTAATGTTCGCCAGCCTTCCACCCCTACACGAATGGCTGACATTGCCACCCTATGGCGTGGCAGTACTTAAGAAAAGGGTTTGGACGGATATCGTTTTGACCGCAAGCAACTATTGGCTGTCGCTAGGAACAGGCCAGGGATGCCCGTGGAAATTAGGTGCTGCTAATGCGGGGGACAACGGCGGGCCCACGAAAGCAAAATCAGATTCGAGTCTCGCACTGAATCAGTCTATGGATAGCAGCCTCACTGACCTCTATCTCTGAATCGGTGGGCTCCTGGGTAGTGACCAGTGACTGCATCATGGTTCCGGGCATGAGGATCACTTGCGCCGATCGGCTCTGCGGGTTCTTCACCGCCCAGCTGAATAGTTCAGTGGCCGCCAGGAAGGAGACTAGGCTGCCCAAGAGTCCAATGACCGGCCAACGCTTCGCCGGTCCTCGAAGAACTATTGAGACTATGACGGTCAGTGGTAAAAGAACTCCGGCTAGGTTGCTACCGCATCGCTCGTGAATCCTGGACTGACTCTTGATGTCGTCCTGGGTCAGGGCGTCACCAGCATGCCTGATCGCTGAAACTGTCTTATGTTCGGCCCCATGATAGCGGAGAGCACCGCTCCTACTTGTGACGAAAAGGGCGGAACCGATTCCGATCGCCGATGATCCAAGCTCCCTTATAGATCCGGGAATTCGAGTGGAGGATCGAATAAGCGCACCAAAAAGAGTTGAAGCAACGGATGCAGCAATAAGACCTTTCGCACTGAAAGGCATTTTCGCGCTGGGCAAAGCCCTCTTGACCGTCGCCAACAGTGGAGAGATGGCCACAATACCGGCAAGTCGCGTCAACGAAGAATGCCCAATGGATTCGACGGTTCTGGTTAGACCTCGGGCTCCGGACGCAGTTTGTATGGTTCCATCATCAAGCCTTATGCCTGCCGCCCAGTTGGAGGGGGTGAAGAAGACGATTCCATTTGACAGTGCGATTCCGCCGACTTTGTCGGGTCGATCCATCTCTGTACCTCCGATATCAGTAGGTCTTAGCCAAGAATATAAGTGTAGTGGTACGGAAAACCGTTTGCAGACTCGGGGTTAGATTCGATTACCTGGAATCCGGCAGCTTCAAGAAGATCCTTGGCCCTATTGGGGTCCAAGCAGTGGTCATTCGGGGGCCCTGCTGGTCGATCCATGGCCAACCAATCTACAGCTATCATTC
>JAUVYG010000059.1 GCA_030603185.1 Actinomycetota bacterium | reverse complement strand
CATTACGAGTGAGCTGCTCTACCAACTGAGCTACGTCGGCCAATTGCACCAGGTACGTTCCATAAGGCTCGCGTCACTGCCAAAAGCTTGGTTAGAAATGAGCCGTACTCACTGGTCAATATCCAGGACATGATATCGCTTCGAGGCACCGAGATGTAATTCCGTACTGGATGTATATCCTATTAACTGCTCACTCTACCCGATGTTTCCACCGCTGATTGCAGCCCAAAGGCTTAAGTGGCCGGGCTCTTCAATCCTTCGCCCCGCTCCACACTTTCCCGAGGACCTCTAAGTTTCAGGACACAAACGCCGATACTCAGAGGATGAAGAAGATCAGTTTACGGCTGGAAGACATAAACTCATCAGGGAATCCATCCTGGCTGGCAGTTCGGCTGCCAGTTCTAGGTATCCTGTACATATCTCTGGGCACCATCTTGATGGTAAACATGACAGACTATTTCATCGTTGCAGTCAGTGGATTACTAGGACTCATAACCACCCTGGCACTCTTTGTAGCCTATTGGGAAAAGTAGCTAGGAACCTCACGGAGGGCCACTTTGTGAGCGACCAATAACCCGTGAACCATGCCATCCGGCAGAAATCATCGGTTCGCGATAGAATCAGAATCGGAAGTGAGCCGTAGAAACCGTGCACTCTACTAGGCATTTACAGCCGACACGCAGGTAGGTAATCTAGTGGTCTATCAGGCCATTACGAGTGAGCTGCTCTACCAACTGAGCTACGTCGGCGTGGTGCCCCGTGGACACATCCGGGAGGCATTAATATTGGCACACCCTGATGGGAGAGCAAAGGCTCATATGCCGATACACCCTAGTCCCATAGTTGATCCCAGACACAGGCGCGAACGAGCCTACTGATCGTCCCCGAGATCCATCTGGATCTGGTTCTCTGAGACCTTCTTCTTGCGCTTACGGGCCGCTGCCTTTTTCTTCTTGGTCTTGGCGCTCGCCAAGGCCTTCTCGATCTCTTTGGCGGCATCGGCGGTCTTCTTGTCGATCTTCGGCTTCTTCTTGGGTGCTACCTTCGATTTCACCGGTGGGGCAACGGGGAGCTTGTCGACCGATGATTGCCACTCATCACGATTGAGCCGCTCAATACTTCTTAAATACTCAAGCTCACTACGAGCGGCTCTTGACGGTGCATCACCGAACCACTCGATTGAGACGTAGCCTTCGTACCCACCGGTCAGCAGGTCACGGAAGAACTCTTCGTAGGGAAGGCCTCCCTCTCGAAGACCGACGATGCCGTAAAACTCTTGAGCAGCCTCTTTGTCATGCAGCAGAAGATGGGGATTGGATCGCCGCTGAGCAGCCGACAGATTAGTGTTCTTCGCGTGAATATGGACGGTATGCTTCCGCAGCCTATCCAGAGGAATCCTGAAGTCTTCAGCAGCGTCCCAGAAATGATATATATCCAGATTCACCTTGAGGTTCGGGGCCCCAACGTCCTCGATAAGCTTAAGGGTGGATTCGACTGTATCAGTAAGAGTCCCAGGGTGAGTCTCTAGAGCGAGTGATACTCCCTGGTCTTCGGCGATGGACGAGATGACCTTGAGTCCCTCTACCGCAGTCTTCCAGACCTTGTTGCTTATGTCGCCGCTGCCAACCACCCCGGTGAACACTCGGATCAGTGGGCAACCGAGCACCACGGCGTATTGCACATACCGTTTGGCCACAGAGAGGCTGGAGAGCCATTTAGCCTCGGAACCGGTGAAATCAAAGTATGGCGAGATCATCGGGACTTCAAGCCCGTGCTCGCGAACCGCTTTTTTAACCGACAGCACATGTGACAGGCCGCCGGTAAGATGATTTCCCCAGATCTCGATCCCTGTGTAGCCAAGCTCGGCTATCTCAGGAATAAGCTCCAGGATCTCGCGTTCGTCATTTCGGAACGCGATACTACAAAAACTGGTCTTCATGGCTCGTTAAGACTACTCGCCTCCCCATAGATAGTCTAGCTGCCCAAGCGTATCCCGAAGCTCCATAAATGTCTCTAGCTCGAGAGTCTCAGCCCGCTCTTGTCCGGTTATACCCGCAGCCTCAAAAGCCTGCATCAGACCGTCCTTCTCGATTCTTACCCCAAGGAGCTGTTCAGCCCTACCGCTAGAAAGGTTGTTTCGGATAGTTTTTCTGCGCGATGAGAATGAGGCGTCGACCAGAGCAGCGAGATCAGGACCCCCGGGCGCCTTGTCCTCGATGACCCTTCTGTTCAACTCGATCACGGTCGAATCCACCCTCGGAGGCGGGATGAACGAGTTGCGAGCGACCCCTGCCACCCTGTCACCCTCGCACCGGTAACGCAGTTTCACCGTAAGCGCCGCATAGGCCTTTGTCCCCGGATTTGCGAGAACACGGTCGGCTGCCTCTTTTTGCACCATGACCACCATCTTTTGCAGCGACGGAAATCGCTTCCAGTACTCGACCATCAAAGGTGCGGCAATGTTGTATGGCAGGTTTGCGATCAGTTTGGTGGGTTCAGCGCCGCCAATGTCGTCCGGGCCCATCACCTTCATGGCGTCAGCGGCCACGACTGAAAGACTGCGCTCAGCAATGGCAGAGGCGAACTCAATATCCAGCACCTTGTGAAGTCGGTTATCAAATTCGATAGCGGTCACCTTTGCCCCAGCATCCAAAAGTGCTTCGGTGAGTGTCCCAATGCCGGGTCCCACCTCGAGAATGTGCTCACCCTTTTCGATGTCTGCGGCCGAGATGATAGACCGAAGTACGTTGCCGTCGATGAGAAAATGCTGGCCCAGACGCTTGCTCAGGCTTAGGCCGTGCCTGCGAAGGAGCTCTATGGTCTCAGATGGATTAACTACGGGAGCCAACAGGCAGCTACTTAAGTACCTTCACTGTGACGGTCTGACGACCGAACTGAACTGCCTCGTTGTAGGTGGCGAAGCACAGGTCGATCCGATTGCCTTTGATGGCACCGCCTGTGTCCTCGGCGACCGCGTATCCGTAGCCCTCGATGTACAACTTGGTGCCAAGAGGAATGACTGACGGATCAACAGCCACGACTCCGCGACGCGCCTTAGTGCCAGATGCTGTCTTGCCACTACCGAAGCTAGCCCAGTATGCGGAGGCTTTCATGCTTATGGTGTTTGACACCTGCCCGGTTCCCGGAGAGCTGCCCGACCCTGTCGAGCTGGACCTGGTCGATAGTTCTTGCTTGGTTCCGTAACGAACGATCTCATCCTGGGGCTGCGAGACGATCGTCCGCCCTAGAGCCTCCCGAGATACTTCCTTGTCCCATTTGGTAGTAACCCGGTAGCTGTCGTAAGACTTACCGGTGACGCCCTTTTGAGCGATCTTAGACGTACCACGCATCATCGTACGGTCAGCAATGCTCTTCTTGGAGAAGCTGATCTCTTTGTTGACCTGAACAGTGAATACCTTAGTGGCTGCCTTCTCGGCAGCGATGCGAGCGGTCTCGGCGCGCTCGTCAGCGACCTTCTCGGCCTCTACTTCAATAGCGTCGAGTAGGATCTCTGGGGACGGGTCTGGCCGCTCAACGAGGGCCTGGATGTATTCTTCCGACTCTACAATGATCATCGAGCCATCCTCGATGTTCTCTTCAAGTTCGGGAACGACATTCTCTGCGCCTTCAGGGTCAACACCCAGATCACCAAGAACATCATCAACTGTATCTGCTTTTGTCTCTACTGAGACCTGCTGACCATCAACAAAAACGCTTACCTTGTCGGGTGGATCCAGTATGGGACCCGCCTGAGCGGCTACGGCAAATGTTGCTAGGGCTGCTAGGCACATAAGCGTGAGCTTTTTGCCTAACTTCAAACAATCACCTCTGTCTGCGCTGGGATCCAAGGGGGCCCGCGCTGGGTGTCATATCAGTACAAGACGAAATTGTAGCAGAGTGACCAGGGTATTCAAGCGAACACTTATTCGGTATATTCTCCCAGGTCAACACTCATATTCCGCATGATTATTCATACGCTATCTAATAGTCGTTTATTAATGATTATTGGGCCATCCGCAGGTGCGCCACAAGATGGCGCTAAATCATTAGCGAACAGTTACCTGAAAAGATAGAGAGGACGAACGATGTTAGATGAAACTACTGTTAAGGTTTTTTACACTCAGTTAACAGCAGGTAAACCGAAGAAGGCGGACGCGCTGTTGGATGTTGCCACGGAAAACTCTTCCGGGGTCATCCCACGAGCCTCAGCAATACATTCCCCTACTGCCGGAAGCAGGGAGGGCTCGTTGGTTCTGCCCCTGTACGGCTCTGGCGCCAGAAACGGGCTGTCGGTCTCGATCATTATGCGATCCAATGGTGCCTCCATGGCCACATCCTTGAGCTCAGTGGACTTGCCGAATGTGACTGTCCCAGAGAAGGACAGATGGAATCCTCTTTCCAGAGCCAGCGTCGCAGTCTCGGCTGACCCCGAGAAGCAATGTAGCAGTGCTTTACTCAGAGGAAACGACTCATTGTCGAGAATCTCGAAGACATCAAAATCAGCTTCGCGGTCATGAATGATTATCGGAAGGTCCAGCTCTTTAGCCAGCTTTACTTGCTCAGTGAATGCGTTCCGCTGCTCTGAAGGCGTACAGTGATCTCTGTAGTAGTCCAAGCCTATCTCGCCGATAGCGACAACCTTGGGTGACTGTGCAAGCTCACGAAGCTCAGCAATTACTTCAGGGTTCACCAAACGACCCTCGTGCGGGTGAATACCCACGGCTGCGTATACATGGTCGTAGCGCTCGGATACCTTCACACCGTGCTGGCTAGACTCGAGGCTGTCACCAATGGTGATAATGCGTTTAACGCCGTTCTCGAACGCCCTGTCTACAATCTCTTCTACGTGGCCGTCCGACCCGAAGAACTCTAGGTGGGCATGTGTGTCGGTCCAGAACAGTTCCTTGCTCAAATTCGTTCTACTCCTCAAGTCTTGGGAAAAGTGGTGCCCCGCGGGAAACCTTCGTATCGGCTTCCAGGCCACCCCACTTCACATCATCCGGTAGCTTCTTATCCATTGGAGACCCGGACTGACCGAGCTGCTTCCACAGTGCCTCGGCTGTCGCTGGCATTATCGGCGCCAGAAGGATCGAGATCACCCTCAGCGACTCTCCTAGGTTATACATTACCCGTTCTACGGCTTCTTGTTGCCCCTCTTTTGCCAGAGCCCACGGAGCTGAGTCATCAATATATTTATTAGCCGGACTGACGAAGTGCTCCCAAATAAGTTGAAGGGCCAGGTTGAAGTCCAAGCTTCGCATCTTATCGATGATCAGAGCAGGTGCATCGGCCTGGCCAGGAACTATGGGCTTGATCTCGCTTGGAACCTTGAACACTCCGTCGCAATACTTCTCGATCATGGGCACGAAACGATGGAGCAGGTTGCCCAGGTCATTCGCCAAATCGTAATTGATGCGGCGGATAAGGGCTTCGCGAGAGAACTCACCATCATTGCCAAGAGGGATCTCGCGAAGGAAGAAGTACCTGATCGCGTCCACCCCGAACTCCGCTGTCAGCTCATTGGGGTCGACAGTCACTCCTTTTGACTTGGATATCTTTTCGCCCCCTAGGTTCCAAAATCCTGTTGCGGCAATGGTCTTTGGCAGGAACTCTTCCCCGCCCACCGCTATTAGCATCGCGGGCCAGATGACCGCGTGGAACTTCAGGATATCTTTACCGATGATATGCACATCAGCAGGCCAGAATCGCTGAAAAGACTCGTCGTCTGACATGTATCCGACACCGGTCAGGTAGTTGATGAGTGCGTCAAACCAAACGTAGACGACCTTGTCCTCATCGAACGGCAGTGGCACGCCCCAGGTGAAAGCGGTCCTGGAAACGCTGACATCGGTAATGCCACCCTCGATCATGGATAGCACTTCGTTCTTGCGGACTGCCGGAAGAATCTCGAAGGTCCCATCCTCGATCAACTGACGGACCCGGTCCATATATTTTGAGGTCTTGAAGAAATAGCTCTCTTCGGTCATGCGCTCGACATCGCGACCACACTCGGGGCACTTCTTGTTCTTTAGCTGGCCCTCTGTCCAATAGGTCTCTTCGTGTAGGCAGTACCAACCCTCGTAGGCATCCTTATAGATGTCGCCCTGATCAAATAGCTTCTGGAAGATGGATTGAACGGCTCTGGTGTGTTTTGGATCGGTCGTTCTTACGAAAGCATCATTCGAGATATTCAGCTGTTCCCAGCTGCTCTGAAAGCGCTGGACCATCTCGTCCACATGCTGGCTGGGGCTGCGACCAGCTGCTTCAGCTGCCTGGGCCACCTTCTGTCCGTGCTCGTCGGTCCCGGTTAGGAAGAAGGTGTCATCCCCCATCAGCCGATGAAAACGTGCGGCGGCATCCGCCACTATAGTTGCGTAAGCATGCCCGATGTGGGGCTTGTCGTTCACATAGTAGATAGGTGTTGTTACGTAGAATTTATCAGTCAATGATTCCCATTCGTCCCGCGAAACTGTCAAAGCCTAAAATAACAGAACTGTCCGCCCCTCAGTTGTGTTCTGTCCAGGAGTACACATCCCTGCTTACAAGTCCGAACTCCTCTGCCACTGCCTTGGCAGCTGATCGCCTCTGCTCGCCCCGGTCCAGCAGGGCTGCGAAAAGCAGGTGGGCCGCGAGTAGTCTGTTGTCTGAAAGCGGTTCCTCGGTCTCGCGGGCGGCCCCTCCTACCAAAAGAACCATTTCACCCTTTAGCTCCCTATTCGTGGCGACATCTAGCAGCTCAGATAGGGAGCCGCGGATGACCTCCTCGTAGACCTTGGTCATCTCACGAGCTATAGCTGCGGGCCTGTCCCCGAGAACCTCCAAGAGATCAGCCAATCCGGCCTTTACCCTGTGCGGAGCCTCATAGAACACAAGAGTGGACGTCAGCCCCGATAGCCGCGAGATCATTTCTTTTCGCTCACCACTCTTGCGGGGCAGAAATCCTTGAAAGAAGTAGGAGTCGGTCGGCAGCCCGGATGCGACCAGGGCTGTCACGGCTGCCGACGCCCCGGGAAGAACCTCAACGTGGACATCCGCCTCAATGCATCCCTGTATCAATGTGTGCCCAGGATCACTGATTCCGGGCATCCCTCCATCAGAGACCAGCGTCAGTCGCATACCACCCTGCATCTTTTCGATTAGATAAGATGCTTTTGTGTGCTCATTGTCCTTGTTGTAACTGGTCATCGAGGTCGAGATATCAAAACGTGAAGTCAGTTTTCGAGTTCGCCTGGTGTCCTCGGCAGCGATAAGGTCGCAGTCTCTCAGAGCAGATATGACACGAGTGGTCACGTCATCAAGATTTCCGATGGGTGTGGCGCAGACGATCAGTCCTCCGCTGCTCCCACTCAATGCACTGCACACCTCATGCAGGGGTCGAATGAACGAACCACTCGCAGTACATCCAATGGGTTATCGGGGTCTGCCATCTCGACACCAACCAGTGCCTCTTCAATCGGGCCGGCGGTTCCTTCACCATCTCTCGAAGAAGCGTTCCAGGTGCTTCCTCCGACGATCTGAAAGGCGTCAACGTTGTCTGACGACAGTGTGACCCAGTGTCCCAGTGCCCCGTCCGGGGATTCTGTCATTCCGGTGCCGCTGCTGGCCGGTTTGTCGCCAAGCGCAACATTGGATGGGGAGTCCTTCTTGAGATCCCGCAACCACTCTTCGGCCTTGCGAGAAAGCAACCCGGCCTCGACCCCGCGCGCGATCATTCTTCCAAGCACAGAGTCGCTGACACGAAGCTCGCGGTCCAAGCCTAAAATGGTCTCGTCCTGCATCATCAGCATTCGTGCGAGAGGACCGGTCTGCATCGCCCTCTCGCCGTATCTCGGCGCCTTGACCCATGAATACGCGCCGTCTGTGCCGAGATCATAGGTGCTTCCACCGTCTTCAGGGTGCCTGCTTCCGATCGTCCGAGCATAATACGAAGAAGCCACGCTCTCTTCCATCCGAGCAAGGCTAAGCTCTTCTACGATGCTGGTGTCCCCCCCTGTGATCGCTCCGCGCGGAAAGAACTTCACATCCTCGACATCGTCCAATCTGTACGCGCCAAAGGTCAGGTAGTTGGGAACACTTACTCCGAGCTCGGCAAAGCGGGCTAGGCTTGGCGTGAAGTCCAGAAGATCCCCGATCATCACATCATTGACCCAGCTCGCGACCTCGCGAAATTTGAATACAAGAGCGGAAAGCATATCCGTCGAGACTCTTGAAGCCACACCTCCGGGAATGATACCGCTCGCTATAGGCATTCGCCCGGCGATCAACGCCACTATCTGATCTGCGATCCTTCGAATCCGATATGAGTCCAAGGCATGATCGAATAGAAACGCGACCGTCTCAGGATCGTTGATGAGATCACCCGAGAACTGGGGCAAGAACGGAGCACCCTCGCCATTTGAGACAAGAGCCCGGAATCGTTCCCTTTGGCTGAGTAGATCCCTGTCCCCACCCTCGTAGCGGGCAACAGCCCCGAAATCCACGTAGTCTCCCAGTGCTGACTGGTAAAACCATGAAATATGAGAGGAGATCGTTGACGCGGCCAGTGCCAGATTGCGAAGCACCCGTCCGTTTGTGGGGATACTGACGCCCCATGCAGCTTCGAGCGCCTCGCAAGACGCTATGGCATGAGCCACCGAGCAGGATCCGCACACCCTCTGAGTTATAAAACTGAGGTCGCCAGGATCACGATTCAACAAGAGGTTTTCAAATCCCCTAACAGAGGTTCCAGCGACTTTTGCTGAAGCGACCTTGGTGCCGTCCATTTCCAGCTCAAGAGACATCTGTCCTTTGATCCGACTGACAGGAGAGATGATGATGGAATGCTCAGACATCCTGCTCCTCGTCTCCGTCGTCGTCCCTGGCCATATCGATATCCAGTTTCGAACGCTCTTTCTTCCTGGAAGAGATGAATCGACTGGTGCCTGTGACAGCAGCGTGGCCGAGGACGCCAGCGGCGGCCGCCCCCACTGCGATCGTGGCAACGCGATCGGCCGAGACTCCCGCTCCGCCCAGAGGCGGAGTCAGGTCAGCTACTTTGAACAGTAATGGATCAACAGCCTCATAGAATTCATGCTCTGTGCAGGCGGTACAGGGAACATTTGCCCCCACGCACCAGTTGGTCCCTGAATTGAACCTGCGAGTCGGGCAGTCCCCGTGGGCGATAGGCCCCTTGCATCCCAACTCAGCCATGCATCGATCCTCGCCCTCCTTGACGTCAGAGAAGGACTTCACGAACCTTCCGTCATCAAAAGCGGCTCTACGTTCGCACAGATCATGCACCTTTTTCTTGTAGATGAAGGTGGGTCGAGAGTCCCCGTCGCGAGCCGGTATGGTGCCATACAGGAGCATGTGCACGATCGACGCGACGATCCAATCCGGATGGGGAGGGCATCCCGAAACATTGATGAGGCGGTCCGTGTCGACTATGTCGCCGACCGGTGTCGCCCCAGTGTCTGCCCCGGCGGCAGCTGGGATGCCACCAAATGAAGCACAAGTACCGGCGGCTATCATAGCCCCGGCTCCCTCGCTGAGCTCAACAACTAGATCTTTAGCTTTTACATCTGATCCGTCATGACCAATGACCGAGAACCCGCCGTCTGAGGCTATGGGGATAGATCCCTCGACCACTACTATGTGCCCTTCAGCGTCCCGGGCCTTTCTGGCTTCAGCCAGTAATGCAGCACCGGAGAGACCAGAAAGTGCAGTGGAGAACCTGAGTGAGATGAGTTCGGTCAGGATGCGGCCTGCGGTGGGATCTGCAGATCCAAGGAAAGAATCTAGGCACCCCCCGCACGACTGCCCATCCAGCCAAATTACCGGGCGCTTATCGGATTCATGCTCAAGGGCATGGGCTACCCGTATGGCTCCACCTTGTGAGAGTCCGAGCATTGCCGCGATCATTCCGCTGTAACGAAGAAACTCTCTACGACCGATTCCTGATGCCATTGAACTCAATGGAGGCAGATTCCTACTGTTTCTTCTTCTTGTGC
>JAUVYG010000103.1 GCA_030603185.1 Actinomycetota bacterium | reverse complement strand
GGTGAACGAATCCGGGATTCTGTTTGCAGCGGCCGGAGACCCCGCCCAGATCATCCACTCGACCGACAACGGAGAGACGTGGGAGACCCCATGATAACGATATACGGTGGCAAGAACTGCCAGCTGTGCGAGGAAGCAAAGAAGCTCGCTGACCGGGTACTACCGGACTACGGGATGTCTTACGAGCACATCAATATTCGGGAAGACGAGGAGCTCAGCAAGAAGTATGACCTCAAAATACCCGTCATGGTCTACCGCGAGCACGAACTGGCTTTTGGAAAGATCACCGAGGACCAGCTGCGGTCAGCGCTGGACAAGATCACCCACCGAAAGCCCGATTTTGCCGGGATGCTCCCATCTGAGGTCCTTGAGTTGGCAAAGTTATTTCCAGAGGATGAGCCGCTCTATTTGGTCGGGGGGGCTGTTCGGGACATCCTGCTGGAAAGTCAGCCAACTGATCTTGATTTCACCACTGCACTGACTCCGGACAAGGTGAAGATCATCGTCGCAGGATGGTCGGATGAGATGTGGACCGTAGGCGAGAGGTTCGGGACCATCGCTGCCCTGAAGGGCGGCACACAATACGAGATCACTACCTTTAGGGCCGAACAGTATGACGATGAGACCCGCAAGCCCGAGGTGGCCTTCTCTAAGACCATCGAGGAGGACTTGGTCCGAAGGGACTTCACGGTCAACGCCATGGCCTGGGGGATACTGGAAGACAAGCTGTACGACCTTTTTGAGGGTCGAAGGGACCTGAAGGCCGGAGTGCTGCGCACTCCTGGTCCGGTTGAAGTGTCGTTTAGGGATGATCCGCTTCGGATGATGCGAGCTCTTAGGTACCATGCCGCCCTGAATTTCAGTTTGTCCAAAGAGATCATCGTCGGCATCCAAGAAATGGGCAGTTTGCTTGCCAAGGTGTCGGCAGAGCGTGTAGCCGACGAACTTCTTAGAACCCTTCTTGCAGATAAGCCCTCGTCGGCTCTTCGGGTCATGCACGAGACAAGACTGTGTCTGTTCTTCCTGCCTGAACTCACCGAGCTTGAAATGGATCAGCCCGGCGGGTATCACCACAAGAACGTTCTGGAGCATACGTTGCTGGTAGTGGACAACACTCATCCCGAGTCGGTCCTTAGGCTGGCGGCTCTATTCCATGACATCGCAAAGCCCAGGACTAGGCAGATAATCGGCAATAAGGTGAACTTCCATCACCACGAGTATGTGGGTGGCAAGATGGCCCGCCAGATAATGAAACGACTTAAGTTCTCAAAGGCTATGACGCAGGATGTTGCCACCCTGGTCGAGATGCACCTGAGGCCGGCGTCGTATCGCGACGATACGTGGACCGACTCTGCTGTGCGCAGGTATATACGCGACGCCGGTCCTTTGCTCGATCCATTGAACGCGCTAGCGTCAGCCGATTGCACCAGCTTGAACCCCCGAGTGGCTCAGGGCGCCTATGAAAGACAAAAGGAACTTGAACACCGCATCGACCAAGTCCGCGAAGCAGAGGACATTGCTGCTCTACGGCCGATGATCGACGGCAATCAGATAATGAAAGAATTCGATATCGCCCCAGGGCGCGAGGTCGGTCAACTTCGCAAGGCGTTGCTGGACGCCCAGGTGGATGGGGACATCACCGAAGAGGATCAAGCATGGGAATTCTTGCGAGAGCGGGTCGCTGAACTAAAGGATGGTCAGGGGTGAGCTTTCGTAGAGTCCTTCTGGTAGTCCTGGACAGTCTCGGGGTCGGAGAGCTGCCCGATGCACACCTGTACGGTGACCAGGGCAGCAACACTTTGCATAACTTGGCCGAGTTCGTAGGAGGGGTCGACCTACCCAATCTAGGCAGACTCGGACTCGGTAACATCATCGAGGTTGAGGGAGTTAAAGCGACCGAGACTCCCCTGGGTTCCTTTGGGAAAATGAATGAGAGAGCGGCGGGCAAAGACACCACCACGGGCCATTGGGAGATGACGGGTCTAGTGTTACCTGAAGCGTTTCCGACCTATCCGGATGGATTCCCGGCAGAGATAGTGGACGAGTTCACCTCGGCCATCGGTCGCGGAATGCTTGGAAACTACGCCGCATCAGGTACAGAGATCATCAAGGTACTCGGCGAAGAGCATATGAATACCGGTAAGCCGATCGTATATACCTCGGCTGATTCGGTTTTCCAGATAGCCGCGCACGAAGAGGTCATTCCTATCGAGGACCTGTACGAGATGTGCCGGACCGCCCGCAATATATTGACCGGTGAACACGCAGTCGGCCGAGTGATCGCTCGGCCATTCATAGGAAGTCCGGGTTCGTTCGAGCGGACTACCAGGCGGCACGACTTTTCCTTGCAGCCGATAGGCCCGACCGCACTTGACCTTCTGACTCGCAATGGGATCACGGTTACCGGGGTTGGCAAGATATCCGACATATTCGACGGACGGGGAGTCAGCGCCTCGCATCCGACCACCGGGAATGACAATGGCATGGAGACTGTGACTCGGCTTCTCTCAGAAGTGAACGAGGGTCTGATCTTCGTCAATTTTGTTGATTTCGACATGTTATACGGTCACCGCAACGACCCGAGTGGTTATGCGGAAGCACTGGAGGCCATCGACGTATGGCTGCCGTCGGTCCTGGAAGGTCTGGGAGACGATGACATCATGATGGTCACCGCCGACCACGGCTGCGACCCCACCACCAAGAGTACGGATCATTCCCGCGAACATGTACCGTTGCTGGTGTACGGGAAGAATTTGAAGCCCGTAGACCTTGGGGTGAGGCCAACCTTCTCTGATCTAGGGATGACCATTATCGAGGCCCTGTGTGGGTCTGATGCATTACCTCTCGCGTCAAGTGAGCTCGCTGGTGACAGCTTCCTATCAGAGGTGCTCTGAGCTTGAATACAGTCACTTTGATCGAAAAGAAACGTGACGGTCACGAGTTAACGGCTTTTGAGATAGCCGAGCTGATCAAGGGGTTCACCGACGGCTCGGTTCCTGACTATCAGATATCGGCTTGGCTGATGGCGGCTTTCATCAATGGGTTGACCGACGCAGAGACGATCGCGCTCACGGGCGCCCTTGTCGAATCGGGAGCGCGTATCGACCTCGGGGGGCTTACCGGCGTCGTGGACAAGCATTCCACTGGGGGAGTGGGGGACAAGACGACTTTAATCATCGCTCCGGCAGTGGCCGCGGCGGGTCTTACGGTCGCCAAGTTATCAGGCCGCGGCCTCGGGCATACCGGGGGCACCCTGGACAAACTGGAAGCCATCCCCGGTATGCGCACTGATCTCTCGGTTGAACAACTTGTTAAACAGGCCTCGAGCATCGGGGTAGCCGTCGGAGGCCAGACGACCGACATCGTACCCGCCGACAAGAAGCTGTATGCGCTGCGCGACGTCACAGGAACGGTCGCACAGGCGGGACTGATCGCCGCCAGCGTAATGAGCAAGAAGATCGCTGGCGGCGCCAACGGAGTCATCCTAGATATCAAGGTTGGATCCGGGGCGTTCCTTAAAGATGTCTCGTCTGCGCGAGTCCTAGCCGATCTAATGGTCAGCATCGGAGTGGCATCGGGGGTGCACACCAGGGCAATGCTCAGTTCCATGGATGATGTCCTGGGCAACACGGTGGGCAACGCTCTCGAGGTAGAGGAAGCTGTAGAAGTACTCAAGGGTGGCGGACCCGCCGACCTCCGGGAGCTCTGCGTCGAGTTAATCGCGAATATGATCAGCGTCGGCTCCGGTGATTTATCGAATTCAGTTAGTGCGAGAGAGACCGCTACTAGGGTGCTTGATGACGGGAGCGGACTCGCGAAGTTCGCTGAGTGGGTCGAGGCACAGGGCGGGGACAGCGCATTCATCGACAGCGAACAGAGACTGGCCTCACCGAGCGAGCAAACTCACGCAGTAACGTTCAAATCTGATGCCTCGGGTTATGTTGACGTCATCGACGTTGAAGCCATCGGAAAAGCCTCTGTCTCACTCGGTGCCGGCCGAGCCAGGAAAGAGGACAGAATCGACCACAGAGCAGGCATCAAAGTGCACAAGAAGATGGGCGACCGGGTCGAAGCAGGCGACGAGATCGCCACTTTGATAGCGGGCAAGGAAGGTGCACTTGAGCTGGGGCTTAAGTTGCTTTCGTCAGCTTATCGTGTGAGCAGTACACCGGTCGAGAAACATCAGCTGATCATTAGCTAGCCGATGACGGTGAGACCGGCCTCCCGCAAGGTATCCAGAAACTCTGTCGTGTCCGAGACGTCTACGATTACTCCTAGTTGCCCATGACCGTCCCCGGGGTCTAATTCTGAGACCGTCAGAGTGAACAGAACGGGTCCTAGGCTTCGCCGAAAGGTTACGGGGCCTTTGAAGTCGATGAGTACCTGGTTGTCGATGTCCCTTTTGAACGATAGATCCATGACAGCGTGCTTGATCACTTTCCTGGCGTCCTCTGAGGTCTTGATCTTGCCGTCGGCTCCTTCCGACACGAGCAGGGTGACTGGGCGGGCAGAGTCGATCAAAGCATAAGGAAGTTCGTGAAGCCCCTCGAGCCACACGGGATCGTGGATGCCAAGGGCTGTCTGGCCAACGATTATTTCTCGCTTACTGTGATGTGAGGCGTCGATCGCGAACCGCCGGGCAAAATATACCAGCGGAGGAGTCACGAAGATAAACAGGATGAACACGATGCCGATATCGACGTCTTCACCCGCACTGGCCTCTAGCAGGGTGTTAACGAAGATCCACATGATCACTAGGACCCCGACACCCCACATGCCAGAAATCGCCCAGTTGGCGATATGCCATTTTTCGGAGTGGGCAGACTTCATGGGAAAAGAGACATTATCTTCGTCGCCGAGATGAATAGTACTCATTAAAGAGATTCTAGCTTAAAAGCGCTTTTCCCCGAGTGTTAGAATCGTCAGCGAGGTGATAATTTGAGCGGTTTTCCTGTCTGGTATTCCATGCTCGTAGCGCTACCCGCAATCTTGATCGGGCTGACAATACATGAATATATGCACGCAAGGGTCGCACTGGCTCTTGGTGACCCCACGGCGAAGAATGCCGGCAGGGTCACTCTTAACCCTATTAAACATCTGGATCCCATCGGTTCCATCGTGTTCCTGGTGACTCAGTTCATCGGCTGGGCTAAACCGGTGCCGGTGAACTCCGCCAACTTCGCTAATCCAAGGGTGGACGGTGCTTGGGTCAGCATCGCGGGCCCTCTAGCCAATCTAGGCGCGGCCTTCGCTTTTGCGATGTTCTGGAGGTTTTTGGCTCCCGAGGCGGTGAACGGATCCCTCGAGTTGTATTTCTGGCAGGTCATTCAGATGATCGTCGTGATCAACCTGGTACTGATGATGTTCAACCTGTTGCCCATTCCTCCGCTTGATGGATCCCATATGGTGCCGCTGTTCCTCAAGGGATCAGCCTTGCAGACCTGGTACAGGATCGAGCCGTACGGGATCTTTGTATTGATCGGCATCATCCTGCTTGCCAGGCCCCTGCTGTTCGAGCCGATCAGGGCCGTGGTGAACTTTTTCACGAGCCTGTTCGGAGTCCCTGAAATCGGACTTTGAGCCATCAGGTATCATCGAGGTTCTGAACCGTTTATTAGGAGCAATTAGATGAGCAGCGAAAATCCCGCAATCGCCGGATCCAAGGATCTGGCCGATAGCAAAAAGAAGGTCCTGACCGGCTATAGGCCGACAGGCAGAATCCATCTCGGTCATTACTTCGGGAATCTCGAGAACATGGTCAAGATGCAGGACACCTATGAGTCATATTTCTTCATAGTCGAGTGGCACGCACTTACCACGGCCTACGAAGAGACAGCTCGCATGAACCAGTACTGTGAGGATATGGTGCTGGACTGGTTGGCCGCCGGACTCGATCCCGAGAAGGCGTCGATCTATCGCCAGTCGGATGTT
>JAUVYG010000133.1 GCA_030603185.1 Actinomycetota bacterium | reverse complement strand
TGCTGGATCGGAGCGTTTTCAGAGGAAGACGTGAAAGAGTACCTAGAGGTGCCTGATGAGATGAGGGTCGTTATCCTGTTCCCGCTCGGGTATCCAGCGGATGAACCTAGAAGCAAGAAGCGCAAGAGCATCGAAGAGGTCGTCTGCTACGACCGCTACCAGGAATAGGTCTAGTAGTCTTCGGAATCCTCGGGGGTCAGCTCGGGAGCCGTTAGCTTCTTGGCTACTGTCTCGATCGACTTCGGTTCATTCTTTTTGTCGCTGTCGGCCACATTCAACTCTTCGAACTTCCTAGAGGTAGACAGCACTCTCGATTCGAGTGAAGAAACCGTCTTGTTGTAGGCGCCTACTGCGTTGTCCAGATTCTTTCCGACACTGGTAAAGTGGTCGGCCATAACACCGACTCGCTTGTGTAGCTCTTTGCCGAGCTCGCTTACTTCGCGTGCGTTTTCCGCCAGACTCTCTTGGCGCCAACCGTAAAAGACGGCGCGGAGCAAGGATATCAGGGTTGTCGGAGTCGCTATGATCACCTTGTTATTGAACGACTCTTCGATGAGTGAAGGGTCGCTCGCGAGCGCGGCCGAGAAAAAATTCTCGCCTGGCAAGAACATGACTACGAACTCAGGGCTGTCATCGAACTGTTCCCAGTACTTCTTTTGTCCGAGTTCCTGAGCACGACTGCGCACGGCCTTGGCATGCTCAGCCATGAGCGCAGCACGTTGGTCTGTGTCCTCTACCTCTTGTGCTTCCATATACGCGGACAGGGGCACCTTGGAGTCCACGATGATCTGTCTGCCAGCGGGAAGCTTGACCACCATATCCGGGCGTTTTCTACCCTCTTCGGAGTCGTTGGACTCCTGCTCAGAGAAGTCACAATAGTTGAGCATACCTGCCATCTCGACCACCTTCCTGAGAGCGATCTCACCCCATCTTCCTCGAGCTACAGGGCTCTTTAGGGCGCCGACAAGGTCATGGGTTCGCGCGTTGAGCTCGCCTACTGTGCGTGCCTGATTGGTCAGCTGTTCACGCAGTTCCGCGTACGCGCCCTCACGCAGTTTTTCGATCTCGCCGATCCGACCCTCGACCTTATCCAGGGACTTCCTGACCGGATCCACTAACTCACCGATGGCCTGCTGGCGCTTTTCCAGGTCACCCTTGGCAGCCTCGTGCTGAGTTTCAAGAGCCTGCTTCGCAAGGGAGAGGAACGACTCATTGTTGTGCCTAAGAGCCTTGGACGAGAGAGCCTCGAAGGTGTCGGTGAGCTTCTTCTCGCTCTCTTGTAGTTCGGTGACGCGAGCCTCTTGAGCTACCTTTTGCTCTTGGAGGCGAGCGGACAGGTCGGCGACCATAGCGTCGGCGCCACCCTTGGCGGAGTTACGGCCCATGACAAAACCGACGTAGCCACCTATGACGCCGCCGACGATCAGTACGATTACGGGTAGTAATGAATCCATGCAGCTATTCTCTCATCCGAGACTGACAATCAGAAGAGTTAACTCCTCTAGGTGTGCCCCTCATCGACAAGACAACTGACAACGGATGGATCGGCCAGGGTCGAGATGTCTCCTAGATCGTCAACCTCGCCGGCTGCGATCTTGCGCAGAATACGACGCATGATCTTTCCACTACGGGTCTTGGGTAGACCCTCGACGATGCGTACCTTGTCGGGAGTGGCCACCGGGCCGACCTCGGTCCGAACGTGTGCGCACAACTCGGCTTCAAGTCCAGTTCGGTCGTGGCCGTCGCTGAGGATGACGAAGGCCGCGATACCCTGGCCACGGACTTCGTGAGGGAATCCGACGACGGCCGCCTCCGCCACAGTCTCATGGGACACCAGGGCGCTTTCCACCTCGGCCGTGCCCAGGCGATGGCCGGACACATTGACTACATCGTCGACACGTCCGGCCAACCAGTAGTCACCGTCTTCGTCCACATGCGCCCCGTCCCCAGAAAAGTAGTGACCGGGGAAGCGCGCGAAATACACCTCTTTGAACCTCTCATTACCGTGGTCGCCCCACATGCCGCGAAGCATCCCGGGCCACGGACGGTCAATGACCAGGTATCCGCCCTCTCCGGCAGGAGCCTCGGAGCCATCCTCGCATAAGATCTTGGGGAGGACTCCGTAGAACGGGCGGGAGGCGCTGCCCGGCTTTAAAGTCATGGCGCCGGGCAGCGGAGTGATCAGTATCCCTCCGGTCTCAGTCTGCCACCAGGTGTCGACGATGGGCAGCTTACCGCCACCAACATGATCGTGATACCAGATCCAGGCCTCTGGATTGATGGGCTCGCCCACGCTTCCCAGGACCCTGAGTGACGAGAGGTCGTGACCTTCGATCCAGGCCGCACCCTCCTTCATAAGAGTGCGGACCGCGGTCGGAGCCGTATAGAACACAGTCACATTGTGCTTTTCGACGATCTCCCAGAACCGTCCGGGATCAGGATAGGTCGGCACACCCTCGAACATGAGGGTGGTGGCACCGGCTGCCAGTGGTCCGTAGACGATATATGAATGGCCGGTGACCCAGCCGATGTCAGCGGTACAGAAATGCACGTCGTCGGCGTGAACATCGAATATCAGTTGAAAGCTCATGGTGGCGTGAAGCAAATACCCGGCCGAGGTGTGTAGGATACCCTTGGGCTTTCCAGTGGACCCGCTGGTGTACAGGATGAACAGCGGATCTTCTGAGTCCATTTCTTCGGGTGGACAATCGTCGCTGATGTCATCGCTGCTCATCTCGTCGTGATACCAATGATCGCGACCGGCGACCATGGCGACATCCTCGCCGGTGCGCCTGACGACTATCACATCGTCAACGCAGGTACATTCATCCAGCGCCTCGTCCACAGTCGCCTTTATCGGTATGTGCTTGCCGCCACGAATTCCGTGGTCGGCTGTCACAACCAGCTTCGCTCCACAATCGTTGATTCGACCAGACAGCGCGTGTGCGCTGAAGCCTCCGAAGACCACCGAATGGATCGCTCCGATGCGAGCGCATGCGAGCATCGCAACGGACAGTTCCGGGATCATCGGCATGTAGATACCTACGCGGTCACCCTTGGTAACACCTTTGTTCTTGAGCACATTGGAGAACCGGCGCACCTCGAGGGCAAGCTCCTCATAGCTGATATTCCTGGTCTCACCCTCGTCTGATTCCCACAGAATCGCGGTCTTTTCGCCCAGACCCGACTCGACGTGACGATCCAAGCAGTTGGCGGACACATTGAGCTTACCGCCCGAGAACCACTCGACATGCGGCTCGACGAAGTCCCATTCGACAACCTTCTCCCAAGGCTTGGTCCAGGTCAGATACTGCTCGGCCTTCTCGGCCCAGAAGCCTTCGGGGTCCTCGATCGACCGGCGATGATCCGACTCGTACTGTTCGATGCTGCGCACATGCGCACGTGAAATTGTTTCAGCGGAAGGAGCAAACTTCCGGTCCTCCTTGGAAAGGACCTGGATGGTCGGGTCGTGGTGCAT
>JAUVYG010000025.1 GCA_030603185.1 Actinomycetota bacterium | reverse complement strand
GGGAACGTCAACTTCCCACTGATGCTGAACCTTCTAATCGGTTCTCTTCCCGGTGTATTTCTGGGAAGTAAGCTGAGTGTTCAAGTGCCCGAGAAAATTCTAAGACCAGTTCTGGTGACCATTCTTGCGGCATCAGGCCTTAAGTTGTTCTAGAGAGGACCCATATTGACTGAAGACAATCCCGAGCTAGAAGGACTCGAAGCTCGCCTCGAGACCGAGTCCAAAGCCCTTCATGTGAACTTGAATGAGCTAAAGAGTGGCGGTTACATCAAGCAAAGACAGAAGGACAAGTTCACTATCCGTCTGCGCTGTCCCGGCGGAGCGATGTCTGTTGAGCGGATGCGAAAGATCGCGGAGGTGGCAGAGAAATACGCCGAGGGTAGAGTGCACCTCTCGGTCCGGCAGTCCATTGAGATTCTCGATGTAGACATCGCTCACTTTGACGCTGTGGCTGAAGAATTGAGAGAGGCCGGACAGGATATTGCATCCTGTGGGCCCAGAGTACGGGTTCCCACCGCCTGTGGCGGTTGTGAGTACAACCCCAACGGACTGATGGATACCCAGGCACATGCGTTGATGGTGGATGAAAAATTCTTCGGGACTGAATGTCCGCACAAGTTCAAGATCACTTTCGCTGGTTGTCAGATCGACTGCCCAAGAGCTCGAGGAGCAGATCTTGGGTTCGTGGGGCAGGTTGAGCCGGAACTAGTTCCGGCAGAGTGCACGGCGTGCGAGATATGTGTGAAGCGTTGCGAGGACGACGCACTTGTGATGGTGGATGGACTCCCCGTGAGGGACATAGAGAAGTGCACCTTGTGCGGTGACTGTGTGAAGGCTTGCCCGTTTGACGCGATGATTCAGGGTCAGGCGGGTTACGCTATATGGGTCGGAGGCAAGGGTGGCAAGAAGATGCGCCTGTCAGACCATATCTTGGATATGGCCCAGGAAGAGGATGTTGAGGGACTGATCCAGAAGACATTGGACTGGTACATCGCGAACGGTGATAAGCGCGAGCGAATAGGGCGGACGATTGATAGGGTCGGAATGGACGATTTCAAAGAAGAGGTACTTTCGTGAGTGAAGCTAACGCAGAGAAGATAGATGACGTTCTTGATCTTCGGGGAGTCATGTGCCCGATCAATTTCGTGAAAACCAAACTGCATTTGGAGACCATGGAGGATGGATCTGTACTTGAGGTTCATCTGGATGATGGGGAACCAATCGTCAACGTGCCCAGAAGCGTGAAGGATGAGGGGCACAAGATACTGGCTATTGAGTCCGAGGACGATGGTAGCTGGTACAAACTGATCGTCAGAAAGACTTAGGTAACGTCTTGATAGAAGCCCTGAACGGCCAGACTGAAAACCTAACAGCTGATGTGCTCATCATCGGGGGAGGGACCGCGGGCTGTATGGCCGCGGTCGAGATCAAGGAAAACAATCCTGAGCTCGACGTTCTGATCGTAGAAAAAGCGGATATCGAGAGATCAGGCTGTCTTGCCGCCGGTATGAACGCCATCAATCTGTACCTTCACCCAGGTGAGACCCCTGACAGCTTTGTGAAGTTCGCGAGGCGTGAAGCAGTCGGCGTACTCAGGGAAGACCTGGTTCATTCTCTTGCCAAAGAGGTCAACAATGTCGTCCATCGCGTCGAGGGTTGGGGGCTACCAATACTCAAAGACGAGGACGGGACTCCGGCCAAACGCGGTCGCTGGAACCTGAAGATCATGGGCGAGCGTCTTAAGCCCATTATCGCTGAGGCTGCTGAAACGAGTGGAGCTCGCATCCTAAACAGGGTCAATGTGATCTCGCTTCTCAAGGAGGGTGGCAGAGTCGTGGGGGCGTCAGGGCTCGGTGTGAGGGATGGAAAGTTCTACTCGATCACAGCAAAAGCTACGATCGTGACCACCGGAGGGGCTTCAGGGATCTATCGCCCGAATAATCCGGGGTCTGCTCACCACAAGATCTGGTACTCCCCGTTCAACACCGGCGCAGGGTATGCGATGGGACTTAGGGCGGGCGCTGAGATGACCTCTTTCGAGATGAGATTCGTAGCACTTAGAACAAAAGATTCGATCGCTCCGACTGGAACTCTGGCTCTGGGGTACAACGCTCCACAGGTCAATGCCAAGGGTGAGCGCTATATGCAGAAAAGGTTCTCGGGTGTCGGGGGCGAGGGCGCTCCTACCTGCTACCGCGTATACGGCCCTATTCGCGAAATCCAAGAGGGACGGGGTCCATGCTATATGGACACGACTCACCTTGATGATAAGCAAGTAAAGAACCTAAAGACCGACTACCTGAACATGTATCCCGACCTTGTTCTGTACTGGGCGGCCAACCACATCGACCCCGCAACTGAGCCTATCGAACTCGGAGCTACTGAGCCGTACATCGTGGGCGGTCATTGTCAGTCCGGATATTGGATAGACGTTGGACGACGCACCACTACACCAGGACTCTACGCTGCTGGGGACGTCGCGGGTGGCGCACCCTACAAATTCGTTTCTGGATGTTGGGCCGAGGCAGTGATTGCTGCTCGGTCTGCGGTCGAGGACATAGAGGGTCAGCCGATGCCGCAGGTCTCAGAGCACTATACGACCGGTCTTCGGGAATCAGCCATCAGACCCTTCTGTCACTGGGAGATGAGGGGCGACGGGATCCTCCCGGCCGAGATGGAAGAGCGCCTTCAGAAAGTGATGGACGAATATGCAGGCGGTGCCAGCGTATTCTACGAGCTCAATGATGAGAGGCTTGACCGTTGCCTCGAGCAGCTGGACAGATTGAAGGAGCAGCAGGAATTCCTGGCCGCCAGGGATCCCCATGAATTGATGTTGGCTCATGAAGTGATCGACAGGATACTCGTGGCTGAAGCTGTCACTCGTCACCTACTTCACAGGAAAGAGACAAGGTGGCCAGGGTTTCAGACCAGGCTTGATTACCCGAAACGAGACGATACGAACTGGCTGAAATTTGTTAACTCCCGACTGGATCCCACGACTGAGATTTTTGAGATGGTAGAGAGACCCATGGTGGACTTGGAGACCCTCGAAGGAGCTCCGGTCAGCATGGGGTGGCCCGGATGAGCATCATCATCGATAGAGTCAAGTGCTTTGGTTGTGTTGGCCTGATGGGTGAGGCCAGGTGCACAAAGGCATGTCCTGGGGACCTCATCCTGCTGAATGAGGAGATCAGGGCTGAACTCAGAGAGCCTCGTGACTGCTGGGATTGTATGGCCTGTGTAAAAGCCTGCCCGGCAACTGCAATAGAGTGCAGGCTTGCCTACGTGGTGGCTGATTATCGTGCGGCTCTAGCGCCAAAGGTCAGGGACAATCAGATCGAGTGGACCGTAACTGACCAAGCGGGGAATAAAGAGACCTTTATTTTGGACACACAAAACCCTTAAGGGCAGCTCTTCGGAACCATTCTTGCTGCCTTTGCAGAAGCAAACGGACGGTACCCCGTAAGCTTAGAGGAGATTCCCGGAACCAGCATGGGATTCGTTCCAGACCCCAGCGTGTACGCATATCTTGGCCTTGATGAGGGTGCAACATATGCCCTAAAAGTATCCTTAGAGAACAAGTACCCAAGTGGTAACGGGATACTCAATGAGAATGGCAGAGCTTACTATCTGGTCGAACCTTTGACCACCCCCGCATCATCCAACTAGGTGTAGGAGAAAACCGTATGTATTCCAGACGGGGTGATGACGTTGCGAAAGTTTTTGTACATACTGGCCGCATTCGTTGTGGCTCTTGCCATCGGATTCGGAGTCACCAACAACTCCGCTTCAGTAGACGGGTTCGATCAACAGAACAACGATTTCATAGACAGCATAGATGCCTCTGAGATCGTTGATGTCTTGCCGCGCGACTCGATTCCAGCGATTCTGGAGCCGAAGTTCGTAGATCCGGGGGATGCACCGTGGAAGGACAGCGATCTTGTAATAGGTCTTTCTGCCGGAGATACGGCTCGAGCATATCCCATCCGCGTTTTGAATTGGCACGAGATTGTTGACGATACTGTTGAGGGAACTCCTGTTGCAGTCACATTCTGCCCACTCTGCGGTACAGGCATCGTATTCGATAGGCGGGTGAATGGGGATGTACTGTCATTCGGGGTCAGCGGCAAGCTATACCGCAACGACCTGGTGATGTACGACCATCAGACCGAATCACTGTGGACGCAGATTCTCGGTGAAGGAATCTCAGGCGACAATGCAGGTGTCGTTCTTAAGACTGTCCCCTCCTTCCAGGGCGAGCTCGGTGAGTGGAAGAGACTTCATCCTAATACTCTGGTCCTTTCGGATGACACAGGATTTCCAAGGGACTACAACGCCGATCCGTATCTGGGTTACGCGAGCGGACCGCAGATAGGGATATCCGGTCAAACAGCCTCGGATCCTAGGCTGGAAGCGAAAGCCCTCGTTGTCGGTGTCGACGTTGACGGTGCTCCCGCAGCCTTTAGCATCAACACTCTTTCTGAAACCGGAGTCTTGCACGGTACCGTCGGAGAGGAAGACATTGTGGTCTTCTACGATCGTGAGTCCTCCTCAGCTACGGCCTTCAAAGCGACTTCTGGCGGAAGGTCGATCGAGTTCACGAGCTCCGAGAGACATATGGCCACGGATACCCTAACCGGATCGGTGTGGTCCACTACGGACGGGACCGCAATCTCAGGAGCACTAGCAGGCCAACAGCTGGAGCAGGTCACGGGGACGCAGGTATTTTGGTTCGCATGGTCAGAGTTTCATCCCGATACTGACCTGATCCAATAGGTTGTCCGAGGCAAAGGATGATGGTGGGGGCCGGTTCCAATTGTCGTACCCCAGGACTATCCTAGTAACCAGACTGAATGAATCAGAATCTGACCGCCCAAATTTACTAGGAGGACGTCCGTGGACCGAGATAAAGCATTAGAAGTCGCTGTGACCCAGATAGAGCGCCAGTTCGGCAAGGGTGCAATCATGAAACTCGGGGAGAATGAATCCCTTATGCAGGTGTCGGTGATTCCTACCGGCTGCCTGTCGCTTGATATCGCTCTCGGTGTCGGGGGACTTCCCCGCGGCAGAGTGGTCGAAATATACGGCCCAGAGTCCTCCGGTAAGACAACTGTGGCCCTGCACTCTGTTGCACAGGCCCAGGCCTCGGGTGGTGTTGCTGCTTTTATCGATGCAGAACATGCCTTGGACCCTCTATATGCTCGTAGGCTTGGTGTAGACATTGACAATCTGTTGATCTCTCAGCCGGACACGGGTGAGCAGGCATTAGAGATCGCAGAGATGCTCATTAGAAGCGGTGCAGTGGATGTTGTCGTTATTGATTCAGTGGCTGCACTCACCCCTAGGTCTGAGATCGAAGGGGAGATGGGTGATCCTGTAGTAGGTCTGCAGGCCCGCCTGATGTCTCAAGCTCTTAGGAAGTTGACGGCTGCTTTGTCCAAGTCCGGCACGGTCATCATTTTCATCAACCAACTGCGCGAGAAGATCGGTGTGATGTTCGGTAGCCCAGAGACCACATCGGGCGGTCGAGCCCTAAAGTTCTACTCGAGCATTAGGCTGGATGTCCGCAGGATCGAATCCATAAAGCAGGGCGTCGAAGTGATCGGCAACCGTGTTCGCACAAAAGTGGTCAAGAACAAGGTCGCGCCACCATTTCGCCAGGCAGAGTTCGACATTATGTATGGATTAGGGATCAGCAAGAATGGCTCCGTCCTAGATCTGGGTGCCGACTTGGGAATCGTTCAGAAGAGCGGCGCCTGGTACAATTATGGGGAGACCCGTCTAGGCCAGGGAAGAGAGAACTCCAAGGAATTCCTGGATGCTAATCCTGAAATGTCCGCCGAGATAGAGGCCAAAATACGAGTGGCCTCGGGGCTTACGCAGACCCAGGAAAACCGTAGTAGTGGATCCAGCGAAATGGGAATCAAGAGTGAGCCCGTCTCTGCGACCAAAAAATAGAGCCTGACATCTCGATCGACGAGCAGTCACACCACCTATCGGAATCAGTAGCCGCGTTCTGCCATGCAGAAGGTCTACTCGACGGTCATAAGAAGATACTGCTCGCCGTATCCGGCGGGTCGGACTCGATTGCAATGCTGCACTCGCTTCACGCCTCAGCGGGCCGCCTGGATATTGATCTGGTCGTCGGGCATGTCGACCACGGGCTCCGGGATGCCGCCACAGAGGATTCACTTTTCGTGCAAAAAATAGCAAGTGCCCTAGGCCTCCAAGCTTACGTCTCCGCTGTCGACGTTAGTGGGCTAGTGGAGCGAGAGCATCTTTCTGTCGAAGAGGCTGCCCGTGTTCTGCGCTACCGTGCCCTGATAGGTATAGCCCGTGATTTAGGGTGCACAGCCATCGCGACCGCACACACCAAGGACGATAGCGCTGAGACTATTCTCATGCGCTTGTTCCGGGGTTCCGGCGGCGATGGGCTAAGGGGGATTCTCCCGAACCGCACAATCGCTCCAGGAATTGCCTTGATCAGACCGCTATTGAGCTGTTCCAAGGACGACGTCCTCGACTACTGCCGGAACGCGGACCTCGAGTACGTCGATGATGAGACGAACAGTGAGCTCAGGTTCATGCGCAACATGATCAGGACTCAAATAGTCCCACAACTGAATAGCACGGTTCCCGGTTGGCAAGAAGGCGTAATACGTAGTGGCAAACGCATCGCGGAAGATTCAGAGTTCATCTCCAGGCAGGTACAACCGATCCTGGACGAGGTCATTATTGATTCGGGATATTTTCGTTTGGATATGAACGTCCTAAGGACGCTGGAACCTACGATCGCCTCACGGGTGATCAGGAAAGGGTTTTTCGCAGTCACGAAGGATCGGGAGATCCCCTGCGAACTCAGCTCTGAGAGGGTATTCGCATTATTGAATAGATTGAAGAGGCCGGGTGGCTTCGAGATCGAGTTGGGTTCCGGTGTGACAGCAACTGCCGAGCATGATGTTCTGTCGATTCACTACGTCGGATCCGATTCGGTTCCTGTCGTCACCGAGGTAGAATCACTGAGTTTGAGCATCCCAGGAATGGTGTCTGACCATCACGAGGAATTGGCTCTTTCGATAACCCCACGCTCGGATAATTACAGGGCTGATACTCTTTCTTTGGACAAAGAGTCATTTACGGCCACAATGGACAAGGACTCTCTGAAATATCCAATCACTCTACGACAGGCCCGACCCGGTGATCGGATCAAACCACTGGGAATGGATGGTCACAAGAAGATCTCGGACCTGCTAATCGATAGAAAGGTACCGAGAACTTTACGGCCAAGGATACTTGTTCTCGAGTCCGACGATCGCATTGCATGGGTTGTAGGTGTAGAGGTGAGTGAAGACTTCAAGGTTGATGGGAACTCTACGAATTCAATGTTAGTTGAGGTAAATGACTCCAGATTCAAACAATGAGGTAACCGAGCTAATCAGCGCCGAAGCGATATCGCAGAAGGTTGCTGAACTAGGGGCGCAGATCACCCGGGACTATAAGGGGAAGAATCCTTTGATGGTCGGTGTCCTCAGGGGTGCTGTGGTATTCATGGCAGACCTAGTCCGGTCAATCGACCTAGACATCACCATCGACTTTATGGCCGTCTCCAGTTACGGCGAGTCGACAAAGTCCTCTGGGGTCGTCCGAATCCAAAAAGACCTTGATGAGGACTTAAAAGGCCGGCATGTGATTCTCGTAGAGGATATAATTGACACTGGTCTGACACTGTCCTACATCCTGGACTATCTTGCTGCCAGAGAGCCTGCATCGATGTGCGTAGCTGCACTCATGGTCAGAGAACTGGAAGAGGATGTGAATGAGTCCGTAAAATATATCGGATTCCCGATTCCTGACGACTTTGTTGTAGGCTACGGACTCGACATTGCCGGACGCCTTCGGAACCTCCGGTACGTCGGTGCGTTAAAAAAGACCTGAAGTCACACCTAACCCACGTAATTACTTGGCATTGGTGTGCTATTATTTGTCCGGAAAATGAACGAATAAGGGGCATAATTTGCTTAAACGAGTCCTCAAGAGCGGCGCGCTCTATTTCTTGATACTTATCGCAGTTCTCTGGATCGCCCAGGGTCTGTTCAGTGGTGATACCACTACTCCAGAAGAACTGAATCTGACGGAGTTCCTAGACCATGTGGACAACGGTAACGTTGAGACCGCTGACGTGCTCGACAGAGACAAATTGATTCGCGGTGAACTGAACAATGGCGACAGCTATGAGGTGGCCTTCCCCCGGGATTATGATGGGCTTACTGATCGGCTCAGTGAGGCCGGGATAGATATGACTGTTCTTCCCCAGAACCAGTCAACCTTTGTAACGGTTCTAATCAGCATTCTGCCGTTTGTTCTGATCATCGCTATTTGGATATTCATCATGCAGCAGATGCAGGGCGGGGGAAATAAGATCATGCAGTTCGGCAAGAGTAAGGCCAAGCGCATGACCAAAGACACGCCAAAGGTGACGTTCAACGATGTTGCCGGTGTTGATGAGGCGGTCGAGGAACTTAACGAGATCAAAGAGTTTCTGACCAGTCCGACAAAGTTCCAAGAGATGGGCGCACGCATTCCAAAGGGTGTGCTTCTATTTGGACCCCCGGGATCGGGAAAGACCCTGCTCGCTCGTGCCGTTGCAGGTGAGGCCGGTGTACCGTTCTTCAGCATAGCTGGATCTGATTTCGTCGAGATGTTCGTTGGAGTAGGAGCATCCCGAGTTCGGGATCTGTTCGAGCAGGCCAAGGCTGCTGCCCCCTCGATTATTTTCATGGACGAGATAGACGCGGTCGGTCGCCAGAGGGGTGCTGGGCTTGGCGGCGGTCATGATGAGCGAGAGCAGACTCTGAATCAGCTTCTAGTTGAGATGGATGGTTTTGATGTCAAAGACAACGTGATCATGATCGCGGCAACAAACCGCCCGGATATCCTGGATCCAGCGCTTTTGCGACCAGGTCGATTTGATAGGCAGATCACTGTTGACAGTCCGGATCTTGACGGACGAAAGGCCATCCTCGACGTCCATCTTCGTGGAAAACCGCTTGCGATTGATGTGAGTGCTGAGATTCTCGCTAAACGAACCCCTGGATTTACTGGTGCAGATCTTGCGAACCTTGTGAATGAGGCAGCGCTTCTCTCTGCTCGTCATGACAAGAAAGAAATCGATATGAACGAGATGGAAGAGTCCATCGATCGTGTAATGGCCGGACCCGAACGCAAGAACAGACTTATCAGCGACGAAGAGCGGAAGATTATCGCGTACCACGAGGTCGGGCACGCGCTCGTCGGACATATTCTTCCGAACACCGACCCGATTCACAAGATCTCCATCATCCCTAGGGGCCGTGCCCTGGGGTATACCCTGAGTCTTCCAGCCCAGGACAAGTATCTAGTTGCTAAAGCAGAGATGCAGGACAACATGGCGATGTACCTTGGGGGTCGTGTAGCCGAAGAGACAGTTTTCGGGGACATGACTACCGGCGCACAAGATGACCTGGAAAAAGCCACGAAGATGGCTCGAAAAATGGTCTGTGAATACGGCATGAGCGAGAAGCTAGGCCCCCTCACTCTTGGGCATAAACAAGAACAGGTCTTCCTGGGCAGAGACTTTGCCTCCCAACCTGACTACAGCGAGGAAATCGCGTTCGAGATCGACAAGGAAATCCGCCGCTTGGTAGATGAGGCATACGGTAAGGCCCAGAAGATCATTACCGAGAACCGATCCCGACTAGATAGGATATCTGAGGTTCTGATGGAGTTCGAGACTGTGGACAAGGACGAACTTATATCATTGCTGGATTCCGGTGAGCTTTCGGCTGAGAGCCTTGAAAAGAGGGCCAAGAGGGCGAAAGAGCTTGAGGCCATTGAGGCCGCCAAGAAAGCTAGGGATGAAGCTGCAGCTGAGGAACGAGCCAAGGCGGAAGCCGAGGCAGAAGCCGAGGCTGCTAAGCTCGATGGTGGAGCTGACAAGAAGGGCGCCAAGAATGGAGATGGAAAGGTCGACGACCCTCCAACTCCAATTAAGTAGTGGCCTTGATCGGATCAATAAATGAATGGGGAAGAACTGTAGTTGGGTGAAACACTGAAGGTTGGGCTTCTGGGCTACGGGACTGTGGGTTCCGAAGTCGGGCACATTCTCGAGAAGCATTCGGAAATGATCTCCAAGCGCGTTGGGGCCACTATTAAGGTGAGCAAGGTGCTGGTTAGAGACGCTTCACGCGCCAGAAAGAACCCGATACCTGCCGGCGCTAGCATTGAAACGGATATCTCCGCGATACTGGACGATCCCGAACTAGACATTCTGGTCGAGGTCATGGGTGGCATCGATCCCGCTTACGGCTGGATCAGAGCGGCCCTGGAAGCCGGCAAGCACGTGATCACTGCTAACAAAGAACTGATCGCCGTTCATGGTGGTGAACTCCTCGATCTTGCTCGGGACAACTCAGCTGATCTTTACTTTGAAGCCGCAGTTGCTGGCGGTATACCGGTGATTCACCCTCTGCGCGAAGCCCTTATAGGCAATCGTATTGAGTTGATCATGGGGATAGTGAATGGGACGACCAACTATATCCTTACCCAAATGGAGCAGGGGAATAGTTACGAGGCAGCGCTAAAAGAAGCGCAAGACCTTGGATACGCCGAAGCTGATCCCAGTGCTGACGTCGATGGTCATGATGCTGCGGCCAAGATATCGATACTCGCATCTATCGCATTCGGCTCTCGTGTTACCCCTGACGATGTGTTCACGGAAGGGATATCTCGGCTTTCCATAGATGATCTGGCATACGCTGAAGAGCTTGGTTGGGTCATTAAGCTGATAGGGCTCGCCAAGAGGGTAGAGGGCGGGGTCGATGTACGTGTACATCCAACACTTTTGCCCGGCGACCACCCCCTAGCCTCAGTCAAGGATGAGTTTAACGCGATCTTCATCGAGGGCGACTCCGTTGGTGAATTGATGTTCTACGGACAAGGTGCGGGAGGTCTGCCAACAGCCTCTGCCGTTGTTGGGGACGTGATTGACGTGGCCAGAAACACCATGGCGGGGGCCACGGGCATGCTAGGTTGCACGTGCTTTGACGACAACAGGGTCATTCCGATCGACGAGGTCGTCTCCTCTTACTACCTGCGGACTGCCGTTTTGGATCGACCCGGGGTACTTGCTAAGATCGCCAGTGCTTTTGGTCGGTACGATGTCAGCCTTGCGAAGGTGCTACAGATGCAGACACTCGAAGAGGACCGCGCTGAACTTGTAATGGTCACTCATGAATCTCAGGAAGCCAATGTGCGAAAGGCCCTAGAAGAGATTGATTCTCTTGAAGAGGTCGTAGGGGTAGAGAGTTTGATTCGAGCAGAGATAACCGAAGGTAATTAAGTGCCAGGAATTATCCAACGCTACAAAGAGTATCTTCCGGTAGACGAGAACACTCCCATCGTCACCCTCGGCGAAGGGGACACTCCTCTGATCCCGTCGCGTGATATAGGACCATCACTTGGTATCGATCTGTACTTCAAGTACGAGGGGCTCAATCCTACTGGATCCTTCAAGGATCGTGGAATGACTATGGCGATGAGTAAGGCAGCCGAAGAAGGTGCGTTGGCCGTGATGTGCGCATCGACCGGCAACACCTCAGCGTCGGCAGCGGCCTACGCTGCGAGGGCAGGACTCAAATGTGTCGTCTTGATCCCCGAGGGAAAGATCGCCCTCGGGAAGTTAGCGCAGGCTCAAGCTCACGGCGCGTATGTACTGGCGGTACAGGCGAATTTTGACCGGGCGCTTGATCTTGTGCGGACCATGACCTCCACTCACCCCATCAAGCTCGTTAACTCCATTAATCCATACAGGCTGGAGGGGCAAAAGACGGCCGCCTTCGAGGTCTGCGACGAGCTAGGTCAGGCTCCCGAGTATCTTTTCATTCCTGTTGGCAACGCAGGGAACATCACTGCGTACAATACTGGGTTTCATGAGTACATGGATCGGGGGCAAACACAAAGCACCCCTGTACTGCATGGCTGTCAGGCAGCAGGAGCAGCTCCCTTGGTGCACAACCGTCCTGTCGACAAGCCTGAAACAGTTGCGACCGCAATTCGAATCGGGCGTCCTGCTAGGTGGGGTGAAGCAGAAGATGCTGCCGCTTCTAGCGGAGGGTCGTTTTGGTCAGTGACTGATGACGAGATCCTTGCCGCCTATCATCGTCTAGCGGCTGGTGAGGGTGTCTTCTGTGAACCTGCTTCAGCTGCTTCAGTGGCCGGACTCATTAAAGTCCTGGGAGGAGCGGCCAATGAGTGGACCGCTCGCAGTGAAGTATTGGAGCGAATAGGGGGAGACCCCGAGTCTCAACTAGACGTTCCTGCTGCCGGCAATAAGGTCGTCTGCGTCCTGACCGGTCATGGACTGAAGGACCCGAGCACAGCTATAAACACATCTCCCGATATCGAACATGTCGAGGCCTCTGAGTCTTTGCTTGAGAAGTTGATCTTCAAAGGCCAAGGCTAATATGAGCGAGCGCTTGACTGTTCGGGTCCCGGCAACCAGCGCCAACCTGGGCCCAGGGTACGACTGCCTTGGTATTGCAGTAGATCTCGAGAATGTAGCCGAGATTCAAATTCAGTCCAGTGGGACGGGATCTCTGGACATCACAGACATTTCCGGCGAGGGATCCGAGTTTCTTGCCCGTGACGAAAGAAACCTATTCATCAAAGCCATGCGTCGCTACGAATCACAGAGCGATGCCGTACTTCCGTCCTGCCAGATCGCTCTAACAAATCAGATCCCACTTTCTAGGGGCCTTGGGAGTAGCGCAGCGACTATTGTCGGCGGTATTTATGCTGCTGCTTCTATTGTGGGTGCCGAGATCTCCAAGGATGAGGCCACAAGGCTGGCAACGGTGATCGAGGGGCACCCTGATAATGTAGCTGCCGCGATCTATGGCGGACTCACCGTGGCGTGCCTGAATGAATCAGGTGACCCGAGCATTGTGCGTTTCGAGGCCTCGGACAATATCAGTACCGTGATTGTGATTCCTGGTGAGAAATTGGGTACCAAAGAAGCGCGCGCAGCCCTGAAGGAAACTGTCCCTCGTAAGGACGCGGTATTCAACATCGCGCGCGCATCGGTGCTTGTCGGTTCTCTTGTCGGAGGAAAGTGTGATGGCCTGAATATTGGTGTAGAGGACCGACTTCATCAACCACAGCGTATGCCGCTGCTGCCTCACTACCAAACAGTGCGTGGCCTTTTTCTCCATCATAAGGTGGGCGCAATGGCCCTGAGTGGAGCAGGCCCGTCGATGATAGCCTTTGTCGACAGCGACCGTGCCCAGCATGTTGCAGGCGGTATGCGCAATGCACTCGCCAAAGAGTCTCTTGGCATGAAGGTCATCACTAGTCCGATAGTGAACCATGGTGTACAGGTGATCTCTGATCTCTAACCCCAAGGATTCGGGAAGAATTCTCAGCCCTAGCGGGGAAGAGTATCAAGTTATCTCCCATGATGAAAACCGGGTTTTGACCGACGGAGTTCCTTTTGTTCACGTCGACCTTGAGGAGCGGAAACTCTCGGTCAAAGAAGGCCATTGTTTCATGCACTCGAACCTAGAGGGCAACATACGCGTCGGGAACACCTCGGGTTTTGGACTATATCTAGACGACACTCGTTTCCTCTCTGTGTTCGAGCTAAAGGTCAACGGTCGACCCCCTTTGCTTCTATCGAGTGTGGCCGACCGTGACTACATGGCTCATATCGAGCTCACCAATGTTGATGTGTGGGAGGGCGATACGCTCGCTATACCTCAAGAGACACTTAGTATCCGCAGAGTACGTAGCATAAAGAATGCTTTGTACGAGAGAATACGAGTCAAGAATTACAATGGATTTGAGACATCAGTTGAGCTCGAATTAATTGTAGCGGCTGACTTTTTGCACATGTTCGAAGTCAGGGGTCATCGACCTGCCAGAAAGGGCAAGCACTTGATGCCCAAGACCACGGATTCAGGGGTCAAGCTGGCCTACCTTGGAGGGGACAATGTGTTCCGGGTGAGCACGGTCGAGTTCTCGATCCCTCCGGATGAGATCATCGTCGGCCTCGACAAGACCACCGCTAAGCTATCCGCAGTTGTACCTCCCGGAGGAGAGTTCGAGATTGACCTCAAGGTGATTCCTTCAGGCCCGACCGAGACTGACGGCGCAACGTTCACCCTTGATCAGGTTAAAGAGGAGCTGTCTGCGTCGTACTCCGAATGGGAGACCCAGTCAGCACGTGTGACGACTGACAACGAGCTTTTTAATAAGGTCCTAGAGCGTGGGATGAAGGATCTTCGTGCCCTCTCCAGGCCTCACGGCGATGGTGTCTTTTTTGATGCGGGGATTCCCTGGTATGTCAGCTTGTTTGGCCGGGATTCTCTTATCTCTGCCGGGCAGTACCAGCTTCTTTCTGGAGCACCGATGAGGGGAACCCTTGAAGCTTTGGCAGCCAAGCAGGGGGCCGAGTCCGACGAGTGGAAAGATGAGGAACCAGGCAAGATTCTTCACGAGCTGCGTGGTGGCGAGCTGGCCAATATTGGTGAGATACCCCATACCCCGTACTATGGCTCCATCGACTCGACACTCTTATTTCTAATCTACATGGAAGAGCATTACCTGTGGACTGGGGACATCGAGTTCGTCCAAAAGATGCGGCCGAGCATTGAATCTGCCATTGCGTGGATGGACAAGTATGGCGATGTCGACGGCGATGGCTTCATCGAATACCAGAGGAAGTCCGCCAAAGGACTAATGAACCAGGGCTGGAAAGACTCATTCAATGCCATCGTTCACAAAGATGGAACCATGGCTGATGGTCCAATAGCCTTGGTCGAGGTGCAGGGGTATGCCTATCGTGCCAAGCTGGCCGGGGCAAGACTGCTGGGGGCGACCGGTGATGAGGCTGTGGCTGCCGCTTTGACGCAAAGCGCAGAAGCGCTAAAGAAAGCATTTAATGAAAAGTTCTGGACCGACGAAGGATATCTTGGCCTTGCGCTCGACGGGAAGAAGAAGCTGGTCGAGACAGTCACCAGCAATCCCGGCCACTGCCTGTGGAGCGGAATCCTCGATCAAGATCAGGCTGCCCGGGTGGCGGACGAGTTGGTGAGCGATAAACTCTTTTCTGGTTGGGGGATCCGTACAATGAGTGATGCTGAGACCAGCTATAACCCGATGAGTTATCACAATGGGTCTGTCTGGCCTCATGACAATGCACTGATAGCCGCTGGATTCAGCAGATACAGATGCAGGAAGCCGCTGGAAAAGGTGGTAACCGGTCTGTTCGAGGCTGCGGTGCACCATACGTACTACCGACTCCCAGAGCTGTTTTGCGGATTCGATCGGATGGGTGATACCAGGCCGGTTTCATATCCTGTGGCCTGCAATCCACAGGCGTGGGCAGCTGGTGCTTTCTTTATGCTGGTCCAGGCTCAACTCGGACTCCACCCTGACGCGCCTGCAGGCGTACTCCGTGTACTTGGACCCACTTTGCCTGATTGGTTGGGATCAGTAACCATTGAGGGCCTTAAAGTTGGTGCAGCTGAACTGGATCTTAATTTTACTAACGAAAATGGAGCCATCGGCTTCACAGTTCTTCGTAAAGTCGGGGAGCTCGACATCATCCTGGAGGGGTAGCTTGTTGTTATCATCGATTGCAGACCGAGACCATTTCTGTCGCGAGGAGTCACTAAGTGAGTAAAGGTTGGTTGTTCGCCATAATCGGCACCGTCGTTGGTGTGATGATTCTTGGCAGTCTATTCGTGATGTTCCTGATGTTTTCTGCTGGTGGAGGCTCGAATTTCCTCGACTCGAGAGGAGCCATTGGACTCATCAGGATCGAGGGTGTGATCTCTGGAACCGACAGTTCAGGGAGTCTATTGGGCTCCTCGGGAACGGTCACCCCAGAACGTGTGATCAAGCAGCTCAGGCAGGCAAGGAATAACCCCGAGGTCAAGGCTATCCTCCTGCGGGTGAACAGCCCCGGTGGCACAGCAGCGGCCTCCGAAGAGATTTATCGCGAGGTTTCGCGGGTCAACAGGGAAAAGCCTGTCGTGGTCTCAGTGAGCGATATCAACGCCTCCGGCGCATATTACATCTCTGCAGGAGCCTCACATATCGTTGCGAGTCCGGCATCTGAGGTCGGAAGCATTGGAACGATTATTCAGCTGATAAACCTAGAGGGTCTATTTGAAAAACTGGGGATAGAGTACGAGGTCATAACTCAAGGGAAGTACAAGGACCTAGGAAGCCCTAACCGGTCCATCACTGACGAAGAGAGGCAAATTCTCGAGCAGCAGTCTGAGGTGATCTACGATCGATTCATCGCCGACGTCGCCGAGGGGCGTGGAATGGACGAAGCGGATGTTCGCGAATTGGCTACCGGTATCACCTACCCGGGGCTCGAAGCCATCGAGCTCGGATTGATCGATGAGCTAGGAAATTTCACCGACGCGGTAGAGGTGGCCGGCGAGATGGGTAACATCTCTGGTGAGCCCCGGATTCTGGATTACCGAGAGGATCCCTTCTCGGATGTGCTTAGCCAGCTACTGTTTCAGGACGGCCTGGGGATCAGCAGTATTTTGGATGGCCTTAAACGTGAGGCTGCGGCACCTGTGTTCAGATGATGAGGTGTAAAGAACCGGATATACCCTGGAGACCAATAGTTGAATGAAGAAATACCTTCAACGGCAGAGAGTGATGCCAAGCTCACAATAGTCCATATCTCAGATCTTCACCTGGGATCGGCGTATTTCGTACCCAACCTGCTGCAGCGGACCATAGTCGAGATCAACGAGATCAACCCGGACGTGGTGATCGTCACAGGTGATCTAACAGACGAGGGATTTCGTCAGCAGTACAAAAGCGTCAAAGCATACCTGGACTCCATTAAGTGCGATCACCTGATGGTAATTCCGGGTAACCATGACGCACGGAATGTCGGGTACATACATTTTGAGGAGCTTATCGGCCCAAGGTTCGCGACTTTGAAGTTGCCGGGAATCACTATCGTGGCCGCCGATTCCTCCGAGCCCGATCTAAATGATGGACGTATCGGCCGTGAGACCTACAGGTGGCTCGCCGATGTCTTCTCCGAAAACGATGATTTTAAGATCTTCGCACTCCATCACCATCTGATTCCCATACCCGGCACTGGTAGAGAGCGCAATATCGTCTTCGACGCCGGTGACGTTCTCGAGGTCCTTCTGGGCCTTGGGGTCGATCTAGTTCTGACAGGTCACAAGCATGTGCCTCATTCCTGGAAACTTGAAGAACTAGTACTGGTCAATGCCGGAACCTGCTCTACTCTGCGGCTCCGGGGTAAGACAAAACCCTGCTACAACGTGATCACTTTCGAAGGTGGCCGAGTTAAAGTCGGTCGCAAGTATCCCTTCGGCGAGCAGGAATTGATCGTCGATTTCAAAATGGAAGATCATAGGTTCTGTCGCATCGGTCCTCCGGACTCAGACACCGAGTTAGCCCCAAGAGGTGTCGGTCGAGGAGTGCCCATTTGATGCGAGTAGTTGCTTTGATCGATGGGGAACACTACCCCCCTGTGGTTGCGGATGCGATATCAGAACTTCAAGCTGAATATGATGTGCTTGGGGCTGCCTTTCTTGGCGGAACTGAAAAGATTGGTTCCCTTCCGGAAGATGCCTGGGGAGTTCCCGTTGTTCGGGCTGGAACCGGATTGGCCGCGATGACCGCGGCTATTGCCCGATTTGGACCTGACGCGGTCATCGATATGTCCGATGAGCCTGTTGTCGATTACATCGACCGGTTGATGCTTGCCAACCATGCCCTTGCATTGGGAGTTCAATATCAAGGGGCCGACTTTACATTCAGGGTTCCAGACCTGGAAGACGCAGCCACGAAGCCGACTGTGCGCATCATCGGAACCGGGAAACGAATAGGCAAGACGGCACTCTCGGCATTCTTTGCCCGGGAACTTAAGGCAAAGGGAATCGATCCCATCGTTCTGGCCATGGGGAGGGGTGGACCGCCTGAACCTGAAGTACTCAGGGGGGACGAGATCAAGCTGGATGCGACCGCCCTATTAGCTCTTGCTGATAGCGGCAAGCATGCTGCTTCCGATTACATAGAGGATGCATTGATGAGCCGGGTGACGACTGTTGGATGCAGGCGTTGCGGCGGCGGCTTTGCCGGGGCCCCACTGACATCCAATGTAGTCGAGGGAACGCGCCTCGCTAATGATCTCCCAGGAGAGCTCATAGTGCTTGAGGGAAGCGGGAGCTCTCTCCCCCCCGTTCAAAGCGATACTTCCATCATCTCCACCAGTGCAGCTCAGCCAAGTCACAACGTAAGTGGGTATTTTGGACCCTATCGAGTCTTGACCTCGGATCTGGCGGTCATCACCAACTGTGATTCCGATGCAGCCACAGAAGAGGATCTTGTTGCGCTCGACAGAATGTTCAAGGCTATCAAGCCTGAGATTAAAGTGATCAGAACAGCATTTCGGCCTGTGCCTCTGGAATCCATTGAGGGCCAGCGGGTGTTCGTAGCTACAACCGCACCCTCGGAAGCGCTCGGAAGGATATCGGACCATCTTGAGCGTGCAGAGCGCTGTACGGTCGTCCATGTTTCGAATAATCTCTCCCGGCGACCTAAGCTCCGTGAAGAGCTTGAAGCCATGGCGGGATCTTATGACATGTTGCTCACAGAGCTAAAGGCAGCGGCCGTTGATGTCGTGACTAGAGAGGGAAGGGAACGGGGAGTTCCCGTTGTCTATTTCGACAATGTTCCGGTGACTGTTGGCGGCGACGGTGACCTAGTCGAGGAAATGATGGCCGTCGCTGAC
>JAUVYG010000132.1 GCA_030603185.1 Actinomycetota bacterium | reverse complement strand
GAGATGGTCGACAATATGAAGTCTGGATCGGTCATCGTGGATCTTGCCGCCGAGGGTGGCGGAAACTGCGAGCTCACTAAACCAGGTGAGTCCATCATGCATGACGGTGTAGAGATCTACGGACCTTTGAATATACCTAGTCTTGTTTCTTTCCACGCAAGCGAGACCTACGCCAAGAACCTACTGAATCTGATTCAGTTGATGGTCGAAGAGGGGGAGCTCAAACCCGATTGGGAAGATGAGATCCTTCGGGACGGTTCGCTTACCCGTGACGGGCAGATCATGCACGCACCGACCAAGGAAGCGATTGAAGGAGGTGCCGCATGATTGAAATAGAAGGCATGGTCGCCCTCTACGTGTTCATGTTGGCTGCATTCACAGGCTACGAAGTCATTGGCCGAGTTCCGGTCATTCTTCACACGCCGTTGATGTCTGGCTCCAACTTTGTTCACGGCATCGTACTGGTGGGCGCTATGGTCGCCCTGGGAGAGGCCGGAGACAGCGTTCTATTGCAGGCCATCGGTTTTATAGCAGTCGTACTTGCGGCAGGAAATGCCGTTGGCGGTTATGTAGTCACCGAGCGCATGCTCGAAATGTTCAAGAGCAGCAAGTAGCGGAGGATTTGACTATATGAAGATAAACATCGAAACCATAATCCAGATTGCCTATTTCTCGGCAGCAGTCCTGTTCATCCTAGGTCTCAAGAAGATGAGTTCCCCGGTCACAGCCCGTGGCGGTATCATCTGGGCTGGTGTGGGCATGCTCGTCGCCACCCTGATCACGTTCGGCGTCCCAGGGATGCAGAACTACGTTCTAATGACGGTTGCCATCGCCATCGGTGGAGGTCTGGCCTTCTGGTCAGGTCGCATCGTCCAAATGACGGCTATGCCACAGATGATCGCGCTCTACAACGGAATGGGTGGTGGCGCTGCAGCAGCGATTGCGGCAGTAACGCTCCTCCACACTACTGGACATATCGAAGATATCGGTGAGGTCGGTATCGCTCTAGCGGTTATCGGCGCGCTCATCGGCGCAGTATCATTCTCTGGCTCCCTGATAGCATTCGGAAAGCTTCAGGACCTGATAAAAAGAAGCGCTCTTTTTCCCTATCAGCAGATATTTAATCTAGTGCTTTTCGCCGTAACGGTAGTTGTGGGAGTAATGGTTGTTCTTCAGTTCCCAAGCCCCGATCCGATGATGGTCTACTTGTTCTTCGGTCTGGCCCTCATCCTGGGTCTATTGGTCACAATGCCCATCGGCGGTGCGGACATGCCGGTCGTGATCTCTCTCTACAACGCACTCACTGGGCTGGCGGTTGCATTCGAAGGATTTGTACTTGGTAACGCCGCGATGATCATCGCCGGTACCGTCGTTGGTTCGGCCGGTACCCTGCTTACCCAGATGATGGCAAAGGCCATGAATAGATCACTCGGCAACGTTTTGTTCTCTGGCATGGGCACTAAGGAAGTCGCTAGTGGCGAAGGTTCCGAGGGCACGATGAAGGAAATCGAGGCCAATGATGTTGGTGTGATGATGGCATTCGCCGAAAGGGTAGTCATCATCCCTGGGTACGGTATGGCTGTGGCTCAGGCTCAGCACAAGATATGGGAGCTTACCCAGCTACTCACTGAACGCGGAGTGTCTGTTAAGTTCGCTATTCATCCAGTCGCAGGAAGAATGCCCGGGCATATGAACGTTCTACTTGCTGAAGCCGGTGTTCCATACGACATGATCTATGATCTCGAAGATATCAACGCCGAGTTCCCACAGACGGATGTGGCACTTGTCATCGGTGCGAACGATGTTGTTAATCCTGATGCGAGGACCAACAAGGGTAGCCCGATCTACGGCATGCCGATTCTCGACGCTGACAGAGCGAAAAACTGTATCGTTATCAAGCGAGGTAAAGGCCGAGGATTCTCTGGTCTCGAGAATCAGCTCTTCTTCGCAGACAACACGCGCATGCTTTACGGTGACGGTCAGGCAGCCGGTAGCGAACTGATCCAGGCGGTCAAGGGCCTCTAAGGCTGAGTTAGAACCTCCTTTAAGGGGTAGTAGTTATTAGCGTAGCTATTACCCACAGGAGTTCCAATGTCAGAAAACCGAGCCCCGTCGGACGTACCTATACTGGATGTACTCGCTGACCGCTGGAGCCCCCGAGCCTTTTCGGAACGCTTGGTAGAGAAAGACAAGGTGGCCAGCATGATGGAGGCTGCCCGTTGGGCCCCATCTTGTTTTAATGAGCAGCCCTGGAACTTCATTATTGCGGACAAGCATGAGGATCCTGATGGCTATCACCGTCTGTTCGAATGCATGCTTGAAGGTAACCAGGCGTGGGCTGGGACTGCACCTGTTCTGATGCTCTCTGTCGCCAAGATGTTCTTTGAGTACAACAATAAACCCAACCGCTTCGGCTACCATGATCTCGGCATGGCCGTGGGCAATATGCTTGCTCAAGCCTCCTCGATGGATCTGTATGTTCACCAGATGGCTGGTTACCACAAGGACATGGCTCGGGATAGTTTTAGAATTCCAGAAGGGTACGAGGCTGTCGCAATGTTTGCCGTAGGTTATCTCGGCGACCCGAGTCAGCTACCCGAGGGCACCAGTGAACGAGAGGACGAGCCTCGAAAGCGATATCCCATGACAGAGTTCACCTATGCAGGAATCTGGGACAAGCCATACTCATTCAAGTAGCTAGTCCATGGACAATCGACGCACACTCTTGTTACGTAAACTCATTCTCGGAAGAATCGTGGGGGTCTGGGCTCTGCCTCTGGGAATTCCATTCCTTGCTGTTGGTTGGGCGAACCTTGGAATCGGCCCGGATGCCGTTCCTTCTGTCCTGTCCGGGCTCGGAGGGGACATATTCTCACCGGTCGCTGGAATAGGGATGTTTGTCGCCATCGGACCGGCGCTCTGGCTGGCAGGATTAGTCCTGATCTTGGGCGCCCTGGAGGCCCTGTTCTCAGCCTTCTCCGCGATGTTTCAGTCACTTAACGAGTTGCCGGTCAAGGAGCTGTCCGTAGACGCGTTCCTGGTTGTTTTTCTGGTGGCCCTGTCCGGGCTGCTGTCCGTGTGGAGCTACGATTTTGCCTCCGGGCTTTTTATTGGGTAGGCAGAGCCTATGACTCCCAACATTTATCTGTGGTGTCCATTGGGACATGGCTGGATGGATACCCACTAGTGCGGTCCGCCTGTCTTCGGTGATCGAGGGGCCCACCTGGGATACGACATAGTGGTTGAAACAGTCGTCGACGACTGGAGCACCAGGGGGACCCAAAAAGGGGATTACGTGGTGACGGCTCGGCTCTCAACCGGGGATGAGTTCTCCCGCGCCGTGCGGATTCGCTAGGACATTTGGGCGGTGAAGGCCGCGTCGATAGCCTTGGATACCAGATTGGGATCGGATGGCTGAACCACTGCAATCCCGGGCTTAATCAGGTTGATCTCGAGTATCAATCGCTCTCTTGCGGGATTCGGAATAGCGGGGCTGACTACGACAGCGTCGAAATCCTTAGAGGCCAAGATGTTGATGGCCTCATCCGGATTGAGGTTAGCAGTGACGGACAGTCCACTGG
>JAUVYG010000061.1 GCA_030603185.1 Actinomycetota bacterium | reverse complement strand
GTAGTCGAGGTGTGCCACAAGGTAGGAATCGCTCGGAAAGTGGCTAAGATGAGACCGCTGGGAGTAATAAAGGGCTGATAAAGGTCTACAAACGTATGTTCGCTTAGATCTTGACTGCTTATCTTCCTTGACATCCGCTGGTAACGACCGTAAAATCACTATGTTTTGACCCAATAGATACCTGTCAGGGGATTTCGTGAAAAGAACTTATCAGCCAAACAATCGCAAGCGTGCAAAGACACATGGTTTTCGTGTGCGTATGAGTACTCGTGGAGGCCGTGCAGTTCTTGCTCGTCGCCGCCGAAAGGGTAGAGTCCAGATCTCTGCTTCGGTCTAGTCGGAAGATCGGCCTGAATGGAGTCCATTCGACGGGCTGCAGAGTTCAGGACGGTGTACGATAAAGGGAGAGTTGTCCGCAGGGCAGCTCTTCGTTTGTGTTACTACAGGCGAGAAGACGACGCACCTTCTCGAATCGCATTCGTCGCGAGCAAGCGTGTGGGTTCCGCTGTTAGGCGGAATCGGGCTAAGCGCCTGCTAAGAGAAGCGTGTCGCTTGGACGGGGTACCTGAGGTCGGCTGGGACATGGTTCTGATTCCAAGCGCTAGATTGGCTTCGATGGGGTTCGACGAAGTTCGGGGCCTGGTAGGTAGATTGGTGGCTGACGCCATGAGGCAAGAGGGATACATTGGGTAGGGTTCTGGTAGCAGTGATTCGGGCCTATCAGCGTGTGTCGCGTGTATTCCCCGCTAACTGCCGCTACCAGCCGAGTTGTTCCGAGTATACCGTTCAGGCCATTCAGAAGTATGGCGCTCTTAGGGGCGTATTCATGGGTGGGAAAAGAATAGTTCGATGCCATCCGTTCGCCCACGGCGGGCATGATCCGGTGCCATGAAAATATTACAACTAGCTTGCTTAGGAGCTGATTCGAGATAGAGACCATCAGTGGCATACTCAGCCCCATAATCAATTTCCTTTTTATCCCGCTGGAATTCTTCCACTCAATAACGGGAAACTGGGGCCTGGCAATCATCCTTTTGACCGTGCTTATCAGGGTGGCACTGCTCCCCTTGACGATTCCACAGATCAAGTCGCAGCGAGAGATGAAAGAGCTGCAGCCTCAGATGAAGGCTATTCAAGAGCGTTACAAGCACGACAAAGAGCGCCTCAACAAAGAGATAATGAAGTTTTACAAAGACACGAATTTCCCAGCCAAGATGGGGAAAGGTTGTCTGCCTCTAATCCTTCAGATGCCGATACTCCTTTCCTTGTTCTACCTGCTGTTCATTCCAGAACTCACCGGCAATGCACTTGAGGGCGAAGGATTTCTTTGGATCAATGATCTGACCGGTAACCATGACATCATCATGGCGGTCTTGTTCGCGACCACTACAGTGGCTTCCATGTTGATGACGGCATCCGATCCCAATCAGCGAAAACTATTGATATTCATGGGTGGTATGCTCGGAATATTCTCGTATCTCTGGCCTGTCGGGGTCGGGCTATATTGGACGACACAGAGTCTTTTGACCATGGGTCAGACCTGGTTCCAGTTCAAACTCATGGGGCCCCTACCCAGTGAATTGAAGGCCAAGGGCAAGACCGGATCCCTTCCAAAAGGTACGAATGGGACCAAGGTCGAGGCCCAGAGTGATTCTGAAGCCGCTGATGATAACTCGGCCGTCGAGATAGAAGTGGCTGATAAGACAGAGGCAGCGGCCAAGAGTGCAAAGCCCGGAGCCCGCAAGGGTGCAAAGGGCTCGGGTAGCAAGAAAAAAAGAAAATGAACCTACGAACTAAGGGGATTTCATGGGAATAGAGATCATTAAAGACGGCGAGACAGCTGAAGAAGCTGTCGAGGTAGCCTTGGAAGAGCTTGGTGTTGAGCGCCAGGACGTAGACGTCGAGATACTGGAAGAATCCACCAAGGGATTTCTTGGTATAGGCAACAAGAGTGCACGTGTGAAAGTTTCGGTTCGTCCTGAGATATTGTCTGGGGCACCAGCCGAGGAATCTCAGGCCTCAGCCGGGTCCATGGACATCCCATCCACTGAGAGTCACGAGGCGACAGAGGGCGAGATGGAGCTGGCGGAAACAGCAAGCAAGTTTATCAAGGGTCTTGTGACGAAGTTAGACATACCGTGTGAAGTCGAGCCGTCCGTACAGGATGGCTCCCCTTCCGTCATGTTGGATGGCGAAGAACTGGGACTTTTGATCGGTCGCAGAGGAGAGACCCTGCAGGCAATGCAGACACTTCTTTCGGCTCATATCTCTCGCCACGCTGGCCACAGGGTTTATGCGTCATTGGACATTCAGGGCTACAAAGAGCGCAAGCAGGAATCCCTGGAAGGCCTAGCGGAACGAATCGGCCAAAAGGTCGCGTCGTCTGGTCAGGCATATACAATGAGGCCGATGTCTGCAGCTGACCGAAGAATCGTTCACATGTGGATCAAGGATAGCCCTGGCGTGTCCAGCTTCAGTGAGGGGCAAGATCCCAATCGCCGGGTCGTTATTGAGCCAGATTAGTCTGGAGGATGACAGTGCCAAAAGTTCCCTAATAGGGAAGTTTTGGCAGAATGTCGACAATCCATTTCTGAGTTTTCACGTGAAAACTATTCTGTGTGGACGAAAACTATCCACAGACTCCACCGTTTATCCCCAGGGTTATCCACACTCTCTTTTTCTATGAGCAGTGACGTTTGGGGCTTTCTCCCCTCCCTTCGGGCAGACCTTGGTATCGACCCAGGCAGTGCTTCGAGCCAGCTATTCTCTGATCACCTCGATCTATTGGATCGGTGGAACGCAGTTGTTACTCTCTCGACTATTACCGACAGACACGAACAGGCCATCAAGCACGTGTATGACTCATTGCAGCTTGCTGGGCTAATCGATGAATCTGTACATGAGCTGGCTGACGTAGGGACCGGGGGAGGCTTTCCCGGAGGGCCCTTGGGGGTGGCATTCAAGCGTTTGTCCCTGACTTTTATCGAAAAGGATTCTGCAAAATGTCGCTATCTCGAGGTGTTGAGTAAGCGGCTTGGATTGAATGCTGCAGTGTTGTGCGAGTCCTCAACCAACGTCGCGGCCACAGGGGCCAGATTCGATCTAGTGGTGTCTCGAGCCCTCATTTCTCCGATGGAGACTCTGGGATTGGTCCTGCCGCTTGTTGTGCAGGGTGGTCGAGCAGCCTTGATGCTTGGCCCATCAGCGAAGGAACAGACGGGCCAACTTGGAGAACTCGCCAAGACGCTTGGCTGTGATCTAGAAGAAGTGATCGAGTATGAGTTACCCGAGGGATTCGGCGATCGACTTATACTTTCGTTTCGTCGAGCCAGTACAGATGAAGTAAGATAGTTCCAGTCTCAGAGATACATCAACCAAAGGACGGTAATTGTTCGCTTTTCTTCGTAGGCGCAAGCAGAGAAAGATAGAAGCAGAAGCAGCCGAGGAAGCTGCGAGCATTGAGTCTGCATCGGGTGAATCAGATGAGGCTGAAACTCCGGAAGAAGGCCAAAGTCCATTAACGGCTGTCGTCGCGGTTCGGGTTGACTCCACCGACACTGTCCCCGAGCAGGATGGCATTGAGGAGAAACCGGCAGAGGCACCCTCTTTAAATGTTGAAACCTTGGTCAGCCCAAACGTTCGGGTCGAGCCTGAAAATCTTCAGAAGACCGAGTCCCAGGTGTGCCGGGTCATCGCTGTTGCCAACCAAAAAGGTGGCGTGGGAAAAACAACAACTGCCGTGAGTCTCGCTTCGGCCGTCGCCGAATCGGGGCATAAGGTCCTACTTCTGGACATTGATCCACAGGCCAATGCGACAAGCGGTATCGGATTGGACCACAGAAGTGCTCCAGGGATCTACGAGGTACTGGTAGATGGGCTGAGTCTGACCCACGCGGTGATGAGCACGGTTCAAGAGGGTCTGCTCGCGGTTCCGTCCAGCATTGATCTGGCAGGCGCTGAGATCGAACTTGTCACTGCGATGTCCCGAGAGACAAAGCTGAAAATGGCAGTCAACGAAGTTCGCCCCTTCTTCGATTATGTGTTCATAGACTGTCCACCCTCGCTGGGGCTGCTGACACTGAACGGATTAACGGCTTCAGATGAGCTAGTGATACCGGTTCAATGCGAATTCTACGCACTCGAAGGGGTTAGCAAGTTGCGAGAGACTGTTGACCTAGTGAAGACGAATTTGAATCCTGGACTAGAGATATCCGGGGTCCTACTCACGATGTATGACGGCAGAGCCAAACTCACCGAACAGGTCGCGAATGAAGTTCGAAAGAGCTTTGCGGGCAATGTGTTCGAGACGGTTGTTAATAGAAACGTCAGACTTGCAGAGGCGCCAAGTCACGGGCTCCCCATCAACAAGTATCAACCGAAGTCCAGCGGTGCCCTGGCATACCGGGCAGTTGCAAAGGAGTTGATCGGCCGTGCCTAAAAAGCGTTCTATTGGGCGGGGCCTAGGCGCTCTTATTCCGGGTCGTGAGGCTCCAGCCGGTGGCACTCTGGTCTCGACCACCGGGCTGAAAGACATTGCGGTTGGATCGATCGACCCAAACCCGGACCAACCCCGAAAGACCTTCGACCCCGATAGCCTTGAAGAGCTTGTGCAGTCCGTCAAGGAATTCGGAGTCGTTCAGCCCGTCATCGTTAGGGGTGCAGGCGACCGCTTCGAGCTCATCGCCGGTGAGCGACGCTGGAGGGCGGCAAAAGAGGCTGGTCTGGTAAGTATACAAGCACTTGTTCGGGAAGCCTCAGACCCGATTGCACTCCAGATCGGTTTGATCGAGAACATTCAACGAGAGGACTTGAACGCCATTGAAGAGGCGGATGCCTACCGTTCTCTGGTCGCGGACCACGGAATAACCCAGTCAGATCTCGCAAAACATCTCGGCAAGAGCAAGGCAACAATATCTAATACATTGCGACTCCTTTCCCTTCCCCAGCCGATACAGGCTGCCGTGGTCGAGGGAAGTATCACTTCGGGTCACGCACGTGCTTTGCTGGCACTACCCGGCGAGAATGAACAGCTCGCCTATGCACAACGGATCAAGGAAGAGAGACTGTCCGTTCGAGAGATAGAGGAGATAGTAAGGGAGGTGGCCCCGCCTACTCAACAGCGAAAGAGCGGCCCAACGAAGACTCAGAAGGCTGAAGTGCCCCAGGCACTCAGGGAGGTAGCCGCTGAGCTTACAACGCGGCTTGATATACCCGTGTCTGTTGGAGTGAAGGGCAGTAATGGTTTTGTCAAAATGACCTTCTCGTCCGCTGAGGAGTTTTCGCGCTTGGTCGGCATTCTTCAGTCCTTGGGAACAGTGGACATTGTCGAATCAGAAGGAGACCAGTAGATGCTAGCCGACTTTCATACCCACACCCTCGCCAGTGATGGCGCTCTTCTCCCCATAGAATTGATAAGAAGATACGACGAGCTGGGATTTGAGTATCTTGCAATAACTGATCACGCAAGTCTTGGTTCTCTCGAGAGGGTGATCGATGAGGTCAGGCAGGATTGCCGGTCAGCCCGTCGCCATATGGACATTATTCCTTTGGTCGGGGTGGAGCTCACCCATGTTCCGCCGGACGAGATTGGATCACTGGCCGATCAGGCCAAGCACTTGGGGGCAGAGATAGTGGTTGTCCATGGTGAGACTGTGGTCGAGCCGGTAGTTCCCGGGACTAACATGGCAGCCGTTACCTCCAAATCAGTGGATATTCTCGCCCACCCGGGCATGATCACCGATGAGGAAGCTCGCATTGCAGCCGACAATGGAATATTCCTCGAGCTCAGCGGAAGAAGGGGCCACAGTCTGTCTAATGGGCATGTAGCAAGGGTGGCAACGTCCGTGGGTGCCAGAATGTTGGTCAACTCTGATGCTCATGGACCGGGCGATCTATTCTTTGAGGGGTTTCCGGCAATTATCGCCGGTGCCGCTGGCTTAAACGATGACGAAGTCGCAGCCGTCATAGATACGAATCCTAAGATGTTGATCGACGGACTTGCCTGAAATGCATCTAATTCAGGGGAACTCCCCTGGTATTCTCCGCCTTTTGTCGCTCTTGACCCTTGTAGGGTTCATTGTATTTAGTCAGACTCAGACTGCCTACGCTGCTGACGAGCGGTCCAATGTAGTTGTCGTCGTGGCAGATGGAATCTCTCTATCGGATATCGACTCGGATTCTTTGCCCTCCCTCACCCGCCTGATAGACGAGGGCGGCCTCGGCCTTCTCAATACCCGGACGCTAGGAGTCGGCTCCGAGAGTGGGTATCTAACACTAGGAGTCGGCGACCGAGCTGAAGCACCCCGGGACTATAGGCCCGACAATCCTGCCGGTCAGGCCATTAATTTATCGGAGATAGACAGAGCCACCCCGAGGGTCAATGGAGTCGTACACTTGTTCGCTTCTGAGATCGCTGACCTCAACCTACAGGGGGAAAGAGGAGCTGTAGCCGGTTCGCTTGGTCAAGCGCTGACCGAAGCGGAATACAAGGTCGGTGTTCTTGGGAATGCGGATACGTCTGAGCGCAGGCATCGCGAGATCGTTATGGTGGCGATGGATGGCACAGGCAGGGTAGAACACGGGGGGGTTGATGGTGACTTCTCTATCCCAAGTAGCACCGCTCTGGGAAATAGAATCGCCGATATTGACCTCATCGCAAGCAGGGCAGAAGCACTCCTGAATGATGTCGATCTTCTTGTAATTGAAAGCGGGGACACTTCTCGAGTCAACTTCGAAGTGCTCTCTGCGCATGAAGGGGTTGGTCCTCAAGCACGAGACAAGGCGATTCAGAGATTAGATGAGCTACTCGGGAAGCTAATGGGCCTCTTGGACAGTGAAAGCGATAGTCTGGTGCTGGTTGCACCCTCTGCACCGCAAGACCTCCATTCGTCGAGATCTCTAACTCCTATGGTGGGTTGGGGGCAGGGTTTTGAGCCTGGTATTTTGGTGACTTCGACTACTCGGCGCCAAGGTATCGTCACGAATATGGACTTCGCACCTACGATTCTACGGCTGCTCGGGGAGGAGTCACCCAGCCAAATGGCGGGTCGACCGATCAGCTCGGAGTCTTTCGAGGGCACTGTTCCCTATCTGGCATCAAAGCAGGAGTCGATCGCCGCGACTGAGCTAGCGAGAAAGCCAATACTAACCGCCTACGTTTCTGTGGCTGTGGCTATGATCCTTACTTCCCTATTGTTCATTATCGCTAAGATCCGTGAATGGCCGATACGGCTGGCGAGGGTCTTTCTGTTGGGCATCCTGTCTATGCCGCTTGCGATGCTGATCACTGCCGGGTGGGGGTTTGAGCAGCCTGGATACATCTACTTGAGTGCCGTGTTGATCACAATCTTAATAACCCTGGGTGCGTTTGCTCTGCGTCGTTTCGGCGAAGGTATTCCTATCGTGGCAGTAGGGCTGGCCACAGCTCTCGCTCTGATCGGCGATATCATTGCTGGTTCTCCTCTCAGTTCAAACTCAGTGCTGGGCTACTCAATCATTGGGGGCGCCCGATTCTATGGAATAGGCAATGAGTACATGGGGGTACTTCTCGGCTCCACGATTGTCGGGGTGGGCGCGATAGTTGACCGCTTCAGACCGGGCAAAGGACTGATGGCCGGAATCATCGTCGGCCTTGGTGCGATTCTTGGCGTGATGGCAATGCCGTTCTGGGGCGCGAACGTTGGTGGCACAGTCGCAGTCGCTGCTGGTTTTTCTGCCTTGGTCATCCGGCTTTTCAGGTCGGGATTCACTTGGCGCGACGGTCTTGTGTTGGCGGCTGTGATAGTCGCCGCGGTCGGAGTGCTGCTGGTCGTCGACATCACAGGTGACAGTCCTAGCCACGCAGGTAAGGCCTTAACTGGGATAGTGGCGGACGGTGGAGACAATCTATTTAAGATCCTCGAAAGAAAAGTTCTGTTGAATTACAAGCTATTAAAAGTAACCATATGGTCGCAGATTTTATTGGCAGGACTGGTCGTGATGGCGACTTTGATGTTCAGGCCTTCGGGGGTCCTCAGGGAGTTCCAGAGGAATAACCCTAAAACCAGCGGAGCCTTGATAGCGCTTTTAGTGGGAGTCGCCTTTGCGTTTGCATTCAACGATTCCGGCGTTATCGCCGCCGCTACTGCCACCTTGTTCGGACTAGGGGCCTTGCTGTATCTGGCGACTGCTCCGCTTGCGCAGACAGGGCTTAGAGAATAGAGTTTTATGTTCGCACGGGATTCACGATTACTTTCGAAGGGAGTCAATTAACTATGGGAGATTTCGGAGCAAAGGCCAGGGGCTTTTCCTTTGGCCTTCTGGTCGGTGGTGCAATGGGCGCTGCGGCAGCTCTTCTTTGGGCACCTCAGGCAGGCCAGGGAACCAGGCGGTTTATCAAGGATCAGGCAAAATGGGTCGGAGATAGCCTCTTCTCAGCTCTTGATGAGATACAGGAAGTGGCACAAAAGGCTGGAACCGCGATCCCGAGTTTTGGTGATAAGGAATCAAGGATTCAGAAGCACATCGATGAGCTCAAAGACGAGATAGAGGCTCTTCGTACCGCTTCTGAAGAGTAAGGAGCGCTTTTTGTCTGACTTCTCGTTACTAGAAAGTGCACTGGATAGTGTACTCACCAAGCAAGTAGACTTTGCTGATGTCTACATGGAGGATACGACTCGGTCTTCACTCCGACTGGATGATGAAAGAGTCGAGGTCGTTAATAGTGGGGTCGACCGCGGGATTGGGATTCGAGCGGTAGCCGGGGACACCACCGTCTATGTTCATACCAGTGACATCTCAGAGGAGGCGGTTAGCCGTCTTAGTAGCGAGGTGATCGCCGCGCTCGCTTCATCTGGGTCGGGCACCTTCTCGATACCAGTGGCCAGCCCACAGGTTGCAGGTCGTACCTATAGTCAGTCCTCCGGCCAGGTGGCGCCCGAGGAAAAAGTGAAGATGATGAGGATAGCCGATAAATCTGCCAGGGCGACCGGGGACGAGGTGCGGCAGGTCACGACCTCCTATGTGGACTCCCAGAAGAAGAGCAAGCTTCTGAACTCTTTGGGTCAGAGGATATCGGAATCGCGAGAGTACACTCGTTTCATGGTTCAGGTCGTCGCTGCTCGAGGTGAAACGATGCAGACCGGCTACGATGCGCCGGGAAAGCAGGCCGGCTCAGAACTGTTCGATGAGTTTCCCCCGGAGCAGATCGGCAAGGCCGCGGCTGATCGAGCACTCCTGATGCTCGGGGCAAGTCATGCGCCTACCGGGCCGATGACGGTCGTTTTGGGACCGGGTTCGGGCGGAGTGATCTTTCACGAGGCAGTCGGACATGGGCTCGAGGGTGACCATATTGAGAAGGGCTCAGTCTACTCGACACTTCTTGGGAGCAAGGTGGCCTCTGAGGCAGTCACACTGTTGGACGACTCGACACTGGACGGCTTGTGGGGTTCCTACGCCTTCGACGACGAGGGTGAGCCATCTCGCAGAAGAGTATTGATCGAGAACGGAATCCTCAAGGGCTACCTATGTGACCGCTACTGGGGTCGCAAGCTAGGCGTTGGATCCTCGGGAAGCGACAGGCGTGAGGGCTACAGCAGTATGCCGATCGCCAGGATGTCTAATACGTTTCTTCAGCCGGGCGAGCTGAGCAATCAAGAGATCGTGGCGGCCACGGAAAATGGCATCTACGCAAAGAAACTGGGTGGAGGCCAAGTGGACCCTCAAACCGGGGAGTTCATGTTCTCAGTGAGCGAGGGCTACCTGATCGAAGGTGGAAAG
>JAUVYG010000062.1 GCA_030603185.1 Actinomycetota bacterium | reverse complement strand
GCCCATCGATACTGCACTCGGTATTGTCTATGCAGACTTGTTCAGCGGGGCCTTCGATCACATCGCTCCAGATCCTGCCTCCAGAAACTGGGTCAAAGACATCTATTTCGATCGGGAAGTATGAAGCCACTGCTGGGTCGCCGTTGCTGGCAACTATGATGTGCGTGAGCGCATCAGGACTGATCTGGCCTAAGGGCTCAAAGGTGGGGGTGACGAACTCGAACTTTCCGACCGCGGGCGTCTCAAGAGGCTGAATGTCACCGAATCCATCACTATGCCTTTGGCCAAAGGCCCCAAGCGGATCAACATCGGGCGTCATAACAACCGGAGGATCCTCGACGAAGAGGTCCGGCTCGCCGGACTCATTGAGTGAATCTTGAGTGATCTGATCGACTTCGCCAATGGGGTCGGATGGTTGGCTTAACAGGAAGAACACGAATGCGAAGACAATTACTAGGCCGCCTCCGCTGAGCCAGACCCAACTGGAAACGCCTGCCTCGTCACGAATAATTGATGGTCTCATGTTCTAAGCTTCCAATTGGGTTTACTCCGCCTATTGATTACCCGTTACTCAGCGGTACCATGCCTGGCCACCGATCGTCTTATGCGGTCACCCAACGAAATGACCCCAAGGAGTATCGCTCCGAATATTATTCCGGCAACGGCATCAAAAAGGATCTCAACACCGGGTAGTCCAGCAATCGCTAGCGAAACCTCGTGCCTAACGTTTTCGAGCACCCCGATTCCGTGGACCAGGATACCTCCACCGACCGTGAACATGGCAGCGGTCCCTGCAATGGACAGCCCCTTCATGAGATAGGGGGCAGCGGATAGGATGAGGCGTCCCGCACTCCGCTGCCCCCTGGCAAATAGAGCTTTTCCCTTCTTCATAGTCAAAGCTAGTCCGCCATCATCCAGCTTGACGATGCCCGCTACCAGCCCATAGACCCCGACGGTCATGACGATGGCGATGCCGACCAGGACTAGCACCTGGCTTGCGAACGCTGCACCGGCAACCGTGCCTAGGGTGACTACGATTATTTCGGTCGACAGGATGAAGTCCGTGCGAATCGCGCCCTTTATCTTGTCTCGCTCTAAAGCTACTAAGTCGGTTTCGAGATCCTTTGGTAATGCCTCGTGGTGATCTCTATGGGTATAGCGGTGAAACACCTTCTCAAAACCTTCGTAGCATAGGTAGCCGCCGCCAATCATGAGCAGGGGGATGATCAGTCCGGGCAAGAAGGCGCTCAGCAATAGGGCGGCAGGAACGATGATCAGCTTGTTTCGAAAAGAACCCTTTGTGACGGCCCAGACGACGGGGAGTTCCCGAGCAGCTCGAACCCCAGCGACTTGCTCGGCATTGAGCGCAAGATCATCGCCTAGGAGGCCCGAGGTCTTTTTGGCAGCGACCTTTGATAGCAAAGCCACGTCGTCAAGGATGTAAGCGATGTCATCTAGCAGTAATGTCAGGCTCCGGAACGCCAAAGACCCCTCCAGTAGATCAGCATGAGATATGGGCTGATGGTAGTGGATGCATTGAGACTAATCTACCAAGTTGGGGTGCTCCTGGGGGACCACCTCGAAGTAGCTATGGGAGGCTTATCCTCTGTTAACTATTTGATCCGCTTTCTTTAGTACCTCGAGTTCGGGGTAGTCGAAGCGGGAGGGTGAGTGGTGGTTGCCGATGATATTCATAACGATTGCTGTTTTCTCGGCTGGGAAACTGATCGAGTCCAGCAGATCCTTTGCAACAGCAGGCCCATATTGTTCCTGGGTCTTGGCATTGTTGTGGCCATGCTTCTCTTCCGAGACCTTGATGCCGACGTCGTGCAGTAGTGCACTAGCTATGACGATGTCGGGGTCGCACTCGGGGCTATCGGCTAAGGCGTCCTCGGCATGATGAAGCACCCGCAAAGCGTGATCGATACGGCGATCATCCGATTCGAAGTATTGGATCAGGGCTCGGACTATCTGGGCTCGAAGAATCGGATTACTAGGCAAGGCAGACTCTATCTTTGCAAACGCCGAGGCTGGGCTTCTATCGGAGTGTATACCCAACGATCAGAAGTACAGCCAAAACCAACCTCTAGGCCGTCATTTTATTCGTAATCAGATAAGGGTAAATGCCAAGCATAGGAGATGAATACAGCATGGACGACCAAAGTCTTATTAACCTTTTATTGGCTGTCTTGGTTGCAGTTGGACTGCATGAGCTAGGGGAGCCGTGGAACCTCATGAATAAGCTGAAGCGGATCAATGACGCCATCCACGGGACAGAGACTGCAAGAAAGCCGACCTTCTTCAACACAACACCACGTGCCCTAACCGGCAGCGCTGTGTTCCTCGTAGGGGTATCGGGCGGCTCGTACCTTGTCATCGGCCTGATGGATCCCAGCCTCATAACCGCCCTCTGGATAGTCATCGTCGGACTGCTTGTAATTGAGATGTTCAACTCTTGGCAGGTAGACAGGTTTCATCGGGCGGCGGCGGATACAATAAGCAACATTCCAAAGAAGTAGCGCTCTCATATGTGGCTAGATGCGCCCAACCTGCCTCTCTGCAGGGAACTATTTTTGACTGGGGTTGCATTAATTCAGGCAATCAGGGGTATACTGTAGCTCGGTGGCCGAGAATGGCCGTGTGCGCTGAGCGAATTTCATCCCCTCGTTTTTCACTTAACTCTCATGATTACGATTTTCCACCTAATGTTTCTTATTCAATCTTGTCTATGAATAAGGCGCATAAGAATTTGTATTTAATGGCTTGTCTGACAAGAGGGCAGGCTAAAGACCAAAGGAGTGGATCTATTTGAAGATCTACGTAGGAAATCTCAGTTACGACACTACTGAGAACCAGCTATCCGAGTTGTTCGGACAGCACGGAGAGGTCGTTTCGACCGCTCTAATCACAGACAGAGACACAGGCCGCTCAAAGGGCTTTGCTTTTGTCGAGGCTGCTAACGCAGACGCAGGTAAAGCTATGATTTCCGCTATCGGCGGTACTGAGCTTGACGGTCGTACACTTAACGTGGACGAGGCTAAGCCTAAGACAGACAATCGTGGCGGCGGCGGCGGCGGCCGTGGCGGCGGCTACGGCGGCGGCGGCGGCGGCGGAAGCCGCTACTAGACGCCTTATGTCAGTCTGAGGGGCCTGACTGACAAGTGCTTTTGATTTAAAGTACTAAGGAAGGGCGGTCGACTTTTGGGTCGGCCGCCCTTTTGTTTTGCCCTGATTGATGTAAGCTCTTGAGAATCTATTTTGGGAGCTGACCATGCGCGTAGCATTAAGACTAGGGATCATTGTCGTGATACTGATCGGTATCGTGTACGGCATTCTCACATTGGTGGGTGTGTTCAACGAGGACGACGTTTCTGATGGCAGTGCCAGCAACAGTTCCTCTCAATCAGGTGGGGGATCTACCAACAGGGATGATTCAGGCCTGTTTTCTAGCCCGTTCACAGAGGCGAGCGACCTTCTGTCAGGTATGGGTATCCACAGAGAGTCCGGAGTGACGATAACCTCTACCATTGTTCGGGATACCAGGAACGATTTTGAGCATCCCAAAGCCCCAAGAGGACTTCCGGATTCTGATTCGGCCGTTGATATCACTAGCTGGAGCTCCTTGAAGTCGGTTTCGATCAACGACATAGATGCATGCACGTGGAACGAGCCAGCATTCGCCTGTGGTGGCCAGCAGGGCTTCTTTGTGGCCTGTGGTGATGAAGCTAAAGCGCTATCGGCTGGTCCTGATGTGATACTAGTCGGTGAGGTTGTTTCGGCCCCACCCTTTGCTGATGATGACAAGAGCCGACGGATCAGCCTGGTTATTGATGATGGGGATCCCAATAACAATTGGACTGCCAATGCCGGAAATGACAGCGATTTTCGTCAGGGTTATGACACCTTCTTCCATGTCGATCGGCCCAATGACAGTGATGAATGGACCGTCACGAAAACGACTATAGGATCGGGTTCGATGGTGACAACGGGTGAGACCGGTGTTCGTGCCATCGTCAAGGACAGGTTCTTCATGATGATCATTCCAGAATCGGAACTGCCTGCAGGCCCGGCTGGCATCGAAGAGATGTCCGGAAGTCTGATCGCAGAGAGTTTCTCGGGTAGCCTGCCTGATGGCAATAGGGACTTCATTCACGATCCGAACGTTCCCTATAGTGGGGACCGGACCCAGAGGCAGTTCATGTTCTTCAACTCCGACCTTGCAGCCACCTGTCCATAGTCGGCTACTCACCGAAAACGAATTCGACAACCTCAATAGATGGTCATCGGATACTCCTATACCCCCCAGAGCTTGGGCCTCCAAGAACAGACCCTGGCTAAATGCGACTTATTCGCGCAATACCCATTAATCCAATCTGTGTAGAATATATAGATGCAAACAAGCGTGCCTCTCCTGCAAGCAATAGCGGATCGCTGCCGAGACGGAGTCTATGCCAAGGATGAATCTGGCAGGTTCATCTTCATGAATCCTGTCGCTGAGCGGATGATGGGCGTAACAGCGGGCGACGTCCTAGGAAAGACCTCATCGGATCTTGACCTTCCTGGATTCACCAAATCCTTTAGCGCCGCTGAGAAGCATGTCATTGAGACCGGCGAGGTCATGCATGGGATCACTACGATCAAGAACCCTGATAAGGATCTGCTGATAGAGCAGCGTGTCTCGCCATACCTGTCTGACGGAAAGATAGCAGGGATCATAGTCAATTTATGCGACATCACCTACACGGCAGACTCTCTGTCCCACAGCAAGATGCTAGAGAGCGAAGCCAAGTATCGGGACGTGTTCGAGGGGATACCACTTGGGTATGGTCTATGCCGAATCGTACTGGATGAGAACGACGAGCCCGTCGATTACATATTTCTTGAAGTCAACGGGGCCTTTGAGACAGTCACTGGCCTGACGGCAGCAGATGTAATCGGTAGACCTGTTACCAAGGTTGTTCCTGGGATCGAGAACTCAGAAGCTGATTGGATCAGCAAGTACGGTGATATTGCTCTGAATGGGGGGAGCCACCAGTTTGAGCAGTACGACGACGTAATGGACACCTGCTATCGAGTGTACTCGTACCGGCCTACCCCGAAACATTTCGTGATGCTATTCGATGACATCACAAAGCTGCATCGGAAAGAGCGCGAGTTAGAAGAGTCAGAAGAGAAGCTTTCAAACATGCGCAATGCCTCTCCAGATGCTGTGCTAATGGCTAGAATGTCGGATGGAGTTTTCGTCGAGGCTAATGAAAAGGTATTTTCAGTATTCGGATACTCGCCCAGTGAAGTGATTGGAAAGAATTCCTCCGACCTTGATCTGGGTGTTTCGCTGGAGGAGAGGAGCAGGCTGTCCAAATTGATGCTGGAAAAGGGGGCCATAGAGGGGCTTCATATTTCGATTAAAACCAAGACCGGTGAGTTAGTTGAAGTTGAGCATTCTGCAAGGTTGATCGACACAAAGAGTGGCCTTCACTCAATCTCGTTCACACGCAGAAAAGATTAGGTTCCTGAGCTGAACAGCCTTATCAGTTGTGCCTGGTCAGGAGTACTAACTGCCTCAGATAGATCTGGTGCGTTTTCTTCCCCTAGGCAGCTGCCGTAGATCATGACGTCCGCCCGGGCTATTTTCCCCAAAGTTCGAGTGATTTGTTGCAAACTAGCGTCATCGATAGCCAAATCTATATCTGTAACACTTCCGCACTCAGTGCAAACAAAATGGGCATGGCTGTCATCTCTGGATGGGTCACACACCTCGTAATAGGTTCCATGATTGTTCACGAGCAAGCCTCGAATGAGGCCGAGGTCGGTGAACAGTTCGATCGTGCGGTACACGGTTGAGGCGTCGGTGAACTTCAGATTCGAGTACACCCTTTGGTAGATCATGTCGGCAGTTAGGTGCTTACCTTTTTTTAGAATCTCCCAGACCGCCATGCGCTGCGGCGTTATTTTGTGACCGGCTTCTCGAAGTCGGTCTGCTAAGTCATTGCTTGAGAGCTGCCTTGTACCCATAGAGTCCTCATTTTGTAGAGCCTAAATTTGTATCGAGCAGAGGCCGATATCGTTGAGCCGATATATACCCTTATTCCCCATTAAGAACAAGCTATTTCTGGCCAATGCGAACTGAGTGCAATAGCCACCAAATCGCAGATACAATCCGCAGGTATACAGCTCAATCTCGCATTTAGCTTCCTGAAGAGCTTTTCACTCAGTTTGTCGCACACAAGGTCGATAGACCGTTTGTAGTCATAAGTGTGAGGGGGAGCCGATCAACACCGAAAAGTTCATCCAAGACTCCTCCCCTAATGGAAGAGGAGTGCGATGGATGAAGCTGCAGTGTTAGACCCAGAGATGTCAGCTCTGGTTGAGGTCGAAGGGAAGTATTTGACCTTCGACCTAGCGGACGAAAGGTACGGGATAGGGATCTTAACGGTCCGAGAGATCATTGGGATCGTCGAGATAAGATCCGTACCGAAAACGCCGAACTTTATGAAGGGTGTGATCAACCTTCGCGGAAAGGTCATACCCGTAGTCGACCTCCGCTCCCGTTTCGATATTGAGGAGCGCGAGTACGACCAAGAGACATGCATCATCGTTGTTTGGGCCGGTAAAAGGGATGGAGCCCAGGTCGAGATGGGGATCATTGTGGACTCTGTTGATGAGGTGCGGGCTTTTATGTCAGATGACATAGAGCCACCACCCTCCCTTGGTGCCGGAGTGGATACTCAATTCATCCTTGGTATGGGCAAGAACAGCGACAAAGTCTACATCCTGTTAGATATAAATCGAGTGCTCTCAGACGAAGAATTCTCGGTTCTCGAAGAAGTCAACTAGTGGTTACCCACGGAAGGAATGAACATTGTTAAAGAACATGAGTATTGGGACCAAGCTTCTCCTGGCCTTTTTGGTCATGGGGCTGGTTCCCTTCGCAGTTGTGGCCCTTATGTCACTCAACAGCTCCTCAACTGCTTTGAACGCAGAAGCGTTCAATCAACTAGAGTCCGTTCGCGACATCAAGAAGACTCAAATAGAGGGATTTTTCGGCGAGAGGCTCGGTGACGTCAACGTCCTCTCGAATAACTCTGAGGTAATCGATGGTCTTGAGGCCTTCGAAGCGGCCTTTGAGGCTGATGGTGGTGCAACCGGTGGAGAGTCCTGGCAAAAAGCTAAAGCACAATACGGCGAGTGGTTGACTGAGTACAACAATATCTATGGTTACTATGACCTGTTCTTAATCGCAGAAGATGGCGACATAGTATTCACTGTTGCTGAAGAGTCTGACCTTGGTGAGAACGTCATCACAGGTGGACTTAAGAGCGAGGGCATAGGAGAGGCCTTCGAGGCAGGCATGCGTGAGCCGACTTTTATTGACTTCTCTCCATACAGCCCAAGCAATGGTGATCCTGCCGCGTTCGTAGCAGCCCCAGCTGAGGTCAATGGCAAGATAGTTGGCGTTGCCGTACTCCAAATTCCGCTTGATGCTATCAACGGAATCATGCAGCAGCGTTCCGGTATGGGACAGACTGGTGAGACTTACCTGGTGGGCAGCGATTTGCTCATGCGCTCCGATTCGTTCCTGGATCCTGACAATCGCACCGTCAATGCCTCGTTTGCAGGCGACGTAGCGAACAACGGCGTTGATACCGAGGCCTCTAAGGGCGCTATCGGTGGAGCTACTGATGCCAGGATAATCACAGACTACCTTGGCAATCCTGTTCTTTCTGCCTACACCCCAATAAGTGTCGGTGGTACTACATGGGCACTGATCTCTGAGAAAGATGAGTCAGAGGCATTTGAGTCGGTAAATTCGTTGAAAGCTCTTATGATAGTAGTCGCACTGATAAGCATCGCGTCTATCATTCTCGTTGCCATTCTGGTCGCTCGTTCTATCTCAAGGCCTATCAACAACATCATCGGTGATCTGAGTCAGGGCGCTGAGGCAACTGCGGCCGCATCCGGACAGGTCGCCTCTGCTAGCCAGATGGTGGCAGACGGCTCTAATGAGGGCGCTTCCAGTCTAGAAGAGACTTCCGCCGCAATCGCACAGATATCATCGCAAACAGAATCGAACGCAGAGAACGCTACAGCAGCGAATAATCTCTCTCAAGAAGCCAAGGTTGCGGCAAACGATGGCAGTAGTTCAATGGCAGACCTTAGGGTTGCGATGGACGAGATCAACCAGTCCAGCCAGGAAGTCGGCAAGGTCCTAAAGACCATCGAGGAAATCGCTTTCCAAACCAACTTGTTGGCACTTAATGCGGCAGTTGAGGCTGCCAGGGCAGGCGAGCATGGAAAGGGATTCGCTGTAGTGGCGGAAGAAGTTAGGAACCTGGCCCAGAGGGCCGCATCAGCAACACAGGACACGGCGGTTCTAATCGAGAACTCTATCGAGCGTGCTCAGAAGGGCATGGAAAGTACAACTCAGTCTGCGGAGGCCTTGGAAAAGATTTCGACGCATACTACTCGGGTTGCAGACATACTAGGCGAGATCCAGGCGGCCAGCACAGAGCAAGCTAGTGGTTTGGGGCAGGTATCGGCAGCTGTTCAGCAGCTGAGTACTGTCATCACTTCGTCCGCGTCAAGCTCGGAAGAGGCCGCATCAGCAGCCGAAGAGCTTTCCGCTCAGTCAGTACAGTTGCAGGGTACTGTAGGCTCCCTTGAAGGCATCATAAGGGGACATGGAAATACTCAGACGACCTCAGGCGGCGCTGGACTGCTCTCAAGGCTGAGTGGTCACTCAGGCAATGGGTCCACAACTGGTGGCGCGGCGGGGAGCCATCACTACAACAGAGGATCAGCCCTAAGCGCAGCGAATAGGCAGTTGTCGTCGGGTGGAAATGGTAATGGGAGCGGCAAGCCAAAGGCCAAGGCCAAGGCAATGGCTGGCGCCCCGGTAGATCCCAGTTCTGAGTTTCCGTTGGACGACAGTGAAGGCCTAGACGACTTCTAGAGTCAGTCACTAAAAGAGAATTTCAATGAGACCCGGGGGGCTTGGTAGCGCTCAAGCCCCCCGGGTTTTTTGTATGGAATGACGGCAGGAAGATACCGAGGTGGAAGTGACGGATGCACATGCGGACGAGCTCGCAGACGCCATTAACACAAAGCCTGCTTCGATATATATCCAAGAGAGGCGAACTACCAGAGAGGACTGGGCCCTGAAGAATTAGGGCGACAAAGTCCGACCAATGCAGATCTCTCAAGCAGGTGATGAGATGGATTGTACGCAAGCTGTTCGAGCAATGCACTCAATGTGAATTCAATAACGATCTCGGTACCCCAAGGGCCACAGCATCTTCACCTTGATGGCCGGTAGCTCCCGATTACCCCCGTGGTGCCCCTCCTCTTGTTGCAGCCGTACTCAGGACATTGGTGGACCGTTTAGCTTGAAGAAGATCACTCTTCCTAGTACCAAGCTTTGGTCCTACTTGGTACAGTCCATATATGTATGTTTTGTATTGCGACGACAATCCAGATGCCGCCAGAGAGCTTCAGGAGGGCTTTGAATTCCTTGCTCCCGAATGGGAGATGAAGATCGCAGACACTCTAGAGAAGGCCGAGACTATCGTGAATGCGTCTAACCAGCTAGATGCGGTTGTCACAAAGTCACGGGTCCATCACTCGGATATGGATCCAGTGCTGATACTTACCTCGGATGTTCATCCTGGAGCCATCCGGATCCTGGTCGACGAACTTGTTCACACCAAAGAGGTGTTCGAGCCGTCTTCCATTGCA
>JAUVYG010000071.1 GCA_030603185.1 Actinomycetota bacterium | reverse complement strand
CCCCGTTAGATATAGGTGAGAATTACTTTTAGTGAAGAGCCGCTAGAGAGGCTTTCTTCTCTTCGATAACTGCTAGTAGAGCCTCGAATGACTTTTCGAATGCCGCCACGCCTTCCAGCTCAAGCTGCTTGGTGATTGCCGCTAGATTGATTCCGAGCTGCGGTAACTGATCGATTATTTGATCCACCGTCTCGACATCTTCCTTAAGAGAATCACGAGGTTCACCGTGGTCACGATAGGCCGCGATGGTAACCTCTGGCATGGTGTTGACGGTATCCGGACCGATCAGCTCATCAACGTAAAGTGTGTCACTGAGTTCGGGGTTCTTGGTGCTTGTGCTGGCCCACAACAGCTTCTGCTTGCGAGCGCCTTTGGCCTGTAGGTCAGCAAATCTACGGTGCGAGAAAGCAGATGTATATATCTGATTCGCTTGACGAGCATTGACCACAGCGATGGTCCCCTGGAGGTCCAGCAACAGCTCAAGCATCTCTTCGTCCTCTGACTTCTTGGACAAGTCCTCTAGCGCAGCATCAACCGCCGTGTCGACTCTGCTGATGAAAAAGCTGGCCACTGAGAACACGGTTGAAACGTCGCCACCGGAGTTCTGAAGCCGCTCAAGACCGGAAAGGTATGCATCGATGACCTCACGATAACGGTCGTTCGAGAACAGCAGCGTCACATTGATGCTCAGGCCCTCAGATATCAGCTGCTCAATCGCTTTTAGCCCAGCCTTGGTGCCAGGTATCTTTATCAATACGTTGGGGCGATCCACCATCTTGTGAAGCTTGTGAGCTGCCTCGATGCTAGCCTCGGTATCGTTGGCCAAGTTCGGGGGAACTTCGATGCTGACGTAGCCATCTTCCCCGCCGGTCTGCTCGAAAACCGGGCGCAGAATATCCGCTGCGTCCCGCACGTCCTCAACTGCAAGACCATTGAACACATCCACACCGGACAAGTCTGCCTTGAACAACTCTGTCAGGATGGCGTCGTACTCGTCACTACCAGAGATGGCTTTCTCGAATATAGAAGGATTGGTCGTAACTCCAGAGATCCCGTCGTTCTCTATAAGACGCCCCAAATCACCCGACTCGATCAAATCCCGGTTGATATTATCCAGCCATACGCTTTGACCGAACTCGCTCAGTCGCTTCAGTGGATTCTCATTGCTCATCCAGTGTGTCCTTTCGTTCTTCTAAATTCTTTATATCTATACCCGTCACACGGCCGAGGTACCGCTGGTAACATTCCTTCTCGATATCAGCCACCTTCTGCAGACGCCTTACATGTCGTTCAGCTCCGCTGAATTCAGCCTTCAGATAGTGCGCGATGAGGTCCAAGGCTAGAGCTGGTCCAACCACCCGTGCGCCCATACACATCACGTTTGCATCATCATCCTCTACCCCTTGGCGCGCGGAAAACGCATCGTGGCACAGCATTGCCCTGATTCCTGGGAATTTGTTGGCCGCGACCGAGGCACCTACACCGCTCCCGCATAGTAGGATGCCGCGTTCGGCCTCACCCTCAAGAACGGTCTTTGCAACGGCTGCAGCATAATCCGGGTAATCCACTGGATCCTCGTCATACGTTCCGAGATCCAGAGTCTCATGGCCCAGAGATGCCACATACTCGAGAGCAGCCGTCTTCAACGGAAAGCCAGCGTGATCACTGGCAACTGCGACCCTCAAGCTGTTGGAGGCGTGAATACCCGAGCGGCCAGCTCATCGTCGAGCATGAGAAGTCCGTTCCCATCATCACCGATGCGCTCAAGCTTGGCCACAATCGCTCCGAAGCTGGATTCCTCTTCAACTTGCTCGGTCACGAACCACTGAAGGAATATCGCAGCGGCATGCTCAGACCCACTAAGCGCTAGGTCCATGAGGCCGTTTATTCGGCGGGTCACCTCTCTCTCGTGTGCGAGAGAATGTTTAAAGCTGTCCAGAACAGAATCGTAGTCGTTCTTGGGCTGCTCGATGGCCCCCATCATTACTCGCCCGCCAGCTTCAGCAACAAAGTTGAAGAACTTGTTGAAGTGGAAGGTCTCTTCTTCGACCTGGACCCTGAACCAACTGGCAATACCGGGTAGGTCCTCGGACTCTGCCCATGCGGACATTGCGATGTACAAATTGGCCGAGTACATCTCCCATTTCATCTGCTCATTGATGGCGTCGTTGAGTTTTTGGCCGATCATCAGACTCCCCCTAATTCAAAAAGTTTTGGACATTTATGGTGTAAATGTACCAGGAGAGTCAGAAAAATATCAGGGAACGGCTGTTTGCCGCTCGTAGCCTGGAATGACGGCCATGATCTCGTCCTCGATAAGACCATTGAACCAGCAGTTCTTTAACCTCTCAAGCAACAGTCTTGTTCATATTCGTCAAAATCCCGGCCTAGATTGAGCACGATCTCAGTATTGTGAAATAGAGAAGCGGCGGCCGGATCGGCCGCCGCTGAACTTGCCTACCTATAAAACATGTCTCGGCCGGGTGTCAGTCCTTCTTGATAGCGTACAGACCATAGAGACCAAGGGAGTATCCGAAGATCAAATGGAACACTAGCGCTGGTCCATAAGGCATGATCTCGATGAACGCTGGGTCGACGATAGGTAGTACGACGAACCAGTTGACTGCAAATACGACCGCGCCGATTCCTAGACGTACCCAAACTAGATTTAGGCCGGCTTCAACGCGGTCCTTGAGAACGTCTGAAGCCAGGTAAGCGGCGCCGACGCCAAGCATCGCGCTAAGCATCATATGAACGCCAAGTCCGATGGCTATTCCGCCGGCTGATTCAGCAGATGCGGTTGTCATAAAGGCCTCGGAAATGCCACTTCCGAGAGCCCAAAAACCGAAACCCGTAATGGTGGTGTAGACCATAGCGACCATAGCCATGATCGCTCCGGCAGCCATTCCAACGACAGCGCCGATACCATAGTGGGCCTCGACATGGATAGCGGGCCTGTGAGCTAGAGTTGCCATGACGAGCCTCCTTTAAAGAGTTGTACCAATTGTAGTAATTCCTTTCTCAACCATTTTGATGCCGTGTAAGATGAGAAAGTTGCATTTATCCTGCGGATAAATCCCGAAACGAGGACGCTAGCCGAGCCTTTCCACTTGGACAACCTGCCCTCTCCACTATCCAAAGTGATCGCTGCCAAGCGAGCCTCGATCAGCACCCGCAACAAATAGGCACTTCTTTCGTATTTTCCTCGCACCTTGATTGATACTGCTGCTCTTGAGTAAACTTTTACCACTGTTCCCGATGAAAACTGGGGTTCTTCATGGCAAATAATTCTCCTGAAAACGAAAAGCAACCTATGCGCATCCCGGGCTGGGTACTGATCGCAGTGGCAGTTGGAATGATCATTGTGATCGGGATGGGCTTCTACCTGGCTATCTCGACGCCCCAAGGGACAGACATAGACGGCAATGAAATTCCTGAGGTCGAGCTTGATGACGAAGCGGCCGAGGAAGAGGATTCAGAGACAACCGAAGCTCCAAAGGAACTGACCGCCCTTGAAGCGGCTGCCGAGATCGTAGCTGCAATCGCAGACAAAGATGAGGCAGCCCTTGAGGCGGCCGCCAGCGAGGCCGGCGTCCGCTTTTCACCCTCTGCCTTCGTGGACATATCTTCAGATCTAGTTGTCGCTCCCAACGAATTCCAGGGTTTCTTTGATGATTCAGCGCTGTTCATCTGGGGTGCACGTGCCGGGAGCGGAGAGCCGATCTCGTCCACCAACCGAGAGTACTGGGACGAGTTCGTATACCCAGAAAACTTCCTTGGAGCCCGTCTTGTCGGCGAGAATACTCGCCAGGCATTATCCTCCACAATCGACAACTCAGCCACTATCTACCCCGACGCAACCATCGTCGAGTATTACTTCCCGCCCAGCGAGGAAGGCGGACTTGACTGGGCCGGGTTGCGACTAGCTATTGAGCAGGACGGCTCCGATTGGATTCTAGTCGGAGTGATGATGGATCTCTGGGGGCCCTAGGCTGGTTCATGGACTACCCAGAATTTCATGTATCTCCTTTTGGCTTCATGGGTAAGTACCCGGCATGAACAGGGTTGAATGGATAACAGGTATAGGCAGATTTGCCGAGCTGAGGGACGATTGGAACCGTATTATTGGGACTGACGACGGTCCATTTCTGGCTCATGAATGGTTTGAGACCTGGTGGAATTGTTTTGTCCCCGAAGGGGCCGCTCGAGTCTGCACTCTGTGGGAGGGTGACCGAATGATGGCAGCCTTCCCCCTCTGGTCTTCCGGTCAGGACCTCATGGCTATGGCCAACTACTACACGGATGTCTTTCGCCCCATTGCCGTCAATGAGCGGTCAATGGCCGAGGTGATCGACCAGGTGTTCTCATCTAAGTTCAGTTCGATCGAAGTGTTTCCCCTGGCTTCGACTCACCCCTCTACCCATCTACTGAAGGCCGCGTCTAAGAGGTACAGTCAGCACTACTGCTTCCAGGCCAGCGAGCGATGTCCCGCGATTGACGTAATCGGTGAGTTCGAGGACTATCGTCAACTGCTAGGCCATAGGACTCGGCAGACCGCCGGTAGGAAGATGCGTAAATTCGAGCGTGAACAAAATGCAGCATACCGACCGCTTTTCCAACCCGAGAACGCCCAGGAATGCATGGATCAGTTCCTTCACCTTGAAGCCCTGGGCTGGAAGGGCAGGGGGGGCACCGCCATTAATCAAGACCCCCAAGCAGAGAAGTTCCACCGCACTATCGCCAAGCGATTCCATAAAAAGGGCTCTCTCAGAATGGGTGAGATCAGACTCGACGGCAGGATGGTAGCGGGCCAGATGATCCTGGTCCATGGCAATCGACTATGGGCCATTAGGAGCGCATACGACGAGCAGTACCGTCTCTACGGTCCTGGCATGACCATGCTCTATTCAATGATTGAAGCGGCCTTCGACTCAGAGTTCGAGGCGATAGAGCTGCTAGGAGATGCTGATGAACTCAAGGGACGGTTCTCGACAAGCGAGCGCCGGACAATGTCACTGAAATCCTACCGACCAGGACTCATCTCAACACCCAAATATCTATTCTGGGAAAAGGCCGTCCCGGTTCTAAAACCCATGAATGACAGGCGAAAACAGCGAAAGAAGGACCGACTCAAATCGGCAAAGATCGCTGTGTGACACAATACGCTAATGCCAAGAATCGAATGGGTCACCAGTCTAGATAGATTCGCCGAAATTAAAGATGATTGGGACAAGGTAGCCGTTGGAGAAGCCAGTCCCTTTCTTGTCCACGACTGGTTCGCATCTTGGTGGAACGCTTTCGTCCCCGAAGGGGCCGCACGAGTCTGCACTCTGTGGGAGGGCAACCGGATGGTGGCGGCTTTTCCCCTCTGGGCATCCGGTCGCAATCTTCTGGCGATGGCCAACTACTACTCCGATACCTTCCGACCCATCGCGACTGACGAAGTCGTTCTAAGTGCTGTTATTGAGGCGGTCTTCTCCGAGTCATCAAGCCCAATAATTCTTCCGTCCCTCGTATCGACTCATCCCTCAACTCATCTCATAGTGAGTGCCTCAAAGAGGGACCATCGGCACACCAGTGTCCAACATTCCGAGAGGTGCCCAATTGTCGACATGAACTCCGAACCGTCTGAGTACCGCTCTTACCTGACTGCCAATACCAGGAAGATCGTGGGACGAAAGAGGCGTAAGTTCGAAAAAGACCTCGGAGCCGTCTTTAGGCCCTGCATCGAGCCGAATGACCTCGATCAGGCCCTGAAAGAGTTCCTCGCACTTGAGGCAAAGGGGTGGAAGGGCAGAAGTGGGACAGCGATACATCTAAATCAAGATGCCGAAGAGTTCTATTCATCGCTAGCAATCCGATTCGGACGGAACGGCGCTATTCGAATGGGAGAGATTCGCCTCGGTGACCGTTTGGTTGCAGCAAAACTGTGCATTCTCTACAGCAATCGCTTGTATGCATTGAAAGAGGCGTTCGACGAGGAATACTCGGTCTACAGTCCGAGCATGACCCTACTGTTCGCGATGGTTGAGCATTCATATGAAGCCGGGCTCGAAGCTTTAGAGCTGCTGGGTGATGCCGAGCCCATGAAGGTTCGTTTTGGCACGAGCGAACGTCGCACATTGATGATCAGATCCTACAAACCGGGTCCGATATCCACCGCTACTTACCTCTTCTGGGACAAGGCGGTGCCTGCGCTCAAACCGTACAATGATCGCCGCAAAGAGCGGAAAAAAGCCCAGCTTAAGGCTCCCAAGGCAACTCCGGGTTCCTCTAACTAAAATACCTATCCATCTTAGTTTGCTGATCGGCCACTCGGGTATCGCTTAGGTGTAGAGAGTTATCAACGAAAGTGGTGAATTGTCATGTTGAAAGATGACCGGATCGTAACAACGATTCCCTGTAGGGATCTAGAGGCCTGCTCCACCTTTTACAAGGATGTTCTAGGTCTAAAAGAGTCCGAGTTCACGCTACCAATGGGTATCACGCTCGAGGGCGGACCTGACCATGACGTTCTATACCTTTATCAAACAGAGGCATCAGTCGGAGATGCAACTCGGTTCACGTTCATCGCTACTGATTTCGACGCTGATGTAGAGGCAATCCGTTCGCGTGACATCGAACTACTAGATGTCGCAATCCCCGAAATGACAATAGTGGATCGCGTACTAGTCGACGACGAATCAGGCTTGAAGGCCTGCTGGTTCAAGGATCCCGCTGGCAACGTTATCAGTTTGACCAGTGCTCCTCAGGATGTTCACCTGAAGAAGACCGCCTAACCGGTCAAGTACGGTGATTTAGTGACCCGGTGGCCATATCAGCCACCGGGTTTTCCTAGAGCTCAATGACGTAGATGTCGTGCCTGAGGCCCGCGTGGTCCGTTTGACCTTCGATGCTCATCCCCAGGCCCTTGGCCATCTCTTGAGAGGGGACGTTTTCTGGGCGCACAAGGGATACCAACCGTCTCATGTCTAAAGTGGTTCTAGCGTAGTAGATGACTCCCATCGCTGCCTCGGCCGCGTACCCTTGTCGCCATTGATCAGACCGGATCATGTAACCGACCTCGGGTTTGTCGACACCATCTATTATTTGAGGCACCAGACCCACTTGTCCCACAGGTTCGCCGGTCGCCCTGAGCTGCACCAGCCACAAACTGTATCCGTGACTTTCATACTGCGAGATCCGATCTTTGATCCAGGCAGCAGACTCGTCACGAGATAGTGTTGCTAAATAGAACCTCATCACCAAAGGGTCAGACAAAAGAGTAGAGATGAAATCGAGATCTTCGACTGTCATCTCGCGAAGTCGTAGCCTCTTGGTCTCAAGAATGACCCTGGGTTCTGCAGGCAACTACCTGACCCGCTCCCAGACCTGCTGAACAAGGCTAGTGTCGACCTTCAATCCGAAGGTCTCAACCAATACGCCCTCAAGATGATCAGCATCCTCTATTGGGACCGATTCGATCGTCGAAAGATCAGGCGCAGTCGTCACCAGACTATTCTCACGAAAACTCATCAAGCCTTCCGAGCCATTTAGAGCGCACATGAGCTGATTCTTGAACGGTGAATTCGCCCAGGTCGAGGTGAAATGATTGGCCACCATTACATCGGCCGGCTGAACATTCTCTCGGTTGAACGTGAAGACATTGAACCACCCCTTGGGGGTGGTTCTCTGAAGTATGTAGTCCCCGGCCTCAGGTTCGACCAACCGGAACACCGCCTCACCCTGCTCAACAGCTGCGTCGACAACGAAAGGCATCGGTTCCAGTAGGCCGGGGCCGCCAAAACCAACATCAGCTAGGTGCTCGGAACCATCGATGGATACGATGAAGAGTAGATGGGTCTTGGGTCCTCCCGCTTCATTCCCCATCATCACCCGCGCTAGAACAGGTGTGTACTCGAATCCTATGTGATCCAGAGCCATGCCGAGCAGGTAGTTCAGTTCGAAGCAGTACCCTCCGCGACCCTCGACAATGATCTTGTCCCAGATCGACTGATGATCCAGGGCAACTGCCGTGCCCGTGATGGGCGAAAGATTCTCAAACGCCACAGTCCGATGTTGTGCCCGCACCAGCTCACTCAGGCCGGCAAGATCCGCAGCAGGTCGAGCGGATAAATCGACGCGATCTAGATAGCGTTCGATTCTAAACGGATCGTTCTCTGGCATAGATAGCTCCTCGAGTAGTCACTGCGTCTATTGCACATTTGTGCCGTCACCGATGAATCATTGATGGTGGCCCCGGCAGGAATCGAACCTGCGCATGACAGGGTTTAGGAAACCCCCGCTCTATCCCCTGAGCTACGGAGCCGAAACTGGACTCGAAAGATTATACATCTAGCCGTCGACCACGGTTCCCAACTCGTCCGATTAAGGCAATCTTAACGGCTTAAAGCTAAATATTGGGTGCCCGCAGCAAGGGGGCTTGCCCCGGAGTGCTAGCCGTCCACTTCGACCCGGTTGTGGTTGAGGCCTTCGCAAGCCTCAGTCTCAAGTCAGCCTTCCAGCGCTAGCTGGACAACTCTTTCGCAGAAATCGGGGAATGACAGTCCGCCGGCCTCCGCGGCCATAGGTGTAAGACTCGTCTCGGTCATTCCGGGGCTGGTATTGACCTCGAGAACATAGGGAACATGGTCGCGCAGGATAATATCTACTCGGGCGAG
>JAUVYG010000030.1 GCA_030603185.1 Actinomycetota bacterium | reverse complement strand
GTGACCTGGTCATTGGCCTTACCAATACCAAGGATGAACTGGGTATCGATCGCTGCTCCTAGGCTGGGTGAAGGCTCAATGTCTGATGCTGTGAAGTTGAGTACTTCATCCACCCCATCAACAATCACACCTATCTCTATCGGTCTGCCGCCATCGACGGTGGCTTCCACGACGATGATGCAGGTTGCTTTGTCGTACTCGATCGAGTCCATGTCGAACTTGGCCCGCATATCGATTACTGGGATGACCTTCCCTCGTAGGTTGATCACACCCCTCACGAAAGAGGGGGTCCTTGGCACTTTGGTGATCTCGGTTATTCCAATTATCTCTCTGACCGTTAGAATTCCGATTCCGTAGTGTTCTTGATCAAGGTCGAATGTTAGATACATTCCGGCCAGATCGTCCGTACTTCTTTGCTCTTCGGTGAGCGTTTCTACTTGAGGCACCGTTCTCCTTCCTGTTGTGGCGGGAGGTCGGCGAGTACAATTTCATCCGGATATTGCCCACCCCCATGGCGTTACATATTGGGATATCGGTGCGTGGAGCTGAACCTTAATACCGCAGGTGAAAATGCTTGTGAGTCCCGTATGTGCCTGATTCTCAATTGGGAATTGCTGTCATTTTAATGCGGATCGATTGCAATACTCTAATTGGGGAAGCATCATTGCCCTGCTAGCATTTACCAATGGGGGGCGAATGGCGGGGCTTGGATCGGGGTGGGAAGAAAGTAACCTCGGGGAGAAGACATGGATGATAGTTCAAATAGATCGCCTGAGATCCAGCAGAGGCTCGCCACAGCGCTAAAGGAAAAGGGCCACAAAGTGACGCCGCAACGTCTAGCTGTGTGGCGGGTTCTTGCCAGCGGCGGACATCATACCGCAGAGGATATCCACAAGCGGGTAATGAACGAGCTCAACTTCACCGGTGATTCCACTGTGTATCGAACCGTTGACTTGCTTCGCGAGCTAGGCCTAGTTCGGCCTCTTCTTATCAAGGCGGACAGGGTGTACTACGAGAGGATTCCCGGCCAAGAAACCAAGTACACTCACCCGCACTTCTTGTGCACAGCCTGCAATAAGGTGTTTGACCTTGAGTCGATTACCAGCTTCAAAGAGCTCGAAGATTCCAGTCTGGATGTTGGTACTGCTGATTGGTCAGAGATGGCTGTCTTTGGGCGATGCGCTCCGTGTAATGGTGTTGAGGATGATCAAGAGCGGGCCCCCAGCAATGAATCGTTGATCAACTTCTTAGGCGCTCCTCAGTAGCTGGGAATCCAATTAGGAAGGCTCTACCTCGACAATCAGATCGGTTCCCTCGGGTGACGTTGCCAGGATTAATCTGTCGGCGATGTCTAACATCACGGTGTATCCCATTCCGAGCGAGCTCTTGGTCGAGAATCCTGGTACCAAAGTGGCTTTTGGCAAAAGAGAGAAATCAATGCCCGGGCCATGGTCGGTAACTCTTGCCTGAAGTGCTCCGGTTGAAGTCAAGTAGAGACCAAGGTCGCAGCCATCCGCGTGCTTGATTCCATTAGTGGTCGCCTCCCCAACCGCGAGTGCCAAGTCCCCAATCGAGTCAACATGTCCAGGCAGCTTGCTGACTAGGTCTCGCACAAAGTCACGACCACTCTCAAGTTGCTCTGCAGAATCGATCTTGATCTCTCCGAGGAACTCACTACCAGCCTGCCCATCGATCTCTTCCGGCGTTAGAAGAACCAGCTTGTTGTTGGTCGCAGCCTGGAACACGTTCGCGTATGCAGAACGGACGTCGTGCTCTTTTTGGGCCAGTGCCCTCTGATTTCGTTTTTGTTCAGTCATGTCTCTCGTTATGGTCAAGATGCACTGCGTCCCCTCGACCTCGATGACCTCCGCAGAGATCAGGCAGTCGCGAATCTCACCAGATCTGTGAGAGACCTCGATCTCCATGTCTCTGACGTGACCTTCGGCCTCCAGTGTTTCAATGAGCTTCGCCCGTTGCTGTGGCTGTGTCCACGCGTTGATTTCAAGTGTAGTCTTGCCGACTATCTCCTCTGACGTGTAACCGGTCAGATCAGTGAAGCCCTGGTTCATGTCGATAAACTTGCCATCTGTTGCTGTTGTTATGGCAACAGAATCAGGACTTGAACGGAAGGCCTTCGAGAACTTGTCCTCAGATTCACTTAGTTCTGTCTCGGCTCTCTTGCGCCAAGTAACGTCGCGTACTATGGCTTGAAGGTATTGCCCGTCGTTGTGCTCGAAGCGGTTGAGACTCACCTCAGCGTCAAATGGAGCGCCATCACTACTGATATAGCGCCACTCAAAGAACTGCGGTTTGCCTGAGTATGCTGCCTCGATCTTCTCCAAAGCTTTTTCGTTCGAGGGACGACCATCTGGTTGGTTTGGTGGGGAGAACTCTATCGGCGGGTGCCCGATTATTTGCTCACGCGAGACCTTGAAAAGCTCGAGAGTACTGGCATTGCAGTCCACGAAGCTGTCATGGGACATGACAAAGATGGCCTCATTGGCCGTCTCGAACAGCACACGAAATCTTTGCTCACTGTCTCGCATTGCTTCTTCTGCGTTAGTCCTTTCAGTGACATCAGTGGCCACTCCGATTGTGCCCGTGATCACACCCTGTGCGTCAACAATAGGGGAGTAGTAGGTGTCGAAGAAGAACTCCCCTGCTGGATTCACAGTCGAGAAGCTTTCTCCATTGAGCGCACTATGAAGTGAGTCTAGGATCTCGGGGAAGTCCTTGTATATCTCGAAAGCGGATTGTCCGACGACCTCTCCGGGTGTAAGGCCGAGCGATTTAAGGCCAAGTCCTTCAGACAGGGTGAATATGCCCTCTTTGTCCAATGCGAAGAGCACAACAGGTGCATTGGAGGTAACGGTTTGTAGTCGATTGGTGGTCTGCTCAAGAGTGCGTAGTGCATTCTCTCGGTCAGTAACGTCCTGTGTCACTGCTATTAGGTGGGGTTCGGATTTCAGCACAAGAATTCTGCCCGAGTAAAGGGTATTGCGGGTTTCACCATTCTTCATGGTTGCGTCAAACGGGAAGTTATCAACGAATCCATGCTCTGAAATGGCTGCAACTAAGGTCGCTCGGGCTTCAGGAGTCACTAGGCCGATGTCTAGGGTAGTTTTTCCGATCGCCTCTTCTCTTGTGTAGCCGGTCAGTTCGGTGAATCGATCGTTGATCTCGACGATCACCCCATCGCTGAGGCGCGTGAGCGTGATTGCTCCTGGGCTTGTCGTGAACATTAGGGAGAGTTTGTTCTCTGAGTAGCTAAGCTCTTCTTCGGCTCTTCTTCGTTCAGATATATCGTCAAAAAGAGTCACAAAATGATTTGGGATCGGTCGGTAAGCCAGTATTCGGTACCAGCGGTCGTTTTGTTCGAACTGGCGCTCGAAGGTCACGCTTCCACCCTCAAGGGATATACGTCCATATTGACCGATCCAATCGGCCTCAGAATTTTCAATCCCAGGAAGGGCCTCGGTGGCCGTTCTCCCGACTACATCTGCCGCTTTTAGCCCAGTGAGCTGTTCGAACCTATCGTTTACCTCGACGAATCGGTAGTTGATAGGCAGTCCTTCTGGGTCGACGATGATCTCGTGAAGGGCATAGCCAAGAGTCATATTCTCAAAGAGCGCCCGGTACTTAGACTCACTGGCCTCGACTTCGTCTTCCGCCTCAGTTCGTTGCATCTCTGCAGATATTCTTTCTGAGAAGGCGGTCATCAGAGCTACCGTAAGGTCGGTGTCGTGGATCGGGTTTGGAGTTAGAGCCACCATAACCCCTAACACTTTGCCTTCAGACCCCCAGAGGGGGATTCCCGCGTACCCTTCGATCCCCCAATCGATTAGAGCCTGATCTTTAGGGAACAGATTCTGGACATTTGAAGGGTACGTGCAGGCCTCATTCCCCATTACGTTGTCGCAGGGGGTGTCCGTCAGGTCATATTCGAACGGGTCAAGCGGTCCATCAGATGAGTATCCTCCGACAACGCTGACATGGGATCCAGAATCCTCTGAGTCTGGAAAAAACTTACCAACGAATACATATGACGCCTCAAGGGCCTCGCAGAGGTGCTCCGAGACGCTAGTGAAAAAGTTCTGTCCGGACAATGGGGCAAAGCGAGTGGCCAGTAGTTTCGACGCATCGTCGAGGCGCTTGCGCTCTGTCACATCGCGGGCGATCGTGATCAGGTGCGATTCCCCATGTAATTGTGTTAACTCTGAGGACATCAGCATGTGATTCACTCGTCCGCTGCGAGATTTCATCACTGTTTCACGGTCTCTAACTGAGCCTTCCCTTTGGACATCCTCCACGAGCTTCGCTTGAGCATCGGGATCGGCCCAGATGCCGAGTTCCAGGGACGTCTTCCCTATGACTGCCTCCCGCTCATAGCCCGAGAGGTCAATAAAACCCTGGTTTATCTCGATCAGGGCCATATCTGACAGCCTAGTAATGGCAATGACGTCTGGGCTGTGCATAAAGGCCAACCCGAATTTCTCTTCAGAGGTTTTTAACGCCTCTTCGGCCCGCTTCCGATCTGAGATATCTCTGACCGCGATGATACGAACCGCTTGGTCATTAACCTTACGTGTCCGGCCCAGAATCTCAGCCCAGAATTCTACTCCGCTCTTTTTCACTAGTCTGAGCTCATACGGTTTCTCGTATTTTGAGCGAATTTTGTCCATGGCTATGTCCCGGTCATCGGGATATATCATTTGGGGTATGGGCATCCCGATAATCTCGTCGCGGGTGTAACCCATCACCTCGAGAAAAACCGTATTCGTGTCAAGTACTTTGCCCTCTTGGCCAACGGCGATACCTTCGAAGGCGGACTCGAACATGTCGCGGTAGTCATGGCTTGCCAGGGAATTCATTTCAGTGGCTGCAGGTTGTGGCGCGGCGGTATCGTCCATTAAGTAAAGATTCCTCCTAAAACTAACCGATTTACCCTATACCCGGTTGAGCTAGTGTCAGACCAGATTGCCCTCTTTGGGAACGGGTATCATTTAGCAGTATTTTCGATATATGCCCTCGGAGTTGGGTGGCAAGATGTCCCTTCGCTATGAACTTGAGAAAGACGGCAACCTTGTTGTTGCGCGAGCGACGGATGTGCTTGCGCTTGCCGACTTCATGAGTATGGCGACAACCATGAGGTCCGATGCTGACCTAAAGAGTCCACACGAAACTCTGGATCCCAGTGGGAATCGATCCAGCCCTGGGTGGTCAATTGTTACTTAATACGTGGGCGGGGTACGGTGGTTCGTCCCGACCCACCTTCCCCTAACTTGGGGGACAAAGAACTGCCCCTAGCAGCGGTTACATAAAATATCGTGGGATGGGCACATTGCTGAAGCCCATCCCCTCCAGCGCCCAGAAAAAGATAGACGTTATTGCCCTGTGCCCAGAATGCAGGTACTGCGCGACGGGGTCTTTCCCGCGCTAAACGACAATGGCTGGTAGATGGTTTTTGTGAGCTTGAGCTTCCGAGGGTTTGTTTTCAAGCGAGTCAAGCTGAGCGCTCAGAACCCGATGCACTATACAGTTGTCCAACCCGCGTTGTGAACCCGAGCGCCAAGGCGCTAGAAAGCGAAAGTGCGCCCGCTAACTCAAAGGTTAGATACCTCATGCCCGAAAACCCACTAGACACAAGAGGAAGTTCGACCATGAACAGACCGTCAAGACCGATCATTCTTCTCTTAGCTATGATCGTACCTCTCATTTTGTCTTCTTCACCTGCTGGTGCAGAGGCAGTTCTGACCGAGACAAGTTTCACCGATGATTTCAGTCCAGATAAATCCTTAATAGAAAATCACCCCATAACTAGCAGTGCAAGCCCCTACTGGTGGGTGAATTCCGGAGGTTACGCATATTGGGAGAATGGCGTAGGAAGAACGGTATACGGTGACGTCGCCCAGCCTAATGACGACCCAAGACTTGCTTCGTATCAGCCAAAGGCCAATACGGATTACGGTGAGCATCCCCAGAATATCTTCCGGTTCGTCCAGAGAGGGAACTGGGGCGACTACCGCCAGACCATGTACTACAAGATAGACCGCTACATCATGAGCCCTAATGGGAGCCGAACCGGACACAACGGTCTGCTTCTTTTCAATAGGTTCATCGACTCGTACAACCTCTATTACACAGGCATACGAGTGGACGGCCGTGCCGTCATCAAGAAGAAGACCCAAGGTAACTACAAGACCCTGGCAAACCCCAAGGTTCTCCCCGGAACCTGGAACCGGGATACTAACCCGAACCTCATTCCCGAGGGTACCTGGATCGGTGTTCGGTCTGAGATCAAGAATGTTGGCGCTGGTGTCAGCATCAAAGTATTTCTTGATATCGGCCGAACCGGACAGTGGGAACTGATCGCAGAGGCATTCGACGATGAGTCCCAGGGCGGATTGGTACTTACAGAGCCGGCGCATGCGGGTGTACGCACCGACTTCATGGATGTTTCTTTCGATGACTACGAGATCATTGATCTGGACGCCATCGGCACCGATCCCCCTTTGCCTGACCCCCAGGCAGATCCTGTCGTGGATGCAGGTCTAGACCGGATAGTATCTTTGGGATCTTCGGTTAGCCTATTGTCAGCATCATTCACTGATGCCAACGCCGGGGACACACATTCCGCGATTATCGATTGGGGTGACGGGACTGTAGTACCCGGCAACGTAAATCAGACATCTGGAATAGTGTCGGGCATCCATACCTATGCGAGTGCTGGTGCATACAGCGGCACGGTGACTGTGATGGATGACAATGGCGGAGCAGGAACCGATGTCTTCAATGTGACCGTTAACTCCACTGAGGCTGATCTGACTGTCATCCCTGGCCCAGACCAGACAGTAGTGGAAGGGTCCTCAATAACCCTTTCTGGAGCCAGCTTCTCTGATTCTGGATCTGCTCAAACACATACAGCAGTCATCGATTGGGGCGATGGGCTAATAGAGCCAGTCCAAGTCTTTGAGGAAACCGGCGAGATCTCGGGCAGCCACTCTTACCTGAATGACGGCACTTTCAGCCCGACTATCACCGTTATGGGTGATGATCAGGCTGTGGGTTCTGGATCATTCACCGTGAACGTCAACAACGCTAATCCGATGGTGACCGCAGGAGCAGACATAACCGCAACTGCGGGTTCATCGGTTCAGATGAGTCCAGCCAGTTACAGCGATCTAGGCGTTTTGGATGTGCACTCAGCGACCATAAACTGGGGCGACGGCACAGTTAGCCCAGCCGTTATCCATCCAACGGTCAAGACCATCACTGGTAGTCACACCTACCAGAGCGCGGGAAGTTATACAGTGCGCGTAACGGTGATTGATGATGCTGGAGGCGCTGGATCAGACAGCCTTTCTGCTGATATCACAGCCGTATCCTCGCCGCCTCCCGATCCTGATCCGACCCCGGATCCTGATCCCGGTACAGGTACAGGTACGAGCTTCATTGACGACTTCAGTGATAGCAAGAGCCTGACACAGGCCACAAAGGCGTCGGACAGTGACAGCCCATACTGGTGGGTGACGCTGGGAGCGTACGCCTACTGGGAGAACGGAGTCGGACGAACCGTACTCGGAGACGTCCCTCAACCGAACTCAGATTCAAAGCTCGCCTCTTATCAGACAAGGGCTACAGCAGATTACGGTGAGCATCCCCAAAACATCTTCCGCATGCGCCAGATGCAGACCTGGGGTGACTACCGCCAGACCATGTACTACAACATCGACCGCTATAACCTGAGCAGCAGCTCGGCTCGCACCGGCCACAACGGACTGCTTCAGTTCAATAGGCAGGTCGGCGGAGATTTGTACTACACGGGTCTTCGAGTCGATGGCCGCGCCATCATCAAGAAGAAGACCAGCTCGGGCTTCAAGACCCTGCGCTCGGTCAAAGTACTTCCTGGAACCTGGAACCGAGACACAAATCCCAACCTGATTCCTGAGAACACTTGGGTCGGCGTGCGGACCGAGGTAGAGAATGTCGGTCCCGACGTCAGCATCAAGGTCTACACAGACATTGGTCGCACAGGCCAGTGGGAGCTCGTTGCCGAGGCACTCGATGACGGATCCATTGGCGGTGCTCCGCTGACTGCCCCAGGCACCGGCGGCGTTCGCACCGACTTCATGGACGTCTTCTTCGACGACTATGAGATCCGTGACCTGAACGGTGCTCCCGCGCCTGATCCTACCCCGGCACCTGCTGACCCAGTGGTCGAGGCTGGCCCTGATCAGACCGCAGTTGAGGGTTCGACAGTGAGTTTGGACTCTGTCTCCTTCACTGACGTGAATGTCGATGACACTCACACAGCTACAATCGATTGGGGTGACGGAACTGTCTCTGACGGTACTGTTGACCAGGCCAATAGCACAGTTTCCGGTAGCCACAGTTACTCTGACGATGGCAGCCTCCAGGTTGTCGTCACAGTCACCGATAACGCTGGTGGCGTCGGCTCTGATTTGCTGACAATCGACGTGACCAATTCGCAGCCAGTAGTTACTTCTGGATCGTCAAAAGCGATCTCTGAAGGTTCGTCGGTCGAGCTTTCCGGCGTCACTTTCTCTGACGCAGGATCGAGTGACACGCACGTGGCCACAGTTGACTGGGGTGATGGAACGATCGATCCCGTCGCAGTGTCCCAGGCAGATGGCTCGCTTTCCGCAAGCCACACTTACCTGAACGACGGTACTTACTCCCCGGTCATCACTGTAATCGATGACGATCAGGGCATAGGCAATGGTTCCTTTGATGTCACAGTCAGTAACGTAGCTCCCGTCGTGGTAGCTGGGGGCGACCTGACTGCAGTAGAGGGCCAAGAGGTATCTCTAAGCTCCGCCAGCTTCAGCGATGTAGGTGCTCTTGACACTCATACAGCCACCGTTGACTGGGGCGATGGGACGATAGATTCTGTCACGGTGTCTCAGGCAGATGGCTCCCTTACCGCTAGCCATACTTATCTCAACGACGGCTCCTATTCCCCGGTCATCACTGTAATCGATGACGATCAGGGCATAGGCAATGGTTCCTTTGATGTCACAGTCAGTAACGTAGCTCCCGTCGTGGTAGCTGGGGACGACCTGACGGTAGTAGAGGGCCAAGAGGTATCTCTAAGCTCCGCATCCTTCAGCGACGTAGGTGCTCTTGACACTCATACAGCCACCGTTGACTGGGGCGATGGGACGATAGATTCTGTCACGGTGTCTCAGGCAGATGGCGGTCTCACCGCTAGTCACACATACGTGGATGACGGCTCTTTCATGCCGGTCATTACCATGATCGATGACTCCCAGGGTGTTGGCACAAGCTCCTTTGCAGTAACAGTCACCAACGCCACCCCTGTGGTGGTAGCCGGTGACGACCTGACTGCAGAGGAAGGAACAGAAGTCAGTCTGAGCTCCGCCAGCTTCAGTGACGTGGGTGCACTTGATACTCACATAGCCACAGTTGATTGGGGCGATGGCGTTGTTGGACCTGCTTCCATAGACGAGTCGACGGGAGTCATTTCCGCTGCGCACACGTACCAGAGCGCAGGTACTTACAGCGTGGTTGTCTCTGTCCAGGATGACGATGGTGGCGTGGGATCGGCAACAGTTTCAGCTGTGATCACAGCGGTTACTCCTCCTCCTGCTCCAGAGCCTAAGGTCTTCTTCAGTGACGATTTCAGCCAGGATATGACCCTTGGGTACAGCCGCAAAGAGAGTCAGAGTGCTAACCCATTCTGGTGGGTGAGGTCTGGAAGTTACGCGTACTGGGAGAACGGCACCGGCCGGACTGTCATGGGCGACGTACCTATCTCAACCACCTCTGACCGCTTGTTCCTCAACTACAAGAGGAAGGCCAATACGGACTACGGACTGCATCCTCAGAACGTTTTCCGGATGACTCAAAGGCAGGACTGGCAGAATGCACAGCAGACTGCGTACTACAAGATCGACCGCTACAACCTGACTCCGGTCTCAAGTAGGACGGCTCATAATGGTCTGATGCAGTCTAGCCGAGAAGTGGACTCCAAGAACCTGTATTACACAGGCCTCCGGGTCGATGGGCGCGTTGTCATCAAGAAGAAGACCTCGAGCAACTACTCGACCCTTCGCTCGGTCAAGGTGCTACCAGGGACGTGGAATCGGGACACAAACCCCAACCTGATCCCCGAGAATACCTGGGTCGGTATTCGAACTGAGATGGTAAACGTCGGCGCTGACGTGCACATCAAGGTCTACACCGACATCGGCCGTACAGGTCAGTGGGAGCTTGCTGCAGAGGTGCTTGACGACGGTTCGGTTGGCGGCGCTCCGCACACAGCTGCTGGAGTCAGCGGTCTACGCACCGACTTCATGGACGCATACTTCGACGACTTCAAGATCGTCGATCTGGATTCATAGTTTAGTGCTCAGCTGAGTTGCTGAGATGCGGCGGAGGCAGGCCCTCTGTGAGGAAATTCCTCGCAGAGGGCCTGCCTTTTTGAATCTACTGCCCTTCAGTTTGCCTGCGAGAGGCTCGGGTATACCGTGTGAAGGTAAATCTTGGGGGCTGGTGTGGTAACAAAGAAATTTGGATCGATTCTTGTCGTCGTACTCATTGTCATGGTCGGCGGCTCCATGGCCATTAATGCGACGGGCTCCGAAACTGACCCTGACCGGCGAAGTTTTATCGACGAATTCGAGGGCACCAAATCCGTTGCTGAGAAACACCCAATGTCTGAAAGTCCAACTCAGCATTGGTGGGTTAGTTCTGGAGGCTATGCATACTGGGAGAACGGCCAAGGGCGAACAGAGATGGGGAATGTGCCCCAACCCAATCCAGATCCTCGGTTAGCATCCTATCAGCCGAAATCCAATACCGACTATGGTCAGCATCCACAGAATATCTTCAGGATGGTTCAAAGACAGTCCTGGCTGAATTACCGGCAAACGATGTACTTCTCAATCGCTCGGTACATCAATAGTCCGGACTTGAGTCGCACAAAGCATAACGGTCTGTTGTTGTTCAATCGCTACCTAGACTCAGACAACCTTTACTACACCGGAATCCGCGTTGATGGTAGCGCGGTGATCAAGAAGAAGGTGGGGGGCGTTTACACGACTCTCGCTACTGTTCCCATGCTGCCAGGTGCCTGGGATCGTGCCTCAAATCCAAATCTGATCCCCGAAGGCGTCTGGTTGGGGGTTCGTTCTGAGGTCGTCAATGTCGACGGTGGAGTAAGTATCAAACTATTCGTAGACATGGAACGCTCTGGTGAGTGGAGACTGGTCGCTCAAGCGATAGACGACGGATCGGCGGGCGGTCCACCCCTTATCTCGGAGGGATTCGGCGGCATCCGCACCGACTTCATGGACGTCTACTTCGACGACTATGAGATGACTGAGCTGTAGGGCCTGCCTCTTCCGGTTTCTCCTGCTAGCTGTTTGCTGTTTTCAAGCTGGGGTATACGCCTCAAATCGCGAAACGAGATCGACAAAGGTCTATGTGGTATTCAGCGGGGGGACGAATATGACGGACTGGTTCGGGAAACATGTTTGCGCAATTTTTGTGCTATTGATGACCTTATTGGCAACGACCTCATCGGCTTTGGCCGGATCTTTGGATCCCCCCGTGACCAGCTCGAGCCATGCCGAGAACGTCTGGTCTAACACTGCCACCATCGACCTCACTTGGGCTGGTGCCTCAGACGATACGAGTGGAGTGGATGGGTACTCGCTAGATGGCTTCACCGACGACTTCAGTACCGACCAGAGCCTTATCGAGATCCACCCGATGCAGGACAGCCCTGACCCCAACTGGTGGGTTAGCTCGGGTGCATACGCATATTGGGAGAATGGGCTGGGCCGAACGGTCCAGGGGGACATCTTCCAGCCAAATCCAGATCCTCGACTGGCCTCATACCAATTCACGCCGAGCGCGGACTACGGGGTGCACCCGCAAAACACATTCCAGATGGTCCTAAGACAGGATTGGCTGGATTACCAGCAGACGGTCTTCACCAAGATCGACAAGTACAACCAGAGTGATTATTCAGGTCGTACCAGCCACAACGGCATGTTCCTCTATGACCGATATGTCGATAGCCAGAATTACTACTACTCAGGGCTTCGTGTTGACGGCAAGGCCATCATCAAGAAGAAGTCCGGCGGCGCGTACACCACCCTTATTTCGGCCACAGTACTACCGGGATCTTGGGATAGGGATTCGAATCCCAATCTAATACCGGAAGATACCTGGATCGGGATGCGTACAGAAGTAGAGAATCTGGGCTCGGCAGTGAGGATCAAACTCTATGCTGACGTGGGTCGCACGGGTCAATGGAGTCTGGTGGCTGAGGCTCTGGATGATGGTTCCACTGGAGGGCAAGCATTCAACAGCGCAGGCAAAGGAGGCATTCGAACCGACTTCATGGACGCCTATTTTGATGACTATGAGATCGTTGAGCTGGAACCTGATGTGGTCCAGCCTCCACCAAGCGGATCCCAGAAAAGCGTTCCTGTCCTTCTTTACCACGGGATATCCAGCGTCGGATCCCTGACTGTTTCACCTTCACGATTCGATGAGCATATGAGTGCATTGGTGAACGCAGGCTATACGCCGATCACCTTGGATGCCTTCACTGAGTCCATGACAGGCACAGGCACAGGCACTCTTCCCAGCCAGCCGGTCCTCATCACATTCGATGATGGGATCACAACGAGCTATGAGGAAGCGGATTCGATCCTTGCGCAGTATGGCTTTAATGCCGTCATGTATCTGATCTCTGATCGGTCATTTCGGCAGGGATCCCCGTACTACATGGATACCGACCAGGTAATCGAGGCGCTGGGAACTCAGAGATGGGACATGGAGGCCCATGCGTTTGATGCTGGTCACAACACGATCGATATCGACGCAGCGGGTACCCAAGGGAAGTTCTTCGCCAGCAAGGGTTGGCTAGGCTCTGAGGGTCGAATGGAGACAGATGCAGAGTACGAGCAGAGAGTGCGAACAGAGCTGCAAAATGTGAAGTCAGATATTGAATCAACCCTGGGCGTAGGGGTATCCTCGTTCTCTTTTCCCTTCGGAGACTATGGGGCTGGAATTGGCAGTCAGGTGAGTAATCACCCTGGTGCGGAAGCGTATCTATGGTCCCAGGTGACCCAGATCTTTGATGGTGCGATTTTTCGTCAGTGGTTTAGTCCGGACAAGAATTACAGCCAGAACTACCGGATCAGCGACACGCGGATGTTCAAGAGGATCTCGCCAGCTCAAAGTTGGACAGGTAGCTATCTTGTGACCTTCCTGAACAATGGGACGGCCAAGAACTTCCCATTTCAGAGCCCGCTGACCGAAGATATCGGCTGGAACAAATTGTGGGGAGTAACCAATACAGGGCTACAAGGCCTAGTCGTGGGAACGACCTCTGGGGGAGATACCAACTTTACGATCCTTGACGGCACACTGGGTTGGCGGGACTACACGTTCAAAACCCGAGTCGTCTCAGCCGACGCTAATTCCATAGATCTGGTCGCGCGAGCCAGGGACAAGCGAAACTACGTTCGATGCCTTTTCTACGATGATGAGATACGCATTATTCAAGTGGTGGATGGCTCGAGCAGCACCCTGAAGTCAACTTCGACCCCGGTCTCGTTCGACGGTGCTGAGCTGGGCGTAAGGGTGGAAGATGCATCAGTAGATTGCATCGTTGATGATTCAACCATGCTCTCGACGACCAACCTTTCCAGTTCGCTGTCGTTTGGTGGAATCGGATACAAGATGTGGTTCCCGTCCTCGTCCTCGACGGTCACACTGGCTGACCTAGACGTCACAAGTCCGATAAGCGCGGATCCTGAACCAGGATCAGTCCTTGCTGGACCTGATGGAACGATCAACGAGGGATCGGCATTCATCCAGGATGGCTCATTCACTGATCCCGACTCCCAGTCGTGGACCGCAACGGCTGACTACGATGATGGAGCTGGGGCTGAACCACTGTTCTTGAGCGGTCAGACCTTCCAGTTGAATCATGTTTACGGCAACGAAGGGACTCACGATGTTTCGGTGACAATCACCGCGGCTGACGGAGAGATTTTCAGTGACGCTGTGCAGGTGACCGCGAACAATGTAGCTCCGGCTATTGCTCCTAAGGCCGATGTAGTCGCCTTCATAGAGGAAAAAGTGAACCTGGGAACGGTGGGTTTCTCTGACCCTGGAGGCCTGGATACGCATACCGCTTTTGTTGATTGGGGGCCAAGGGTCAAGGTTGGTAACGTGAACCAGACCAGGGATTGGATAACCGGCAGTTATCGATACAGCAACGTAGGGGCGCATACAGTGACCATTACGCTGACTGACGACGCTGGGGCAACCGATGACATGCAGTTCACTGTCACGGTCCCGGACGCACCACTCACAGACGACTTTTCTGCTGATGGTCTATTAGGGGAAACAGCAGTTCGTTGGCAAAGCCCAAGCCCCATCTGGTGGGTACAGTCAGGGGCAATGATGACCAGCGATAGTGGGACGGGTCAGACGATTCAAGGCCCACTAGAGAGTGGGTCACCGTGGCAGATATCGTATGCAGACAATCCCCTGTCAGATGGTGGGCTGTATCCACAGAACGTCTTTAAGCTGATCACAAAATCCAAGGTCATCGAGTCTGATCAGGAAAGCTATTTTCGGATAAATGCTGACAACCTGAGTGTCCACCCCGATCGGAACGCAACGAACGGCTTGTTCTTGATCAATCGGTACCGCAACAGTGGCCTGACAGGCTACTACGCGGGCCTACAGGTGAACGGCATGGCCAGCATCAGGAAGATGAAGGGCGGCGACTTCTACACCCTGGCCGAGACCCCTGTGCTTCCAGGCACATATGATCGTGAATCGAATCCGAGCCTCCTGCCAAAGGATGAATGGATCGGTCTGAGGACCGAGATACGCAACGGACCTGATCTGACGGTGAACATCAAGCTTTACTCAGATATGAGTGCGGATGGGACATGGACTCAGTTGCTCGACGTTACAGACGACAGCTCCTCGTTCGGGGGACGATCCATTCCAGATATCGGCTACTCGGGGATCAGAACAGATTTTATGGATGTCGAATTTGACGACTACATGAGAGCTGAGCTGCCCATCGAGCCATAGAGCGTTATCTGACGCTAAAGTGCCCCGAAAATTGGTGGTTTGGGTTCTGGAATCCCCGGGGTATACAAAGGTTCTGGTTCGAGCGAAATCTTCGCAAAGCGGCTCACTCACAATTCCCATGGACTGACAGTAGATACAGGCACGTCCTTTTACGGAGGGGATCTGGCAGTGAGATATTCAGTAACGCCGCGCGCCCGGAAACTCACGTTTCTTGCAGTACTTCTACTGCTTACGATACTGGCGGGGAAGTTAATGTGGGCCTATCGGGTCATCGATGCACCATTTGCCATCTACGGCATTACGGTCACAACAGTTCTTTTTCTCACCTTCGCGATCACCGCGTTTCGCTATCGAGATCCCTATATGGAGAGAATGGGGATCGGCGTCTCAGATGAAAGAAGGGAAAGTAGGTTTCCTCTTGTTTCCTGCATGGTCGCCGTGAGGGACGAAGAGAAGATGATCGAGCAATGTGTTGATTCGATGAAGGCCCAGGTCTATCGGAATATCGAGATCATTGTTGTAGATGACGCAAGCACGGACTCGACCCGAGAGATACTTGATAGGTATGAAGATGACCCAAAGGTCAAAGTCATTCATCTCGAAAAGAATGTTGGGAAAAAGGCTGCGCTTGCGCAGGCCATGGAGAGCGCCAATGGAGCGATATTCGCCTTCACCGACAGTGACTCCGTTATGGCCAAGGACGCGATCGAGAAACTGGTAAAAGTGATGGTGTCCGACCCAGACGTCGGCGCGATCGCCGGCCATTGCCGCGCTCTTAATGCGGACAAGAACATCATCACAGCCGTTCAGGATTCATGGTACGAAGGCCAGTTCTCTGTCAGAAAAGCCTTCGAAAGCATTTGGGGAGTCGTAACCTGTGTGTCTGGTCCTCTGGCTGTCTTTAGACGAGAAGCGATCTACAATTACATTCCCGCTTGGGTCAACGACCAGTTCTTGGGTCAGGAGTTCAGATTCGCCACCGATCGTACATTGACCGGATTCGTCCTCGGCGGAGAGCAGAAGGGCCCCGCCCTGAAGGAAAAGTTCTCGGATTCACCGTTTGTTACTGAGACGGACTACCCGTGCCGCAGCTGGAAGATCGAGTACTGTAAGTCCGCTCGTGCGTACACGAATGTGCCAGAAACACCGCAACAGGTCATTAAGCAGCAGGTGCGGTGGAAGAAGAGCTTCATTAGAAACACCTTCTTTACCGGATCGTTCTACTGGCGCAAGCCGCTACTTCCAGCCATCTTCTATTACCTTCACATACTCTTTGTAGTGGTCGGACCATTCATGGTGTTTCGCCATGTGATCTACCTCCCGCTTAACGGGAATTTCTCTTCGGCTGTGCTGTATCTGGCGGGGATCGCCTTTATCGGATTGATGTTCGGCATCGCGTACAAAGCTGAGAACCAGGACTGTCATAGGTGGGTCTATCGGCCCATCATGAGCTTGATGTCCACCCTGGTGTTCTCTTGGCTCATCTTCTACTCGATCTTGACGATTCGTAAGAGTATTTGGGCCCGAGCATGAGCAGAGCGTTCAAGATCACCCTGGAGATCATGGGTGTGATGGTTGCACTTTCGGTATTCGCCCTCTTGTTGGTCAAGTACTACCAGCCGGATACGGTTCGAGGCTATCCAGAGAAGATCGGCAAGGTGGTCGATATGGAGCTTGCGTATCGGAAGCACAGGACCGAGGCTAGCGGCCTTGAGATCAGTTCGAGAGCCGATGGTGTGACAGCGGAATCAGTACCGGTACTTGTCTACCATGGGATAAGTGCGACTCCCAGGAAGAACGACATAACCACAGCGACCTTCAAAGAGCAGATGTTCGCTCTGCGTAGTGCTGGATATACGACGATCACGCTTGATGAGTTCTTAGAGTTCACAGTGGGACGCAAGAGTCTTCCCGAGAAGTCCGTTCTGATCACTTTTGATGATGGGATAGAATCCAGCTACCTTCTGGGCGATCCGGTTCTTCGTGCGCTGGACTATAACGCCCTCGTTTTCATGATCACCCGGCATTTGCTGCGCGACGATTTGGCTTACTACCTATCCAAGCCCCAAGTCGAAGAGATGCTAGAGAGTGGACGCTGGGAGATTCAGCCTCACGCTCGAGACGCGCATGATCTTCAGTTGATCGACGGGGATGGGGGCCTGGGCCACTTCTTCAGCGATCTGCTGTGGCTTGAGGATGAGGGTAGGAAAGAAACTGAAGAGGAATTCCG
>JAUVYG010000108.1 GCA_030603185.1 Actinomycetota bacterium | reverse complement strand
TGCACCTATTGTCATGAAGAACATGGCAGAAGTGGAAACCTGTACGCGCTCAAATCCAGCATTGTGCTCAATGGCCAGCAGATGACCACTGATGCTGGTGTAACTGAGGTGGCAGTAAGTGACGGCAACTTCGGCGGCGGTCTGACGGGATGGTGCTCTTTCTGCCATGAGCTGAGCGGGCACCCCGCCGCCGCCACTTGCACAAACTGCCACCAACACGGTGATCGATTCTAGGCCTTTGCCCCACTCTTAGGGTCTGACATTCCTAGCTGAATGATTAATCCTTTCTTGCCTTGGGAAGAACCACGTTGGAAGAATAGTCAACGGGAGGAGCACTATGGCAGCAAATCAAGCAACGGCTGAAGCACTGAGTCAGGTAACTGAGCAGCTCTCTAAAAGCGGCAAGGTAGAGGCCGTGTTCGGTGAGCCCAGGGAATTAAAGGGGCACGTTATCATCCCGGTTGCCGATATCGCCGGAGGTGGCGGAGCTGGTGGGGGCCAAGGAACAGGTCTTAAAGGCGAGGGCGAGGGAGAAGGGTCCGGAGCAGGACTTGGAATCAAAACGCGGCCACTCGGTTGGCTAATCGTGGATGACGATCAAATCAGGTGGCGCCCCGTTATCGACACCATGAAGATAATCACATGGGCGGGTGCCATCGCCCTGATAGTGGTTCTTATGGGCGGCAAAGGCAGGAAGCACGGTCGCGGTCGCAAGGGTTAGTCGGCCGCGCCTTCAGAGATCCTGATGAGCTCATTTTCGGTAACTATCATGTTCAGTTGCTCATCGTGACATTCGGTGGGAACCGCAGGTAGTATCTGGCAGTCGAAAGCGAACCCCACAGTCATCGCATGACTTTGGGATAACAAGCGGTCATAGAAGCCGCCGCCGTAGCCTACCCTCCAACCCTCGCGATCAAAGCCTAGACCGGGAAGAACCACGATATCTATCTCTTCGTACGCTATCGCGGGCTCAGTATCCGGAGGCACCATGATGCCAAAGGCGCCCTTCGAGAGTCTGTCGACATCTGTCACGCGTCTGAGTTCAAGGTGAGGGCTGTCTGACAGCACCACCGGCAATGAGACCTCTCTACCAGATTTCAAACAATCTTCCACCAAGCCGATGGTTTGAACCTCGGAGCCGTGATGAGCATACAGAAGCAAGTGATGATGGGTTTCAAGCTCTGGAGCAGCAAGAAAGTTACGCCAGATCGCAAGGCTCTTGGCTATACGCTCGTCCTCAGATAAGGCCTCACGTGCCAACATGGACTCACGCCTACAGGCCTGCTTGGCGGCTATTAGTACTTGATCCTCATCGAGCTGGCTCATATCCATGCCTCCAGGATACTCCCCTAGGCGAGGTTGAGCACCGCAAGAGCCACACCTAGGTAGATGAGAAGGCTCGCCGCATCCATCAATACGGTTAGGAGCGGGGTCGTAACCGCCGGATCAACACCCATGCGCTGCGAGGCCAGGGGTAGTAGGGTGCCGAGCAGCGCGCCGCCGATCACCACGGATAAGGCGGCCACACCCACGACTACACCGATCGCAATGGATCCCTTAGCTAAGATGATAGCTACACCACCCATGCTGACGGCAACCAAAAGGCCCATGAACATTCCCAGCCTTATCTCGCGGAATAGACGCAGGCCGATGTTGGAAAAGTCCAGCTGGCCCGTGGCAAAACCGCGAACAATGATAGTCGCGGCTTGCATGGCGATGTTTCCACCAAGGTTCGTCATGGCAGTAAAGAACACAATAAGTATTGGGAGCTGAGCCAGAAGCGTACTGTGAAAGTCCTGCGCGATCGCCCCGACGACCAAGGTCTCTCCAAGCAAGGCGATCGCCACCCAAGGAAGTCGGGCGCGCGTTGCGGCCATCACGCGCCCGCCCATTACGTCTCCTTCGGCCGCCTCGACGGTACCCGCGAAACGGTAGACGTCCTCGGTCGCCTCGTCCTGAAACGCCTCGAAGGCATCATCGTAGGTGACCATGCCGGCCAGGCGATGCTCCTCGTCAACTACTGGGAGCGCTTGCAGATTGTACTTGGTCATCTGCCGAATGACCTCTTCCCGATCCGTTGCAACCTCGCAGAAGAATACATCGTCGCGCATTATATTTCGAATTACCGCATTTGGCGGTGCGGTGATAAGACTACGAGGTGAGACGATTCCTGCCAGGGCCCCGTCCTCGTCCACCACAAAGATGTAATAGACATCCTCTTCCTCGGGTCCCAGATCACGCAGCTGATCGATTGCCTCAGAAACCATCAGTTCCTTATCGAGGCTGACCACTCGTGGAGTCATCAGTCCGCCGGCAGTGTCCGCTCTGTGGCGTAGCAGTTTCTGGATCTCTGTCGCGGTACCGGGCAACATCGACTGCATGATATGGAACCGACGTTCTGCGGACAGGTCACCAAGGAGATCTGCTGCATCATCAGGTGACATCTCTGCCATGATTCCTGCCAACGCCTCTTCAGAAAGTCTCTCAGCGACATCGAGGGCCTCGGCATCCTCCATCTCTTGGAGCGCCTTGGCAGACTGAGTGGGATCCCAAACCTCGTATACACGATGACGCTCCAGCTCAGGAAGGTTCTCAACGAGGTCGGCGGCGTCGGCGGGATGAACTGATTCCAAGATGCGCGTGATGCGCCAGACCTCGTCGCTCTGCAGCAACTTCTGTATGGTCCGGCGTAATATCGCCATTCTCTCTTCAGTTCGTTGCTCAGCCCTTACCGGAGTCATGGCAACAAAAAACCTCCCTCGAACAGGGAGGCAGAGAACCCGAAGAGATCACGGGACTATACTACCGACCGCCCTGCGATCAGGTCCGCTCCCGGGCAGTTGCCCGGGTAAGGTCTTGGAACTTTTGCATTTGACATGCTGTTCAATATACAGCCTTGTACGCCATTGTTACCAGCTCTTAGCTGCCACTACGTTTGTGGGCAGCCTCTACAAGCATGGTGACGAGCTCAGGAAAACTGATACCCGCCGCTCTAGCGGCCTCAGGGAAAAGACTGGTCGGTGTCATGCCGGGAATGGTGTTGATCTCTAAAATCCTCGGCTCCCCTTCGTCATCCAGCTTGAAGTCGGTGCGAGAGATATCCCGGCACCCGATCGCCCTGTGAGCTGTCAATGCCATCTCAGCTATCCGCTCCTCGAGTTCCTTGGGGATGTCAGCAGGACAGGTGTGGGTGCTACCACCTTCGGTGTACTTGGCCTCGTAATCATAGAACTCCGAACTTTGTGGCGCTATTTCAACACTTGGCAGAGCCTGAAGTTCCTCTGAGCCTATGACCCCAATGGTCAGCTCTCTTCCGGGCAAGAACTTCTCGACCAGAACCACATCATCGTGCCTAAGGGCCTCATCTATCGCAGGCCTTAACTCGCTAATGTCTTTGACCAGGCCAACGCCGACGGCGGACCCTTGCTTCGAGGGTTTTGCCACACATGGGACTCCCACAATGTCGAGTACGTCAGCCAGGATCTCATCGGATCTTGCGGCCCAGTCCACTTCGTGAACTCCCATGGATTTGGCAACAGGCAGGCCGGCCTCATGAAGAACAGTCTTGGAGGTCTTTTTGTCCATGGCCAACGCTGACGCAAGGACCCCAGAGCCTGTATAGGGAACACCCATAAGCTCTAGCAGGGCTTGAACCGTTCCATCCTCGCCCCAGAGTCCATGAAGTGCGATAAACACGACGTCGGATTTGGACGATTCGATATCATTCCATAAAGTCTCACCGGCATCTATTCGAGAGACAGGAAAGCCCTGTTCTTCCAGGGCCGAAGCGACCTGGCCCCCCGTGAGCAAAGATATCTCGCGCTCAGCGGATTTCCCGCCCATCAGTACCGCGACCCGAGGTCGCTGTGTTGAATCGTCAATCATAGATATTACCTTTGAGTCGACCAGAACAGTCCCGCCGGCCATTACTCTCCGCCCACCGTCATTCCACTGATCATTATACTTGGAGTACCGACACTGCCACCCATCGGAACGAACTGGAAGTCATTTCCCAATGCCTCTACATTCTTGAGCATCTCCGGGATGGTACTACCTATCGTGATCTCACGAACCGGATGAACCACCTTGCCGTCTTCCACCCACAGGCCAGTCGCTCCCAGGCTGACCTCACCCGATATTGGATTGGCACCAGCATGCAAACCGCTGACCTCATACACGATTAATCCGCGATCCAACTTCTCAATCAATTGTTCTGGACTGAGATCTCCCGGCTCGACCACCAAATTCTTGGCAGAAACTCCGGGTAATGTTCTGTAGGAGCCACGTGTTGCATTGCCTGTCGACTCGGCATCAGCCTTCTGGCCTGTGTAGTGATCATGCAGATATCCCTTGAGGACTCCACCACTGATCAACTCTACTCTGCCAGTCGGTACACCCTCGTCGTCTACGGGAGCGGTATTCAGACCATCCGGGTGACGACCATCGTCCACCAGATGGAACAGGGGCGAGGCTACAACCTCGCCGACTTTGCCTACGAATAGGGAGCGGTTCTTCTGTATCGCGTCTCCAGTCAACACTGAACCTAAGAGGCCGATGATCTGGCTGGCCACCATCGGTTGTAGGATGATGCTAGCCTTCTGAGAAGGGATCTTTTTGGCCCCCAGCAAGGCAACAGCCCTGCTTGCAGCCTCAACTCCTACTTTTGCCGGATCCAGCTTCGCTGTGCTACGAGAGGTCTGAAACGCCCAGCCTGTCTGGGCCTGACCATCCTCTTCGGCGGCCACAGAAGTGTAGATATAGGCGCTGCCTGCTTTGTAGGCCTGGGATACACCCTCCGAACTGTAGATGACGATATCCTGAATTCCGTCAGCATATGCTGTGGTGTAACCCTTTACCCTGCTGTCATGTGCCTCGGCTGCCGCCTCGGTCTTCATTGCCAGCTCGATTCGCTCCTCCGCAGTTGCGGCCTCGAGCGCAGGGTCGAAAATACCGTCTATCGGCTCCGCAACCATTCCGCGTGGCAGTGTATTGAATTCGTCGCTAGTGCCAGCCGCAGCATTTGCGGTAGCTCGAATGACTACGGCATCAAGGTCGGCGAGATCCGGGCTGTAGGAGTAGCCCGCCTTCCCGTCGACGATTACGCGCGCGCCCACGCCAACAGACTCCGAAGTGGTCAGCGATTCGACGTTCTGCCGATACACTTTGACCTCCCGGTCCTGCGAGCGCTCACAATAAAGCTCTACACCCTCTGCACCGGCTGACTTTCCCGCCTGAACAGCTGCCTCGAGAGCCGAGTTATCTGGTGGCCAGTTCATGACCGATCGCCTCCCCCGGTACCGCCGACGGTCATCTCGGTCACTCGACAAGTCGGCTGACCAATACAAACAGGAACGCCTTGACCGTCTTTGCCACAGGTGCCTGGCTCGAATCCGAGGTCGTTCCCGACCAGATCGACCTTACTTAGAATGTCAGGACCATTACCTATAAGCGTTGCCCCTCTTACCGGTCCAGCGATCTTTCCACCTTCGATCAGGTAGCCCTCGCTCACTGAGAACATGAACTCCCCGGTTTGAGGGTCCACTTGGCCTCCACCCAGTTTCTTTGCGTAGATGCCATTTTCCGTGGCCGCCACGATCTCTTGATTGCTCAGCTCGCC
>JAUVYG010000129.1 GCA_030603185.1 Actinomycetota bacterium | reverse complement strand
CACAAATACCTGCTAGTTATACGTGTCCGTGACTGAGAGGAGTTCGTGTGCAGCTGACTCGAAGGAGATTCCTTCAGCTTGGCGCGGCGACCAGCGCAGCTGTCGTCGCAGGAGGAGCCCTGGTGGCCTCCGGGGAAGAATTAGAAGAGCTCGGAAGTGTCGAGGGGGGGAAGGAACACTCTGCGGGTAACATCCGCGAGTCAGTACCAACAGCTTGCCTCCAATGCGGAGTCACGGACGGCGTACTCGCATTCACCGAAGGCGATGGTGACGAGAAGCGGATCGTTAAATTGGAAGGAAATCCCAAACACCCCAACACCAGGGGTAGTCTGTGCGCCAAAGGACAGGCGGGACTTCAGTTAGTGTACGATCCCTACCGCATTCGTTACCCGATGATGAGGGATCCCGAGAAGCGGGGCGATCCCGCCGCATGGAAGCGGATCACATGGGACGAAGCCATCGACATTGTTGCGGAGAAGATCGACGCGATCCAGAAGGATGGCGACATCGGCAAGCTGGTGTACCACAAGGGTCGCGATCGGTTCGGCGACTTTACCGGCAGATGGATCGATGCAACTGGCACCAAGCATTCCCTTAACCATACGAGTATTTGTGAGGCTAGCCTCAAGGCAGGTTATGAGACTACCTTCGGCCAGGATCTGGACACGTCAGACATATTGAACGCCCGCTACATGATGTTCTGGGGCGACAATATCTTTGAGGCGTCCTACATGCACAATCCAATGGCCCAGAGAATCAGCGAGGCGCGCGTCGGAAGCCACCGGCCTAAGGTCGTAGCCATTGACCCGCGCCTCTCACAGACTGCTGGCGCTGCAGACGAGTGGATTGCTCCAAAACCCGGCACTGATGCTGCAATAATGCTGGCAATGGTCTATACGATAATGGAGGAAGGACTGCACGACACGGCATTCCTCGACAAGTGGACCAACTATTCCAGCGCTGACCTGAAGAAGCACCTCGAGGGCATGACCCCTGAGTGGGCGGCAGAGATATCCGGCGTGGACGCTGGCAAGATCAAAAGGATCGCGATCGAGTTTGCGACCAACCAGCCAGGATTCGCTCGTGCCTATAACGGGATCTCAAGCCATACCAACGGTACATACAATGCACGTTGCGTCGCGCTTCTTAACGCCGTGGTCGGAAACATCGACAAGCCCGGCGGGTTCTGTTTGATGAAATCCACCAAGTTCTCTAAGCCTGAGCCGGTTCCCAGTGCTGCAGATGTTCAGGAGGAGCTGGGGCTTAAGGCTGATTTTCCTTTGATCGATAGGATGCACGAGGATTACCCGCTGGCTCACCACAAGACAAGCCATCTGTCCATGCAGCACCTCAAGGAGATGGACTACAAGGCTGAGCTGTACATATTGCATCAGTACAATCCGATCTATACCAACCCCAACTGCCAGGAGCAGTGGGATGTGATGAAGGATACAAGCAAGATCGGGTTCACCGTGGACTTCTCACCTTTCCTTAGCGAGACAGTGCAGGAAGTTGTTGATCTCGTCATACCTGACTGCACCTATCTTGAGCGTTTGATGATAAATACCATGCCCGCAGTCGAGAACTTTGGCTACGTGCACCTGTATCAGCCTGCAATCGAGCCTCTATATGAGAGCCACAGCATGTACGATACCTTGCTGGAGATCGCCAAGAAGGTCCCGGGCATGGCAAAGTACTTTCAGTTCGACACCGTTGAGGACTTCGCCAAGGCAGCCGTCGAGGGTATTTGGGGAGAAGGATCATGGGACCGCCTGAAAGCTGACGGTGCACTCATTAATCCTGGAGGCGGAAAGACACCTAACGTGGAGCCGGCTGATCCTGCTTACAAGTCTTACGACGAACTGACCCCTGACGAACTAGATGACGCACGGGTATTCAACTCACATATGGTGAGACTCAGCGATGAAGATATTACTGAGCTCAAGGCAGGTGGAAGTTACCCTGAGGGCGATGGAACGATCAAGGACGCGGAGGGCGAGACTGCAGGTGTTGTTGTTGATGGTGTGGCCTACAAGGGCTTCCCGACCGAGTCCGGTCTATGGGAGACATTCGCACATGAGCTGGAAGAGAATAACTTTGAGCCTCTACCGGTATATGTACCTAATCCACCGCTCGAGAATCTTGATGACGATGACTTTGTCCTTATCACGGGCAAATTCAATGTTCATGTTCAGTCTCGTACGTCCAACGTCGCATGGCTGATGGAGATCATGCATTATAACCCGCTGTGGATGAATCGCAGCGATGCTAAGGATGCGGGTATCGGAAACGGTGACATGATCGAGATGGATAGTGGTGCGGGCACTGGCAAGATGGAGTGTCGAGTATTTGTCACCGAGGGCATCAGGCCAGGCACAGTGTTCATGTCCACCTCCCTTGGCCATTGGCACTACGGGCCTCCTGCCACTCACGGTAAGGATCCATTCGCTGAACTTCCGAACCTTGATTTCACTGATTCGAAGGCGATTGAGGACAATGTTGACGCCGAGTGGTTCAAGGAAGACCAAGGTGGTCTGGTAGACATCTGGTGGAGGGAAGCAGATCTTCCCGGTGATTCCAGGGGCGAGACACCGCACGGTCGACCGACAGTCGGTTGGCTTGCAAACTGGATCACTCCAAATGGTGATGAGTACACCGATCCTATCGGTGGAGAATTTGCTTGGAATGATGCAGTCGTCAAGATCAACAAGGTGTCTTCTGCCTCTGAAGAAGTGGCACTGGGACTTGGCGGTGCAGCAATCGCCATGGGCGTAGCTGCGGCAGCTGTTAAGGGCATCAATTTTAAGCATGAGTCAGAGGCGCCTGACGCTGATGACGAAGCGATCGAGGTGGGCGAGACGGAAGTCGTGGCCGCCGAGAAGACCGGGGGTGACGCCTGATGGCTAGATGGGGAATGGTAATGGATGTTCGCCGCTGCACAGGGTGTCAAGCTTGTACTGTGGCCTGCAAAGCCGAGAATGAGGTTCCCCTCGGGGTATTTCGTACTCACGTCAGATACTACGAGATCGGTGAGTTCCCAGACGTGCGCAGGGCTCGTCTACAGCACATCTGCAATCACTGCGAGAATCCAAGGTGCGTACCGGTCTGCCCGACCGGCGCGTCACAGCAGCGAGATGATGGCATCGTGTTTGTAGACTATCAGAAGTGCATTGGGTGTAAATCATGCATGGCAGCATGCCCCTACGGAGCACGCTTCGTTCATCCTGACCTGAAGGTCGCCGACAAGTGCACGTTCTGTATGCATCGAGTGGATACAGGGGTAGTACCGGCTTGTGTTCAGACCTGCCAGGGAGGAACACGGGTATTTGGGGATTTGGATGATCCGGATAGTGAGGTCAATTACTTGATAAATACTCAACCGACTACAGTCCTGAAACCCGGAAGCGGAACAGATCCACAAGTTCGTTATATCGGGGCGGCATCAACGGGCGATGGCCCGGTATCTCCCGACTATAAGGAGGTGCTGTAGATGAATTTTCCCTTCTTGGGTGATGGGATCCACCATCTATGGGATCTGCGGCTCGTTATCGATATGTTCCTGGGAGGCGCCGGAGTCGGCGCGTTCATCATCATTATTCTGGCCTCGTTCTCTGCGGGTTGGGACAAGTTTAAAAAGGTACGCAACGCGGCGGTTGTATTCGCCCCGATCGCTTTGGGGATATCCTTACTCCTGCTCGCGACCGAGCTC
>JAUVYG010000045.1 GCA_030603185.1 Actinomycetota bacterium | reverse complement strand
CAAGTGCCTCAACTCCCCGAATCACGGCGTGATGCCCCTCATTGTCTATAGACGCGCCCATTCGATTCAGTTCATCCACGACACTGAACCGATTCTCGAACACATTCTCGGTGATCATGCTGACGTCATCCGAGAGAGACAGAATCGCCATCATCGGGGCCTGGAGGTCAGTCGGGAATCCGGGGTACGGCAATGTGACAAGATCTACAGACTTGATGGTCTTGGGCCCTTTTAGCCGGATTCCTTCGCTACTCTCGGTCACCTCGCAGCCTATGTCACGAAGCTTCATCAGTACGATCTCGAGGTGGTCGGCACGACCGCCAACAACAAAGATGTCCCCTTGGGTCGCAGCGGCGGCAATCAGAAGGGTACCCACTTCGATCCGATCAGCTACAACCTCGTATTCGCATCCAGAGAGGCTTGGGACTCCCTCTACCTCTATTCTGGTGCCACCGGCCCCAGAGATCTTTGCTCCGCAAGCATTAAGGAAGTCAGCGAGATCGGTGATCTCTGGTTCGCGTGCCGCATTTTCGATAACGGAATTTCCCTCGGCCATAATGGCGGCCATTAAAATATTCTCGGTCGCCCCGACGCTGGGGATGTCCAGAATGACCTCGGCTCCCTTGAGTCCGTCAGTTTCAGCCTCGAGGTACCCCTTTTGCATAGAGAATCTGGCACCAAGCGCCTCTAAGCCCTTGATGTGAAGATCGATCTTGCGGTTGCCAATGTTGCAACCACCGGGCATCGCCACTTTGGCCTTCCCCAGTTTGCCCAGCAAGGGACCGAGCACGACGATAGAGGCCCTCATCTTACTTACAAGCTCATAGGGAGCCTCATGGGTCACTTCGCCAGCAGTTATGGACATCGTGACGCCTGGTAGGTCGTCGTCATCGGCAATATCTATTCTCATGCCAAGGGTGCGCAGAACCGCAGCCATTGTGTCGACATCATAGATCTTGGGAACTCGATGCAGAGTTGTCGTGCCGTCCACCATCAGCGAAGCGGCCATCAGCTTTAGAGCAGCATTTTTAGCTCCCGCGGCATGTATGCGACCCCTAATACTTGAAGGGCCTTGAACAACTAATCGATCCAAACTTCCCCCAACACGAGCGAGAAAGGAACAGTGCCTACTTTAGGTTCCTATACTCTACTTGCGCTTTGCAACACTAATACGGTTCAGCGCGCGATCAAGATCTTTTTGGGCTCGGTCAAAATCCCCGTCCTCGGATTCCCCTTCGGTGAGAAATCTTTCTGCCGTTGTCTTTGCAGACTCAGCTCTTTCGGAGTCAATATCGGATGCCGGCTCACAGGTTGGTGCGAGGACGGTAACACGATCATCGCGCACCTCAAGAAAACCCCCACCCACGGCGTAAAGAATCTCAGTATGCTCATCTGTCATCAACCTGAGCTCCCCGATTCTCATTGGGGTCATCAAAGGTGCGTGCAACGGTAGAATCCCGAGCTCGCCCATGGTCCCAGGCGCTATTACCTCGCGCACGTTGCCCGTGAAGACAGTGCCCGTAGGTGTATACACCTCACATCGGAGCTGACGAACGCCTTCACCCTCGGGCGCAGACGCCTCGCTCTGTGCTGTTTGATCAGCCATCTAAACCTTAGTCCTCGCCTTGTAGCTTCTTGGCCTTTTCGTAGGCATCTTCAAGGGTTCCAACCATATAGAATGCCTGCTCAGGGAGCTCATCGCAGTTACCATCGGCAATCTCCTTGAAGCCCCTGAGAGTATCAGCAAGCTTCACGTATTTACCGGGCGCACCTGTGAATACCTCAGCAACGAAGAACGGCTGCGAAAGAAACTTTTGGATCTTACGGGCTCTCTGAACAGTGATCTTGTCATCTTCTGAGAGCTCATCGATGCCAAGAATGGCGATGATGTCTTGAAGATTCTTGTACCTCTGAAGGATCCCCTGTACCTTACGTGCGATTTCGTAATGCTCTTCCCCGATGAATTCAGCGGAGAGAATCCTGGAGCCAGAGTCCAATGGATCCACAGCTGGGTAGATACCCTGCTCAGCGATTGAGCGAGAAAGCACGGTCGTAGCGTCAAGATGAGTGAATGTGGTGGCTGGAGCTGGATCCGTAAGGTCGTCGGCAGGTACATACACGGCCTGTACGGACGTGATGGATCCTGTCTTGGTCGAAGTGATCCGCTCCTGGAGCTCACCCATCTCGGTACCGAGAGTAGGCTGATAACCCACAGCACTTGGCATACGCCCGAGTAGTGCGGATACCTCAGAGCCTGCCTGGGTGAATCGGAACATATTGTCGACGAATACTAGAACGTCACGGCCCTGGTCGCGGAAGTGCTCAGCCATTGTCAGGCCGGAAAGACCGACTCGCATACGAGCGCCTGGGGGTTCGTTCATCTGTCCGTAAACAAGCGTCGTCTTGTCGAGAACGCCAGACTCGCTCATCTCGTTGTAGAGATCGTTACCCTCACGAGTACGCTCACCTACACCACAGAATACTGAGTTACCACCGTGCTGCTTAGCGATGTTATTGATCAGCTCCATGATGAGAACTGTCTTCCCGACACCAGCACCACCGAACAGGCCGGTCTTTCCACCCTTTACATAAGGAGCGAGAAGATCGATGACCTTGATTCCGGTCTCAAAAATCTCTGTGGACGTCTCAAGCTCGTCGTACCCTGGGGCCGCACGATGTATGGGCATGCGAGCAATATCAGCAGGAAGAGCCTCTCCCTTGTCGATTGGCTCGCCCAGAAGGTTGAATATTCTTCCTACGGTCTCATCGCCGACAGGAACAGCGATGGCTTTGCCGGTATCAAATACCTGCATCCCTCGCACGAGTCCATCAGTCGATGACATAGCCACAGCTCTAACTTTGTTGCCGGCAAGATGCTGTTGCACCTCAGCTGTGACCTTTATATTGCCCATGGGGGTCTCTGCATCTATCACGAGTGCGTTGAATACATCAGGCATCGCATCCGGTCTGAACTCAACGTCCACGACCGGTCCGATCACCTCTAATAGTGTTCCTTGGTTCATGTTCTCACTCACTGCTTCAAAATCTCCTCTCGTTAGCCCCTAGAGGCCTAACTTCCAGTCTCTAGTGCTTCAGCCCCGCCGACGATCTCGGCGATCTCCATGGTGATAGCTGCCTGACGAACCCGGTTGAAGTCCCTGGTAAGGTCAGTGATCATTTCCTTTGCATTCTCAGTTGCCGCCATCATGGCGGTACGCCTGGCACCCTGCTCACTAGCTGTGGACTCGAGTAGAGCCCTGAATACAAGATACTCAGCGTAAGCGGGCAGTAGCTCTGACATGACGTCAGCAGCTGAATCCGGCTCGAATATGTACATCGATTCGAGGGCCTTTTCTGGCGCCCCCTCATCTTCATCCTCATTCAGTTCTAGATGACCGATTGGAAGTAGCGGGTACTCGACTACGTACTGCTCCATCACGGATTTGAACCTATTGAAGACCAAATAGGCCTTGTCGATCTTGCCATCCATGTAGAGGCTTACAAGATTCTCGGCAGACTCTCTCGCGTCGCCGAAGGATGGCTCGTCGCTAACACCGATGTAGGACTTGTACACTTCGTACTCACGATAGTTGAGATAACTAAGGCCCTTCTTCCCAACCACGATGAACCGTACGTTCTTGCCTTCAGCAATCTCACGCTTAGCAAGATTCTCAGCCTGCCTGAGAATGTTGGTGTTGAAGGAGCCACACAATCCACGGTTGGATGTCATAACAAGAATGGCAACATTCTCAACCGGACGATTTTCTAGCAAAGGATGCTCAAAAGCCGGAACATACTTAGCCACATTGCGCAGTGTATCCATCATCGCAAGGGCGTACGGACGAGCTGCCTCGATACGCTCTTGGGCCTTCTTGATTTTGGCCGAAGCCACCATCTCCATGGTTCGAGTGATCTGACGCGTATTGGTGACGCTCTTAATGCGCCTTTTTATCTCGCGTGCTTTGGACATATTGGCCCCTAGCCCTCGTCCACAATGAAGCTCTTCTTGAAGTTGGCTACCGCGGACTCAAGCCCAGCAACCACCTCGTCGGAGAGCTTGTAGTCGCCCGCCTTGAACTTCTTCATAAGGTCAGCCTCGCTGAGCCGCAGGTATTGCTTGAACTCAGCCTCAAACTCCTGGATCTTCTCCACAGGAACATCATCGGAGTGGCCGACGGTCGCGGCCCAGATGATAGCGATCTGCTCTTCGGTCGGAGCTGGCTCGTATCTACCCTGCTTGAGGATCTCAACCAGACGTGCACCACGATTCAGCTGATCCTGAGTTGCCTTGTCTAGGTCTGACCCAAACTGAGCGAAAGCCTCAAGCTCTCGATATTGTGCGAGATCCAACCTGAGGCTACCAGCGACCTTCTTCATGCCCTTGGTCTGAGCGGCGCCACCGACTCGTGATACAGAAATACCTACGTCGATAGCTGGCCTAACACCGGCATTGAACAAGTCAGTCTGAAGGTATATCTGACCATCAGTAATGGAAATAACGTTCGTAGGGATGTATGCGGAAACATCGCCGGCCTGGGTCTCGATGACCGGTAGCGCAGTGAGTGATCCGGCTCCAAGCTCATCGCTGAGCTTGCATGCTCTTTCTAGTAGGCGACTGTGCAAATAGAAAACATCACCAGGATATGCCTCGCGGCCCGGTGGGCGGCGGAGCAGAAGTGACATCTGACGGTAAGCCTGCGCGTGCTTTGAAAGGTCATCATAGATCACGAGGGTGTGTTTGCCGCTGTAGAGGAAGTGCTCGGCGATGGCGCACCCAGAGAATGGAGCCATCCACTGGAGTGCAGCGCTACTGTCAGCGGGTGCGCTGACAACGGTCGTGTATTCCATGGCCCCGTGCTGCTCAAGGGTCTCAACAACAGTCGCAACAGTGGACTGCTTCTGTCCGATGGCGACGTAAACACATGTTACGTCCCCGCCTTTTTGATTAATGATGGTATCAACGGCTATCGCTGTCTTTCCAGACTGCCTATCACCAATGATCAGCTCTCGCTGTCCACGACCGATAGGAATCATCGCGTCGATGGCCTTGATGCCTGTCTGCATAGGCTCACCGACTGGCTGACGGTCAATAACACCAGGGGCGACGAACTCCATAGGGCGATAAGCCTCTGGCTCAGGATTCAAAGGACCCTTGCCGTCGATGGGGTTACCCAGAGGATCGACAACGCGACCCTTCATGCACTCACCTGATGGAACCTGGACTACCTTGCCAGTGCGGCGAACGGTGTCGCCCTGTCGCACCTTCTTGAAGTCTCCGAGGATGACAGCGCCGATCTCGTCCTCTTTCAGGTTGAGGGCGACACCGAATGTGTCGTTCGGAAACGCGAGCATCTCACCCGCCATTGCGCTGCGAAGACCAGTGATCCTCGCGATACCATCACCCATTTCAGTGATGATGCCTTCTTCTTCTGTCTCTACAGTAGCTTCGAACTCAGCGAGATGCTTTTTTAGAATGTCATCTATGGCGCTGGGGTCGACGCTAAAGTCTGTTGTACTCAACTACTATTCCTCATTTCCTTGTTCCGGCCATGGCGGATCGCATGTCCTCTAATTGACGGCTGATGCTGGCGTCTATAACCCTGCCATCAACATGAACTACGATCCCACCGATGATGGACTCGTCGACCTGACTGCGGATGGTTACATCCTTACCGGTAGCGGCTGTCAGCCTTTTCTGCAGATTTTCTTCAAGCGCCTTGTCTATGACCACCGCGGTGGTCACATCGGCAGTTACTCTAGTTCGAGCCTTTTCTGCCATGACTTCATACGACCTGCGAACAGCAGGTAGTACAGAGATGCCGGATGCATCCACAAGGAGCCTCAAGAAAGACAGCGTGACCTCAGACACACCATCCCCTAGGACCTCAGCAAGAATCGCTCCCCTAGCCTCAGAGGACATCGATGAGTTTCTCATCGCATCCTTAAGGCCAAGGTTGTGATCCAATATTGACTGCACGCGCTCTAGCTCTTCGGCGACGTCATCCACGACCCCTCGGTCAGTGGATGCGCCAAGCAGTGCGCCTGCAAGTGTGTCTGGGCTGACCTCTTTACTCAATCTAACTCCACTTAACAGATCTAGTTATTCTTCGCGGTCTCTGCCTGCTCAAGGTACTCCTCGATCATCTTGGAGTGATCCTTGGCATCCAGAGACTTACCGACGATCGCCGATGCGGCTCCAACTGCTAGGTCTGCGACCCGCCCCTGGAGCTCTGACAGTGCACGAGTCTTCTCGCGCTCTATCTCTGCCGCTGTCTTTGTGAGAATCTTCTCGGCCTCTTCCTCTGCCTTGGCCTTTAGGTCCTCGCGAGTCGCCTCGCCATGGGCCTTAGCCTGCTCGAGAATGCCCTGAGCCTCTTTCCGAGCCCCAGATATCTGCTCTTTATAGTCTTTGAGCAGTCTCTCAGCCTCGGTTCGTGCGTTCTCAGCCTCGTCAATGGCTTCCTTTATGCGCGCTGCACGCTCTTCCATGATCTTTTGGATTGGGCGATACAGCAGCTTAAACAGTAAGCCGTAGAGCACAAGAAAAGAAACCAGGGTGGCTATAAACGTCCCGTTTACTTCCATAGTTACTCCTTAGCCAATGAGTTTTGTAAGCTGGCTAGTGAACGGACTTGCGAACAACCACCAGAATGCGATACCGATTACAATGAACGGTACAGCTTCAATGATAGCTACGCCGAAGAACATTTGACCGATCAACATTCCACGAAGCTCTGGCTGGCGTGTTATGCCCTCTAGATACTTGGACGTGATAAGTCCGTCCCCAATTGCCGATCCTGCTGCCGCTCCGCCAAGCATCAGGCCGAGCGAGATTACTGTAGCACCAAGAAGTATTGCGTGTTCCACTTAATGCTCACCTCCTTCCGAGTCGTGCTCGTTAACTGTCGCGAGCTTTGTATATACAATTGCCAACAATGCAAAAACGAAGGCCTGAATCACAACGATCATTGTGCTCCAGCCTCTCCAGAAAATATCAGCTGGGAGCATCAATAGGGGGCCAAACAATCCCGCAGTACCGATCAGTCCTATCAGGAAGAAGATTATGGCCTTCGCGAACATATTGCCGAAGAGACGCATTGGAAGACTTATAAGCTTTCCAACCTCTTCCGCGATTCTGAGTATGAAATTAAATCCGAAAACGAGAACAGCCACGAAGGGCCAGATATTCTTTGGGATTCCGACACCCTCACGAGTAATCGGTTCAACGAAGTAACTGCCCACATACCCGATTATCCCCTTGGCCTTGATCGAGTAGAAGTGAATTAGTCCTATCACGAAAAGTCCGAGCGCCAGAGGAACATTCACGTCTCCAGTCGCTGCCTTGAACGGGACCCACTCGAAGCCTCCATGGTCACTAGGCATTAGAATTGCCGCCGGTATTAACTCAAGAAAACTTGCCAGGAAGATAAACAAGAACAGAGTGAACGCGAGCGGAGGAATAACCTTCCGCCCATAGTCACCAAGTGAATCCCTTACGAGACTTCCAATGAAGTCGAACAGCCCCTCCATCATGATCTGGAGCTTTCCTGGAGAATCAAGGCTAAGCCTAATTCTCACGACAACGGCCGCAATTAGCAGAACGATGATGGGAATCCACACGTATATCATTGTATCCATGAATACTACGAGACCGAAAAGCTCCTCGGTCCAGGGATGCTCTAGGGCGTGTGGTATTGGCGAACCTTCACCTTGTTCCAAGAACGATCCCTCCATTCCGTATTGTCATCATTACCTCAGGTCGCTTGTTCTGTTTGGGCCGGAGCCATAGCTCGACTAGCGAACCAACCAGATACAAGCTGAAATACTACCAATGCGGCTAAAAGACCCGCAATACCTAACTTGTCCAATCCCAACACGAACACTGATACTGCTACACCAGCACCCATGACCAGAAATCGTAGGGCCATGCTACCCAGCATCGCGGCTTGCCCCGCCACAGGAGAGGTGTCAGTTGAGATAGTCTTCAGTTTTTTAGCAAGCAAAATGGCGTTTACCGTTGCCAGGGCGGCACCAATCGCTATGCCAGCTGCAAGACTTAGACTCTGCGAAACGAGGAGCCCAATCACTATAAGCACAGAAGCGGAAATCGAATTCCATTTGATGATCCCTTTTATCATTCTGTCGAACTGAGGGAATGCCACCTGGCTGCTATCTGAACTCATTTAGCGCGTACTGAACCTCTCTGCTTGACGTAAAACCTTGTGACCTCGGACTATGTCTGACTGCTGCATACGTCCTGGCCAAACCACTAGATGTTAGCATTGCCTACCTGCTCAAACAACAGTTTTCTCGAATTGAATTGTTAGGCGGCTCTACCTGAAGAAATCAAAGAACAGGGCCATAGCTATGGAGCCTATGGTCACGGACACCAACGTTGCGACGGTCCCCGACAGCACCCAGGTCCTAAAAGTGATCGGTGTGTCTGTCTTTTCACTCATATTGACAACAATGACACCGGCCGTAGAGCCGATCGGGGTTCCGTTCCCACCGAATCCAGCGCCCATGGCCAGCGCCCACCATAAGGCATTTCCGGTGCCCGCAGATTCACTTAGTGATTCGACTACCGGAACTGCGGCGATGGTGAATGGGATGTTATCTACCAGGGCTGAGATGATAGCGGCCAACCATATCAGTGAGACTCCAAGAATGGCGGGGTCCAACTCGGTCAAAGACTGCAGCCCACCAGCAGCTGCGGAGAGTATCTCAGCGCTCTCAAGACCACCGACCATCACAAATAGACCGGCAAAGAACAGCAGTACTGACCACTCGACCTTACCGAGAACCTCATCAACCTTCGGTCGCACCCAAAGCAGAGCTAGGGCTGCTCCTGCAATGGCGACTGTTGCCGGCAACAGGTGTAGCTGTCCGTGAACAAAGAAGGCTACGACTACAAGCCCGATGACAATAAGTACTTTTCGGAGTGTCTCTGCGTCCTTGATTGAGTGCTTCGGATCCATCTGCAGAAGTGAGTCAACGCCATGTGGCTCTTCAGCCAACTGCTTTCGGAATACGATCCTTAGAGCAATCAGTGTGCAGAGTGTCGCTATGATCGCTATCGGGGTCAGATGAATTATGAACTCTGAGAACGACAGGTCTGCTGCGGCCCCAATGATGATGTTGGGGGGGTCGCCTACCAGGGTCCCCGTGCCCATAGTGTTAGATAACAGGGCCTCACCTATAAGCAGGGGTATCGGATTTATTCTGAGGATTGACGCGATCTTCAATGTCACGGGGGCTATCAGAATGACCGTCGTGACATTGTCTAGAATCATCGAGACGACACCAGTGGTCAAACCTAGGATAACGAGCAGGGCCCAAGGTCTTCCTTTTGCTTTCTGCCCCGCGTATATCGCCAGATACTCAAAGACACCAGTGTTAGCCAGAAGTGCGACGAGTATCATCATGCCCATCAGCAATCCGATGGTATTGAAATCTACAGCCGTTATTGCCTCAATCTCGCCATAGAATCCCAAAAAGTGGCCAGCTATGACCATTGCCGCCGCACCCACCAAGGCGACGATCGTGCGATGAATCTTCTCAGAGAGGATGAAGAATAGCGCTACCCCGAAGATCAGGAGCGGTACGAGTACAGTAAGCTCCATCGTCAGCTGCCACTATCCCCGGAATACAATGCTCGATCACCGCGAAGGATCTTAGCGGATTCTTCCGGAGCAACTGTATTGAACCAAACATCCGACGCGAGCTCGAAATTTGTAAGAATGGACTGTCTGGGAAGAATGTCTATGTGCCAATGATACGACAGGTCTGAGGGTTCATGTTCCGGTGATGACTTGATGATGAGATTGAACGGTGGATCATCGAGAGCACTGCTCAACATCCTCGTGGTTTTCGAGAGAACCTCACTCAGCAGAGCGATGTGGTTATCGTCGGTATCCTCAAAGCGTGCGCTATGGTTCTTGGGGCCGATCATGATCTGAAATGGCACTCTTGCAGCAAACGGCACGTAAGACACGAACTCATCGTTTTCAACCAGAACAATATCGGTATCGGCTTCTCCGGCTCTGATCTGATCACACAAAATACACGACCCGGTTGCCTCAGAATAGGAAACACAGTTCTTTAGCTCGTCTCGAAGGTCTTCAGTCGGAAAAGGAAGCCCGAATATCTGAGCGTGGGTGTGTTTAATAGCTGAGCCTGCCTCAGGGCCATGGTTCACGATCATCACGACATGTTCGATCACATCGTCATCGATAAGCTGCTTCGCCCTTGTCCGGATCGCCTGGAGTGCGGTATTCAACTCGGACTCTTCCATCTGCGCAAGAGATCGATCGTGCTGGGGCGTCAGTACCATAACCTCGTGATGACCTTCAGCAGGCATCGACTGATGGCGAAGATCTTTGTCAATAGATCCCGAGGCCTGAGGCCGAAGAATCGGATCACAGTCAGGAACTGAGCGTACGGACCAACCTGGGGTATCCGGGGATGATCCAGTCGGCCGAACCGCGAACACCTCAGAAGGAGTCTCGGTTTCCCTTCCCTCGTCCAGCACACAACTGGTGGGGTCACCAGCGTTTTCGCCGCCGCATAGGATATCGCTGCTTCCAAGCCCTACACCAGTGGCCATAATGACCCATTTTCCAGTAAGGGGGTCTCGTCGTAACTGCTTCAGGCTTCTACCTCCGCCCAGGAATGACTATCAAAGAATCAAGTAGATTCGATAGAGAATGATAGCACTAGTTCGGTAGATGGTCGGTGGTTTTTACACCCTCGTCCAGGGACCCCTCACCAGTAGTGGAATCTCCACTGCCGTTGGATGTATCGCGGCCGTGACGGCGCCTCTCCTCACCATATCCGGACCGAGATCTAGAAGGAACGGCCATGTCCTTAAAGACGGTCAAAAGGCCCTCGAAGAGACCCAGGGAATACACGAAGATCAGCGAGAATATGACGAGAAGACTGACAAAAAGAAGCCGCAGCCCACTAGTGGTAAGCGTCAGTCCGATCGCCGCCGCAGACAACGCGAATGACCATAGGTATATCTGAATAACTGTTTGTCGCTGCGAATGACCTCGGTGAAGTAACCTGTGGTGGATGTGCCCCTTGTCTGGCTGGGTGATACTTTGGCCCCCCCAGAGCCTGCGAAATATCGCAAAGGCTGTATCGAAAATCGGTATGGCCACGATCACCAAAGGCACAAGCAGGCTGACAAAGGCGATGCCCTTTGTGACATTCGACACAGTTACTGCCCCAAGGATCAGCCCTAAGAGCATGCTTCCGCTATCGCCCATGAATATGGAGGCCGGGTTGAAGTTGTACCGCAGGAAGGCAATGGCGGCCCCGGCTAGAATCAGTGGAATGAAGGCGCCTGCACCGTTACCCGTGACAACGGCGTAAAAGAACAGTGTCAGTGCGGCGATGGAGGCAACACCGGCCGCTAGACCATCCAGGCCATCGATAAAGTTGATGATATTGACCAGGCTTACCACCCAGAAGAAAGTGATCCCCGCAGACAGGATGGGATTAAGGAAGATCACATCCCCTGTTGGGAGAGCAAGGAATTCGATTCTGGGCCCAAGAACGATGATTGCTGCAGCAGCCAATGACTGCCCCGCGAATTTGTATTTTGCCGACAACACATAGATATCATCCAGGACCCCGGTGATCACAATGACCAGGGAGGCAACCAATACAGCCAGTACCAGCGGTGAATACTCGTCAGGTCGGAGCAGGAGGAAGGTAACAAGACCGGCCAGAAATCCTGCGTAGATCCCGATACCGCCGAGTCGAGGGATTACCCTGCTGTGGACCTTTCGGGCGTCCGGTTCATCCATAGCACCGATCACACCTGCAAGATGCCCGGATAGAGGGGTAGCGATCAGAGTGGTAACGATCGCAACAAGGGTCGCTACTAGGTAGGGGAAGCCCACACTACCTATTAGGCTGGTCATTCGTCACATCCTAGCTCGCCTACCGGCGATGCAGCTCAAGCGTAGCTCAGGTTCGGGTAAAGCGGATACTCTTCGCAAAGCTCGCGAATTTCCGATTTGACTCGGTTACACACGACTTCATCATCGATGGAGTCGAGTACGTCCGATATCGCTGTTGCGATCTTGAACATCGCGGACTCGCCCATTCCTCTAGTGGTAGCGGCCGGAGTGCCCAGTCGGATACCGCTTGTAATGGTTGGTGGCTCTGGATCGAATGGAATGGCGTTCTTGTTCGTAACAATACCGACTTTATGAAGCGCCTCTTCAGCGTCCTTCCCCGTCAAGCTCTTGGGGCGCATGTCCACTAGAAGGAGATGATTGTCCGTACCGCCGGACACTATCCTGAAGCCCCTTGATGAAAGCACATCGGCTAGAACCTGGGCGTTGTTTACGACCTGAGAAGAGTAGGTCTTAAAGTTGTCATGTAAAGCTTCACCGAAGGCCACTCCCTTGGCAGCGATCTCATGCATCATCGGACCGCCTTGGATCCCAGGAAAGACAGCCTTGTCTATTGCATTGGCATGCTTCTTCTTGCAGAGAATAAAGCCGGACCGTGGGCCCCTAAGGCTCTTGTGGGTAGTCCCGGTCACGTAATCAGCCATCGGAACCGGTGAAGGATGTACTCCCGCCGCAACAAGGCCTGCGATGTGGGCTATGTCGACCATGAGCAGTGCGCCGATCTCATCTGCCACCTCACGAAATGCCGCGAAATCGATCTCACGCGGATATGCACTCGCTCCGGTAACGATCATTTTGGGCTGATGCTCATGGGCCATTCTGCGCATCGCATCAAGATCGATACGCTCGGTTTCTGGGTCCACCCCATATGACGCGAAATCATATATCTTGCCTGAGAAGTTTGCCTTACTCCCGTGGGTAAGGTGACCCCCATGGGCCAGGCTCAGTCCAAGTACTTTGTCCCCGGGCTTAAGTGCGGAGAGGTACACGGCAGCATTGGCTTGTGAGCCGCTGTGTGGCTGAACATTCGCATGCTCAGCCCCGAATAGCCTCATCGCCCTGTCGCGAGCTAGACGCTCGATGATGTCGACATACTCACATCCGCCGTAATAGCGAGCTCCTGGAAGTCCCTCGGCGTACTTATTCGTTGCCACCGAACCTTGTGCCGCGAGAACTGCCCGGCTGGTGTGGTTTTCGCTGGCGATCAGCTCAACTGTGTACCTTTCCCGATCTAACTCGCTCTGTAAGGCCTTAGCCATCTCTGGATCCTCTTGCTTGAGAATCTCTCTCTGGCTCGAGCCATCAAATATCTGGCTATTCTGTGATAGGCACTCTACACAGATCACAGTTCCCGATTCAGACGATAGGCACTGGTCTGCATCAAATTCTTGACCGCAGAATGAACATTTAGTTTTCTCTTGCACCGTATTTCCCTGGAATTCCGACAAGAGTTATCTTCCTCTTGTCTGCTTTCATTGCGTTTCTCGGCTAAAGCATTGTACCAATACTCTAAGGCCTGTCAGCCAGTTGTCCCACCATCGAGTTCAGTGATCTTTCTAACTCTGCGTTCGTGCCTTCCGGCCTCGAACTCAGTTTCCAGCCATGCGTCAACGATCTCAACTGAAAGTGCATCGTCTATCAAGCGCTCACCCAGGGAAAGAACATTGCTGTCGTTGTGCTGTCG
>JAUVYG010000004.1 GCA_030603185.1 Actinomycetota bacterium | reverse complement strand
TATCTTGATCGAATCCCCGCCTATGCAGCCATAGACCAGGCGGTTGAGATGGTGAGGAAGACGGTCTCACCCGGATTCACAGGATTCGTGAATGCCATTTGTAGGACGGCGGATCGCTCTAAGGCCGGGATACCTTGGCCCCGCTTTGAGAGTGACCCCCTCATGCATTTGACTCACAGACATTCCCTGCCTCAGTGGTTGTCTAGAATGTGGATAGATGAACGCGGGGCGGAAGAGGCCCATATGTTGGCTGAGGCGTATCAGAACTCATCGCCGACCTCCATTCGAGTGAATACCATTGCTGCCTCAAGGCCCGAGGTGGAAAAGGAGCTTACCGAAGGGGGTGCCGTTGTCAGACATACCCGGTTGCTTGATGAGGCATTGGTCGTTGAGGGATCATCCGCGAGTATTGGTGAGGGCACCGAGCGTTATACGCGACAGTCCGTGGCTTCGATGCTGGCTTCAGTCATGCTCGAGGCTCACGAAGGTGAGACCGTCCTCGATTTGTGCGCGGCACCCGGGGGCAAGAGCACACACATAGCGGCCTTGATGAACAATGCCGGTCGTATCGTTGCAGTGGATAAGAACGAGAAAAGACTTGCCCGGTTGACTGATCGGGCTGAGCGATTGGGAGCGTCCATCGTTGAGCCCCTAGTTGCGGACGGCACTGTCTTCCAAGAGGATTTGGCTGCCAGTTTTGACCGGGTACTTATTGACGCTCCATGCTCTGGTCTTGGGACCCTTTCCAGCAGGCCTGATATTCGGTGGAATAGGAAGGAGTCCGAGCTAGATGCTCTAGCCGCTCTTCAGAGAAGGCTGCTAGAGACGGGTTCTAAGTACGTAAAGCCAGGCGGGACTCTGGTGTATTCGACTTGCACACTTTCGAAACGAGAAAATCAGGACAACGTTGAGTGGGCGGCCGAGAACCTAGGCCTGCATGAATGTGACATTGAGTTTCACGGCCACAAGCCGCTTCATTTCCGCAAGGGAGACGGCTGGGTAGAGTTGCTTCCTGATGCCGATGATGCCATTCAAGGTTTCTTTATATCAAAGTTTAGAAAAGGGTAGTCTCAAACCCTAGAAAACCTGGACTATCCTGGTTGTTCCATAGTCTGGGCTGATGCTAGAATAAGTACTTACGTTGGACTCAATTACCAGGAGAACCCTCCACTAATGAGCTTTCCCAAGCATCTCTCCAGCAGCTGGCAGCTGCACGGAGAAAAAATAATAGCAGCCTGTGGTCTTATCGGCTTCATGAACAGAGACAAATCTCTGACAGATGGCAGTGACATCATTAAGGCAATCGCCAACATGAAAGAGCGCTCAAATGGTCTGGGCGGTGGATTTGCCGGCTATGGCATCTACCCTGACCATGCTGACCAGTACGCGTTTCACCTTATGTACATGGATGAGAGCGCTCGTGTAACCACGGAAGAGTTTCTCCATGAGCACTTCAGTATTGTCGCGGCAGAGATTATTCCTACTGACCCGACAGCGCACGTTCACAATCCGCCATTGCTGTGGCGTTACTTCGTTGACGTTGAAGCCGCCAGCGTGGTCAACGAGGATGAAAGCGACTACGTCGTCAGACTGTCACTCGAGGTAAATGACAGGATCGAGGGAGCCTTCGTCTCCTCGTGTGGAAAGAATATGGGCATCTTCAAGGGGGTCGGATACCCCGAAGATGTAGGTGAGTTCTTCCGTCTTTACGATTACAAGGGCTACACATGGCTCTCTCATGGCCGTTTTCCGACCAACACTCAGGGGTGGTGGGGCGGTTGTCATCCGTTCGGCCTTCTGGACTGGGCCGTTGTACACAACGGTGAGCTATCCAGCTACGGGACAAACATGCGTCACCTCGAGATGTATGACTATAAATGTACCCTTATGACTGACACTGAGGTCGTCGCCTACACGATCGATCTGTTGATGAGAAAGCACGGACTACCGATCGAGATGGTAGAAAAGGTGATTGCTTCTCCACTGTGGGAGGCGATCGATAGGATGCCTGAGGATGAACGAGTTGTTACCGAGGCGTTGCGTAGAGTGTACGGACCACTTCTCTTCAATGGCCCGTTCAGCTTCATAATCGCCGATAGCGAAAGAATGATCGGCATCACCGACCGCATCCGCCTTAGGCCATTGGTCGTCGCGACCCATGGCCCGACATACTATCTGTCTTCTGAAGAGGCATCCATCCGCGAGATATGTCCTGAGCCTGAGCAGATCTGGATGCCTCGTGGTGGCCAGGCAGCAGCCACAGAGCTCTACGAGACGGCAAAGACAACGAACAAGGAAGAGGTGGTGACTGGATGATCAGTTATTCATCACCAGAGTTCGAGGTAGAGATAAAAGATGACCTTTGCATCCGTTGCGGTGCGTGTGTGGTCAACTGTAGTTTTGATGCCCTTGAGCACGATGAAGATGATGACAGGATTGTAGCTAACAACCGCAACTGTGTGGACTGTCGCAGATGTGCGGTGTTCTGCCCGACCCTCGCCATCAACATTTACGAGAATGGACTTGCCTTTCGCAAGCACGGACTCTGGACCAATCGAGCGCAGCGCGAGATAAACAAGCAAGCAGAAACCGGCGGAGTACTGCTCACATCGTGTGGCAACGAACTGCCGTCGACGACGCACCCCATCTACTGGGATCATCTTCTGCTCGACGCCAGTCAGGTCACCAATCCTTCCATCGACCCTTTGCGTGAACCGATGGAGCTGCGGACCTACTTGGGTTCGAAGCCGGACGCCATCGAGATCGATGACCAGGGAAAAGTGAAGGCGCCGAATCGACCCTCGGTCGCGCTGGAGACACCAATAATGTTCGCTGCGATGTCCTTTGGAGCCATCAGCTATAACGTGCACAAGTCTCTCGCCCTTGCCGCAACTGAGGCTGGCACTCTTTACAACACAGGTGAGGGCGGCCTGCACCCGAGTCTGTATGAGTACGGCGACAACACCATCGTTCAGGTGGCGTCGGGTCGTTACGGTGTGTTCGACGAGTACTTAAAGGCTGGGCAAATGATCGAGATCAAGGTCGGACAAGGCGCTAAGCCTGGTATTGGTGGGCACCTACCTGGTGAAAAGATCGACGCCGAGATCTCACTCACTCGAATGATCCCTGAGGGTACTGACGCTATATCGCCCGCGCCTCATCATGACGTCTACTCCATTGAGGACTTGAGACAGTTGGTCATGTCCCTCAAAGAGGCGACAAACTACGAGAAGCTTGTAGCTGTAAAGATCGCTGCAGTCCATAATGCTGCGCCCATCGCCAGCGGAATCGCCCGCGCAGGCGCAGACGTAATCGTGATCGATGGTTTCAGGGGCGGCACGGGAGCGACTCCGACCGTCATTAGAGACAACGTGGGTATCCCGATCGAACTCGCTCTAGCGGCAGTGGACGACAGACTGCGCCAAGAGGGAATCAGGAATCAGGTCTCTGTTGTCGTATCCGGTGGAATCAGGAATAGTGCTGACGTTGCTAAGGCTATTGCGCTGGGTGCTGACGCGGTATATATCGGTACGGCTGCTCTAATTGCTTTGGGCTGCACAGTTTGCCAGAGGTGTTTCACCGGTAAATGCGCCTGGGGGCTCACAACTCAGGATCGGCAGCTCAACAAGAGGGTTAACCCTGAAGAGGGCAGTGAGAGGCTATACAACCTCCTTCGTGGCTGGAGCATAGAGATCAAAGATATTCTCGGAGCCATGGGTGTAAATGCCATTGAGTCGCTCAGAGGGAATCGTCTCAGGCTACGAGGTGTAGGGCTGGATGAAGAAACTCTAAAGATCTTGGGCGTTCGCCCAGCAGGGAAGTAGGTGGACCACACATGTCTAAGATGATCAATCCGATGCAGGCTGATGTGGCACTGGACAGGTCCCGAGTGACTGATCACGGAAAAGGAAAGGTCGAAGTAAACGCGCAGGACCTGACCTATCGTGAGCTCAACCTGCTTCTGAGAGTCGTGTGCGACGAGGGTGCAAAGCACCTACTACTAAAGAATGTTAACGGTCAGCGGTATATTGCCACAGACCTTCCTCCAGTAAAGATCGATATCGAGGGCTGTGCTGGTAATGATCTTGGTGTGTTCATGAACGGCTGCGAGATCACAGTGAACAGCAACTGCCAGGACGCGGTGGGTAACACCATGAATGCTGGCAGTATTATCGTTCATGGGCACAGCAGTGACATTGCTGGCTTCGCGATGCGGGGTGGCAAAGTGTATATACGAGACAATTCCGGATATCGCTGTGGGATTCACATGAAGGAGTACGAGGACAAGATTCCCGTGCTCGTTGTCGGCGGAGTCGCCCACGACTTCCTTGGCGAGTACATGGCCGGTGGCGTCTTGCTTCTTCTTAATAGGCCGTCAGTCCAGGGTGCCACGGAATTCGGCGAGATGCCCAGCGACCTCATTCCCAGCCATCACATCGGAACGGGCATGCACGGTGGGGTTATCTATCTTCGTGGAAGAGTCGAGCCGTATCAGCTTGGTGCTGAAGTCGCTCCGGTAGATTTCACAGACAAGGACACGGAAACTCTTCATCATGAGATCGACGAGTACTGCAACCACTTCGAAGTGAGTGACGACGAGCGGCAAGAGTTGAAAGACAGCGAGTACGTCAAACTGATTCCGGTCAGTCACAGGCCGTACGGCAAGATGTACGCCTCCTGATTGATGGATGATCTAACGACCCCCAGCGTCCCGTCTGAGATAAAGGATCACTTCAGCCCACGGAAGGAACTTCCCGAAGTTCCGGTAAAGTTGGCGCCATCGATACTATCCGCAGACTTTGGTCGACTTGCCGAGCAGGTGAAACTGGCCGAACAGGGTGGTGCTGATGTCTTACACGTTGATGTGATGGACGGGCATTTCGTGCCGAATTTGACTATCGGTCCCCCGGTTGTGAAATGGCTGCGCAAATGTACAGATCTTCCGCTTGATTGTCATTTGATGATCGAGCATCCCCATATTTATGTGGCAGCATTCATCGAAGCCGGCGCTGATATGATCTCATTTCATATTGAGACAGTCCCCGAGCCGGAGCATTTGATACAGGACCTGCAGGACGTGGGCGTTAAAGCAGGCATCGCCTTCAATCCCGATACTCCACTCGAAAAGATCGAACCGTACATAGACAAAGTAGATTACCTGCTCTTGATGTCTGTGTTTCCAGGATTCGCTGGTCAGACTTTCATCCCTGAGAGTCTTGGCCGAGTCAGGGATCTTCGGAAAATGATCGAGGCCAAGGGTGTTGAGATCGAGCTTGAGATCGACGGCGGTATCGGCGCCCGGAACATCGAAGAGGTCGTTGAGTCCGGTGCCTCTATGATAGTCGCTGGGTCTGCAGTTTTCCCTGTCGACCCCAAAGCTAAGGCCATCGAGCTCAAGAGTCTTAGTGACTCCGCCTATGCCAGATCGGACTGGTCCTGAGCCGCCGAATACTCAGCGTTAGTCTGGGCTCCTCAAAGAGGGACCACGAGGTCGAGATCGACCTGCTAGGTGAGCACTACAACATCAGGCGGATCGGTACTGACGGGGATTTCGACGAGGCCTCACGGATCTTGGCTGAGGCCGACGGCTCGGTTGACGCGATCGGACTGGGCGGTATCGACATATACGTATACTCCCCCACCACTCGCTACGAAATGAAGGACGGCGCCCGTCTGCGCGACATGGTGAAGTCCACTCCTGTGGTTGACGGCAGCGGTCTCAAGAACTCTTTGGAAAAAAGGGTCGTATCCACCCTCGTCGAGTCCGGACCATTCCCGATAGTTGGGGAAAAAGTACTCATGGTCTGTGCCGTGGATAGGTTCGGAATGGCAGAATCGCTGGTCGATGCGGGTGCTGACGTTACATTTGGAGACATGATATTTGCTCTCGATATGCCAGTCCCGATCAGGTCATTTGAGCAGTTGGCCAAAGTAGCGGACGAGATTCTTCCCAGGATTACAAAGGGTCCTTTCGATGCACTGTATCCGGTAGGAGCTGAACAAGAAAAGGAACCGGAACCCAGAGGTGAAGAGTTGTTCTCAGAGTCTTCCCTGATCGCGGGTGATTTTCACTATATTCGCAGGTACATGCCCCCGACCTTGGAGGGCAAGGCGGTACTTACAAACACTACGACTCCATCAGACGTAGAGGTCTTGCGTGAGCGAGGGGTCAAGTGGCTGGTGACTACTACCCCGCGCTTCGGGGGACGGTCCTTTGGCACAAATGTACTCGAGGCCGTCTTTGTCGCAGCGCTTGGCAAGGGCGTCGACCAAATCACCCCCAGTGATTACCTAGACCTACTGGACAAGCTCGATATCGAGCCCAGCATAGAGGAGCTGTGATGGATAGCGGTCAATACAGCGAGATGGTCCGAGCCAAGATCGCAAAGTTTCACAATCCAGGATTGGCCAGGCTGTTAAAGGTGACCGGACTCGGAAACGTTGAAGTGTCCGCAGCCGGCTGCGTGATCACCGACAACGGAGGCAAAGAATACCTAGATTTTGCCGGCGGCTATGGAGTGTTCAATGTTGGACATTCTCACCCAGTCGTAGTTGAGGCGGTGAAGAAGCAGATGGATCGGATGTCACTCGGTTCGAAACTTCTTCTGAATGAGCCCCTTGCCGATCTTGCCGAGATGCTTGCAGGGGTGTTGCCGGGGGACATGCAGTACTCGTTTTTTTGCAATAGCGGGGCGGAGGCAGTAGAGGGCGCCATCAAACTTGCTCGTATGGCCACAGGTCGCACCGAAGTCATAGCGACTGATAACGCTTTTCATGGAAAAACCATGGGCGCCCTAAGCGCGACCGGAAGAGAGCAGTTCAAGGCACCGTTCCGACCCTTGGTCGATGATTTCAAGCACGTAGCCTTCGGGGATACTGACCCGTTAGCCGTCGCCATTTCCAAGGAAACAGCAGCCGTTATCATCGAGCCAATCCAGGGGGAGGGTGGGATCATTATGCCACCCGTTGGGTACCTCAGCCGTGTACGTGAGCTGTGCGATGAGCACGGCGCAGTGATGATTGTGGATGAGATCCAGACAGGACTTGGGCGTACAGGTCGGATGTTCGCGGTCGACCACGAAGAAGTCACCCCTGACATCATCACTTTGGCCAAGGGTCTGAGTGGGGGAGTGATGCCCATCGGCGCGTTCTGCGGTCGCCCCTGGGTGTGGGAGAGTTTTGCCAAAGACCCATTGATCATCACCTCCACCTTCGGAGGTAATCCACTAGCCTGCTCGGCTGCAATGGCTGCCTTGCAAGTGACCAAAGACGAGGACCTCTCAGCCAAAGCAGTGGAGATGGGCGCACTACTGATAGAGGGGATCGATGCGATCCGCAGCGAATACCCGAGGATCATCAAAGCGGTCAGAGGCCAGGGTCTGATGATCGGAGTCGAGCTCACCAAAGAAGGGTTGGGTGGGGTGGTTATTCCAGAGATGATAAAGGCTGGTGTGCTTGCAGCATACACTCTGAATCAGCCCAAGGTGATCAGGGTCGAGCCTCCATTGGTAGTCACACGTGAGCAAGTTGATACCGCCCTACAAGCTCTACGGGCCGCAGTTACTTACGCGGATGATAAATATGAGCTACTCTTTGCGGAACGACAGTAGAGGAGTGCCGAGACAACTTGCCGATAGTTGAGAGTTCTATTCAGATAAGCGCCGAACCCCAAACGGTCTATGATTTCGCATCCGACATGGAGCGATACTCACAGTTCATGGCGGATGTAGACAAGATCACAGTTCTTGAGCGTCATGACAACGTGACCATCACCGAGTGGAACACCCTGGTCGAGGGAATCCCTCTCTCATGGAAAGAGGAAGATACCTTCCATGACGATCAGATGATGATCAAGTACAAGCTTCTAGAGGGCGACCTAGATAAGTTTGATGGCCAATGGACCTTTGAGCCGGTCGATGGTGGTACCAAGGTGACCTTGGTCGTAGAGTTCGATTTTGGGATGCCTACGCTCGCCGATCTTCTCGGCCCCATTCTTGATCTAAAAGTGAGAGAGAACTCCCAGATGATGCTGGAGGGCATGAAGAGAGAGGTTGAGGTATGACCGAAGGGACTGAACCGGAAATACCCATATTCGGATTCATCATGCATCCGCTCGACCTTGAAGACGTGTATGACTTCGAGCCTGGCTCCATCGGGAAGCCCGTCCCTCTGGTGAAGAAGGTGCTGGGTTGGATGAAAGAATCATGGGAGATCTCCTCAGTCATCATCACTTCTCAGACCGGTCAACAGGTCGAGGCCCGCATCCAATGCGTTCCACGCCTTCCTGAGCAGATGATCGTGGATGACGAAGACATTCGTGAGCTAGTCCTTCAGGCGGCCAAGAAACTGGAAGCCGATGGGGCCAAGATAATCGGCCTTGGGGCATACACAGCTATCGTCGGAGACCATGGCCGCATGATCGAACGCGAAGTCGGAGTTCCTGTGACCTCCGGGAATGGGTTCACCGTGTGGACCGCACTTGAAGCTGCCAGAGAGGCAGCTGATCAAATGAAGATCGAATTGTCTGATGCGCGCGCTGTCGTCATCGGCGCAACCGGATCCATTGGTCGAGTATGTGCGAAGCAGCTTCAGTCCGAGGTGAAAGAGCTAGTTCTCGTTGGCCACAAGAACGTGGACCGATTGGCTAAAATGGCTGAGGCCGGTGACAACATCAGTTTCTCGACCGACATCAAAGAGAGCCTCCGGGGATCGGACATTGTGATCAGTGCTAGTAGTGATACTGGCGTGATCGTCGAAGCTGACTGGCTGAAGCCGGGAAGCGTGGTCTGCGACATCGCTCGGCCTAGGGATGTCGCAGAAGAGGCAGCCAAGACTACAGGAATACTTGTGATAGAAGGCGGCATCGTTCGCCTGCCAGGTGAGCCCGAGTGGGACTCAAGATTCACCACCTTCAATAATCTGGGATTGCCACCAAATCTTAGTTACGCCTGCTTCTCTGAGACCGCCCTTAGAGCCCTTGAGCCAGATCTTAGGAAGAACGCCTTGGGTATCAACGTCAAAGAGATCAGCGCTCTAGCGAAGGCTGCTGAAAAGCATGGTTTCGAGGTCGCTGGACTCCGCAATTTCGATCGCACTTTGACCGAGGAAGAAATGACTCGGACGCGCAGGAAGGCGAGGATGAGGGTGTTCTCGCGCATGAAGCACAGCAAGTTCGTGCGCAAGGCAGGACTCTCTGGCGAGTCACCAGAAGCCGGAGAGACCGTCTCCTGATTGACGCACTCCGCGTTGTTGACTATAATTCGCGAGATAATTCGGGGGCACTACTAATGGCGTAGTGTCCCTTTTGGTTGAACTTATAAGGGGGACTTTTCCTGTGGACAAAGAGGTAATACTCACAAAAGAGGGGCTCAAGAAGCTCGAAGAGGAACTTACGCACCTCGAGACCACCAAGCGCAAGGAAGTGGCTGACCGAATCAAAGAGGCCATCGCCTTTGGCGATCTATCCGAGAACTCCGAGTTCGAGGATGCCAAGAACGAGCAGGCATTTATCGAGGGTCGGATATCCGAGATCATCGACACACTTAACCATGCCACCATCGCCAAGAAAACACGCTCTGCTACCGAGGTCGGTATTGGCTCTTGGGTTGTCATCAAGGACCTTGAGGACAACGAAGAGGTCGAGTACAAGGTGGTCGGGTCGGCGGAAGCTAATCCGAGCGAACACAAGATCAGCTATGAGTCGCCGGTCGGTGTGGCCATCATGGATAAGAAGGCCGGTGAGAAGGTTCAGGTTGCGGCCCCTCGCGGAATGACTGACTACGAAATAATCAGCGTATCAACCAAGAGCCAAGCGAAGAGTAAGTGACCCAAACTCCTGACACTGAGGGAAGTTTTTGGCCTGATACATTAGCCGCGAGCATTGTCGCCAAGCGCGGCGACAGCCATGTAGTCGCCACGGGTATCACGCCCTCCGGACCGATCCATCTTGGAAACATTCGGGAAGTATTGAGTGGGGATGCTGTGTACCGGGCGCTTAATCACGCCGGATCTAGTGCCAAGCTCATCTACATCGCGGACACATTTGATCCGCTAAGAAGCGTGTATCCGTTCCTTCCAGATGACTACTCGCAGTATGTGGGCATGCCTTTGTATGCGATCCCCGACCCCGAGGGATGCTGCGAGAACTACGCGGAACACTTCCTGAAACCATTTCTAGCCGCTCTAGATGAGTTGGGGGTCAAGGTCGAGGCATACCGAGCCCACGAGATGTACAAAGAGGGTCTCTACTCTGACGTTGCAGTTGAGGCTGTTGCGAGCAGTGCGAAGATCGCCGAGATAATCGGCCGGGTGTCAGGGCGTGAACTGCCTGAGGACTGGATCTCTTATAATCCCGAATGCTCAGAATGCGGAAGAATAACCGGTCCTACTGTCACCGGGGCCGACCCAGCAGGTGAGTGGGTCGATTATGAATGTGTATGCGGCCACAGTGGCCGGGCCGACGTGCGCGCAGGACAGGGCAAACTCCCTTGGCGTGTCGATTGGCCAGCCCGCTGGAAAGTGCTTGGTGTGACAGCAGAACCATTCGGCAAAGACCACGCGGCCTCCGGCGGCTCCTACGAAACCGGCAGCGAGATCGTTCGGGATGTATTCGGTGCCGAGCCACCCGAACCCATCGTCTATGAGTGGATTTATCTTAAGGGGCAGGGGGCAATGGCTAGCTCCACAGGTCTTGCCATATCTATTAATGACATTCTCGGGATGGTCCCACCTGCCGCGGTGCGATGTTTCGTGCTGCGACCTCGGCCCGAAAAGCATATTGATTTTGATCCAGTGAACGGGATCCCTGGACTCCATGATGAATACGATAAGTTTGAAAAGACCTATTTCTCGCCTGATGACCCTGTTGATGAATGGTCCCGACGGATATACGAGATATCGCAGCCAGGCGAGGTGCCCACAGAGATCCCCAGTCAGGTCCCATTCGTTCATCTATCGGTTGCTGCCCAAGCGGCCGGAGGCAGTGGCGAGGGTGCTCTTGAGGTCATTGGACGTAGCGGTTACAGCGTTAGAGAATCTGATAGGCCTGCGGTCTTGTCTCAGATCGAACGAGCCAAAGTGTGGCTGTCCGAACATGCTCCGGATGCCTACAAGTTCTCTATTCAAGAAGTAGTACCGGATGCTGCGGGTGATCTTATTCCCGAACAGCTGCAGTTCTTGGGCAAACTCTCCGGAGTCCTGGCTGAAGTTGACTGGGACCCAGACACAGTTCAGTCCAGCATATACGAGCTCGGAAAAGAGAACGGCCTGAACGCGAAGAAGGCCTTTGGCGCTGTATATACATCGGTGATCGGAAGGGACAGCGGTCCCAGGGCTGGATACTTCATATCTTCTTTAGACCGTGATTGGGTTGTCGCCAGAATGGAGGAAGTCGGTGCTTTGTAACCGCTGCCAGAAGAGGCTTGCTACTGTTCATATGACCAAATTAGAGCAAGGTCAGTTGTCCAAGATCCAGTTGTGTGATGACTGCGCCAACCATCAGATGGGCTCTGAGTCGATCCCTCAGATCCTGTCTGCCCTTATGGGAGAAGATTCTCCTCCTATGGATATGGGTCAGATTGAAGGCTTGTCCCAAAGGGTCGTCAAGTGCGAGTCATGCGGAAGTAGCTTCAATGATATCCACGAGACCGGAAGGGTTGGATGCGGGGACTGCTACGCAGCTTTCGATGAGAACATGGGTCAACTGATACTTAAAGTCCAAGGCGCTGATTCGCACAGAGGGAAGATCCCTTCGAGGACCGGGGTGCCCATCGTCCTTGCGAACAGATTAGTCGAGCTTACTGATCTGTTGAACCGCTTGATCCTCACGGAAGATTATGAGCGTGCCGCTGAGGTCCGAGACCAGATAAGGGATCTACAGCCCGAGGTGTTGGCCGTAGATGAGTGACAGGATCGTTCTCAATAGCCGAGTTAGGCTTGCCAGGAACCTAGATCAGATTCCTTTTCCCATGTGGGCGGATCGGACCTCATCCTCTATGGTCGGCGAGAAGGTCAAAGCCGCGGTAGCATCCCGCACCGCGCTTGCTGCACATCGGTTTTACTCTATGAGCGAAGTCGATCCGATCCAAAGGCAGATGTGGGTGGAATCCCATGTGGTCACTCCCGATTTCGCATTCTCTGAAGGTGAAAAATACTTGGTCACCTCAGATGACAGCGATCTCAGCATCACGGTCAACGAGGAGGACCATCTTAGGATCCAGGTAATCAGTGACGGATTATCTCTTGAGAACTCTCTTGGGCTAGCGACTCTTGTTGACGATGAGTTAGAGACAGAGCTGGATTACGCTTTCTCGAAGAAGTTAGGTTACCTGACAGCGTGTCCGAGCAATGTGGGCACTGGTATGAGAGCATCTTTGATGCTGCACCTACCCGCACTGGTCATGACCGGCAAAGCTCAGGAGCTGATGCCGATCCTGTCTCAGGCTGGAATCACAGTTCGAGGAATGTTCGGCGAGGGAGCGCAAGCGGCTGGAAATATCTTCCAGCTTTCCAACTCTCAGACCATAGGGGTCACAGAGGAAGGGATACTTGAGAATCTGGCTACAGTGGCAGATCAAGTGATTGAGCGAGAGCGCTCAGCAAGAAAGGGAATGGTCGTCAACTCTAAGGACCGTCTTGCTGACCAGTCGTACCGAGCTTTTGGTATCCTTAATAGTGCGAGAATAATGAGCTTCGAAGAGGCCCTAGAGCTTACTTCTATGGTGAGATTAGGGGCCGAGACGGGAATACTCACTGATGTTGACCCGAATAGCTTGGATAGAGTCTGGAAGGCGATGCGGTCGGCTCACCTCGAGAAGATCGCAGGAAGGTCAATCGGTCCAGACAAAGAAGAGATAGTCCGTGCCCAGGTAATCAGGTCTATCCTGAACACTGACGTCGAGGAGGGATAAGTAATGTTCGAGAGGTTTACAGAACGCGCCAGACGAGTAGTCGTATTTGCCCAAGAAGAGGCTCGTCAACTTAATCAAAATTACATCGGTACAGAGCACCTGCTTCTCGGATTGATCCGCGAAGGCGAAGGGGTCGCCGCAAAGGCGCTTGAGAGCCTGAACATCAGCCACGAGGCGGTTCGTTCTCAGGTCGAATCTATTATTGGAAAGGGTACGTCCGAACCGACTGGACACATACCATTCACACCTAGGGCCAAAAAGGTCCTCGAACTGTCTCTTAGAGAAGCGCTTCAGTTGGGTCATAACTACATCGGCACCGAGCATATTCTTCTGGGTCTGATCCGTGAGGGCGAGGGCGTTGCCGCTAGAGTCCTGCTGAACCTGGGTGCTGATCTTTCCAGGGTCAGGAATCAGGTCATTCAGCTGCTCTCCGGATATTACGGAAGCACCAGCGGCGCAGCACAGGAAGGCGCTCCGGCAAGTGGTCAACAGACGAGAGGAACAGGTTCAGGAGTTCTGGACGAGTTCGGACGTAACCTGACTGAACTCGCTCGCGAGGACAAACTCGATCCGGTCATCGGCAGAAGCCAAGAGATCGAACGAGTCATGCAGATACTGTCTCGAAGGACCAAGAACAACCCGGTGCTTATCGGTGAGCCGGGTGTCGGAAAGACTGCAGTCGTCGAGGGGCTTGCGGAGCTTATAGCCGACAACGACGTGCCAGAGATCTTGAAAGACAAGCAGATATATACGCTGGACCTTGGGTCACTCGTGGCCGGCTCCAAGTATCGTGGTGAGTTCGAAGAGCGGCTTAAGAGAGTCATGAAAGAGATTCGTGAACGAGGCGATATCGTGCTCTTTATCGATGAGATGCACAATCTTGTCGGCGCTGGCGCAGCTGAAGGCGCCATCGACGCGGCATCGATCATGAAGCCGGCTTTGGCTCGTGGCGAAATCCAGACCATCGGTGCAACGACTTTGGATGAGTATAGAAAGCACATCGAGAAAGACCCTGCCCTTGAGCGCAGGTTCCAGCCGATCATGGTCGGACAGCCGACCGTCGATGAAACGATTGAAATACTTAAAGGCCTGCGTGAGAGGTACGAAAGCCATCACAGGGTCGAGATTACCGACGACGCACTAGTCGCTGCCGCGATGATGAGCGACAGATACATCGCTGACAGGTTCCTTCCGGACAAGGCCATTGATCTTATCGATGAGGCCGCCTCCAGAGTGCGCATTTTGAGTATGACCGCGCCCCCTGAGGTCCGTGAAAAGGAAGAGAAGCTCAACGAAGTCCGCAAAGGTAAGGAAGAGGCTATTCAGGGCCAGGATTTCGAGAAGGCTGCGGAGCTCCGAGACCGCGAGCGAAAAATGGAAGAGGAGCTGGGCACGGTCAGAGGTGAATGGGAGATACCAGAATCAGCTGAAGCCAGTGTGGGCGAGGAAGAGATCGCCGGTATCGTTTCCACTTGGACAGGCATCCCGGTCATCCGCCTTACAGAAGAAGAGTCCGCCAAACTGCTTCGAATGGAAGATGAGCTCCATCATAGGGTCATTGGCCAGGACGAGGCGGTTAAGTCCGTTTCTAAGGCCATCAGGCGCTCTAGAGCAGGCCTGAAGGATCCTAAGCGCCCAAATGGTAGCTTCATATTCCTCGGCCCATCGGGCGTCGGAAAGACCGAGCTCGCAAGAACATTAGCTGAATACCTGTTCGGCGACGAGTCTGCGCTCATTCAGCTTGATATGTCTGAATACATGGAAAAGCACACCGTCAGTCGTCTGATCGGCTCTCCTCCTGGCTACGTAGGGTACGACGAGAGCGGACAGTTAACCGAGGCTATAAGACGCAAGCCATACAGCGTTGTCCTCTTTGACGAGATAGAGAAAGCACATCCGGATGTGTTCAACCTTCTGCTTCAAATACTTGAGGATGGTCATCTGACCGATGCGCAAGGTCGCAAGGTGGACTTTAAGAACGCAACAGTCGTGATGACGAGCAACATAGGAGCCTCGACGATCGCGAAGGGTATGTCTCTTGGATTCACTCAAGAGTCTTCATCCGGTATAGATTATGACGAGATGAAGAAGAAGGTCACAGGTGAACTCAAGAAGAGCTTCCGGCCAGAGTTTCTCAATCGTGTAGACGACGTCATCGTGTTCCACAACCTGACGATGGATAATATCAAGTTGATCGTAGGCCTCATGTTCAAGCGTCTTGCAGTACAGCTTCACGCCCAGGATTTCGATGTCGAGCTTAAAGAATCCGCGAAAGAGCTTCTCGCGGTTGAGGGCTTTGATCCAAATATGGGCGCTCGACCGCTTCGCAGGGCGATTCAAAGGCTTATCGAGGACCCACTGTCCGAAGAGATACTGGCGGGCAAGTACAAGATGGGTACCAAGATCGTCGTTGATGCAGTGGACGGGAACATCGTATTCACTAGTGGGGACACGCCCAAGCCAAAGGCGAAACCAAAGGCCAAGTCAAAGGCAACTAATGCCGCCGCAGAGTCTAAGAAATCCGATGACGCTCCCGCCGAGTAGGGCGAGAGTAGGAGTTGAGCCGAGTCACAACCACCTTTAGGTGTGGTGAGTGTGGGTACAAGACACCCAAATGGCTTGGCAAGTGCCCCGATTGCGGGGCTTGGAATAGTCTTTTAGAGGAGAGCGTTTCAAGTAAGCGGTCTCCTGCTGTCGTCAGTGCGGTCCCACAGTCGCTATCTGAGATCGACATATCGCATTCCGACAGAATAGGGACCGGGCTAGCAGAATTCGATAACGTACTCGGCGGCGGAATCGTTCCAGGATCACTGGTGCTGCTGGGCGGAGAGCCTGGAATCGGCAAGTCGACCCTACTGCTACAGTCTCTGTCGATAATGAGCGAGCCTGGTTCCGGTGCTGGACCCGTTCTTCTAGTTTCCGGAGAGGAATCACCCCAGCAGGTGCGGATGCGGGCGCAACGCGTGGGAGCCGGTGATGATCTCAAGGTGATCGCCGAGACCGACCTTTCAAAGATCGAGCCAGCCATCATCGAGATGGCCCCAGCCTGTGTAGTGATCGATTCGATACAAACTATGTATCACCCTGATGTCGCCTCGGCCCCTGGAAGTGTCAGTCAGGTCCGCGACGGTGCTGCGAGGCTCATGCGCATTGCCAAGACGACCGGATGCGCCATACTGATCGTCGGGCATGTCACCAAGGATGGAGCCATTGCAGGGCCCAGACTTCTGGAGCACATGGTCGACACCGTTTTGTATTTCGAAGGCGAGGCAAACCATGAGTATCGGATACTGAGGGCCACAAAGAATCGGTTCGGTTCCACCGGGGAGATCGGCGTTTTTGCGATGGTTGAATCGGGACTCGCCGAAGTCGACGACCCATCCTCACTATTCTTGCCGCATACCATTGAGCCTGGAGGAGCGACCCTCCCGGCTGGAACTGTTGTCGTTGGCTCTACTGAAGGCCGCAGACCATTGATGGCGGAGCTGCAGGCGCTCGTCACATCCACCTCAGCAGGACCGGCCAAACGAGTCGGCCTTGGTGTGGATCAAAGTCGTCTTTCAATTATTCTGGCTGTTCTATCCGAACGTGGTGGGCTTGCCCTCGATGGCGATGAGATCTATGTCGCTGTATCGGCTGGGCTTCGCATCGATGATCCGGGGGCTGACCTTGCGGTAGCTATTGCTGTATATTCCGCCAAGAGGGATTTATGTTTGCCCGCGGATACTGTGGTTTTTGGCGAGCTTTCACTTGCCGGTGAGATCAGACCGGTCCGCAGCCACAGCGAGCGTATCGAGGAGGCTAGAAAACTTGGATTCAAGCGGGTCCTTTGTGGGCCTAGCCCTAGCAAGAGTACTCCTACCAAGAAAAGCGATATTGAGGTCGTCAATGTGAGAAATCTAAGTGAAGCCATGAAATGGGCATTAGAAGCATGACCGTTGAACACGCACACGATGAAGAGCTGTTGGATGTCGTGAAAAGGGTCGCCCCTGGCACGCTTCTCAGGGCAGCCCTGGATCGCGTTATCAGCGCAGGCACCGGCGCGCTCATTGTCCTCGGAGACGACCCATCGGTCGCGAAGATCAGCAACGGCGGCTTTGACATAGACTGTCCCTTCACTGAGCAAAGGCTCTTTGAGCTCGGGAAGATGGATGGGGCTATTGTTCTCTCTGACGATGCCGGCACGATTCGTCGTGCTAATGTGCACCTCGTCCCTGACTCAAGGCTTGCAACCGCTGAAACCGGAATGAGGCACAGGACCGCCGAAAGAGTAGCCAAGCATACGGGTAAGCTGACAATCTCTGTCTCCCAGAAGCGCGATGTTGTGACTCTTTACAAGGGGAACCTTAAGTACGAACTTGAGGAGCTCAGGATCCTTCTGGCGAAGGGCAACCAGGCCCTTCAAACACTCGAAAAATACCGATATCGTTTTGACCAAGACGCGTTTCGACTATCGGGGCTCGAGTTCGAGGATAACGTGGTTCTATCTGATGTCGCCGGCCTGCTTCAAACCGGAGCGATGATGCGGATGGTCAGAGGAGAGATCAGGCGATATATATATGAACTTGGAATCGAGGGTAGGCTGATCGCCCTACAACTTGATGAGCTTGTTGCAGATGTTGACGATGACATACATATGATGATCATGGATTACAAAGCGCCCAGTGGCAGGCAGGCACCTGACAAGATATTCGAAAGTGTTGTCGGCATGGACGCAGATGAGCTGTTCGACGTTAATCGTGTGTGCGCACTGCTCGGCTACCGATCCGAAGTGAACATAGGCGAGCGTAGGGCTCACCCCAAGGGTTACAGGATCCTTTCCAGAGTCCCAAGACTTCCGACGCAGATAGTACTTGAGCTCGGTAAGCGATTTGGGAGCCTCCAGAGATTGATGGAAGCCTCCCTTGAGCAACTCGATGAGGCCGAGGGTGTCGGAGAGACCCGAGCCAGGAACATCAGTGAGGGGCTGCGTAAGTTGAGAGAGAACATTTTGTACGGTGGGGCCACCTAATGGTTGTGGGCTTCATCAGAATCGTTCTGGTCGCTATCGGCGCTGCGGGTGGCCTTGAGTTCATGCGTGAATACTCCTCGTACTGGCAGAACGATGAGCTTGGCTATTTCTCCGCGATCGTCGTTGCCGTATTTATACTTTCAGGCCTCGGCTATGTGCTGGGTGGGGTAGTGGGTAGGTGGATCGAGAAACTGGTCGTAAAGGCCGAGACATCCATCCAGCGATACAGTGTTTCGGATATGATTCTTGGTTTCATCGGTCTTGTACTCGGTCTGGGAATAGCTGCCCTGGTCAGTCTATCTATTAGGGGTATCGAATTGATCGGTGTCTACCTCCCACCATTGATATTCATTGTCTTTGGTTATTTAGGCCTGAGAGTGATGATTCGAAAAAGAACAGAGTTCGAGTCAAAGCTTTCCTTTCTTACAGAACAAAAGGTCGGTCGCGATGGTATTGGCGATATGACGGTCGGACCAAAATTTGTTGATACAAGTATTGTTATCGATGGTCGGCTCGGCGATGTCGCAAGATCCGGATTTCTGGACGGCCAGGTCGTTGTCCCGACCTTCGTACTTCAGGAGCTTCAAAGGCTTGCGGACTCCCGTGACTCGGCAAAGAGAGAGAAGGGTCGCAGAGGTCTCGACATCCTCAAAGAGCTGCAGGCAGACACTTCGATATCGGTGGATGTTCTAGAAGAGGAACTCACCTCAGCGGGTGTCGACGCACAACTGGTCGCCGTAGCAAAAGAGTTCGAAGGCTCGATAATCACCAAGGATTTCAACCTACAGAAGGTCGCAGAGGTCGCCGGAGTAAAGGTTCTTAGCATCAACGACCTAACAAATGCTGTTAAGTCAGTGATCTCATCCGGCGAGCGGATCGAGGTCGATATAAAGGAAAAGGGCAAAGAGCCGGGACAGGGCATCGGGTACCTCGGAGATGGAACTATGATCATCATCAACGAAGGTGGGACCCACATCGGCGAGAAGGCGACTGTGGAGATAACGAATGTCCTTCAGACCTCCGCGGGCAGGCTTCTGTTCTCGAAACTTGTTGACCCAGCGAGTGAGTCCGCTGGCTAATACGGCTATTATCGTCTTGGCTGCCGGCCGCGGCGAGCGCTTTGGCCAGAAAAAGCAGTTCATGCAGATCAGTGGCAAATCTATGCTCTGGTGGTCGCTTGAAACTATCGCAAAGCTAGAATCAGTCGCTCAGACCATTCTGGTCCTTCCGCAGACTGACCATTCGGATGCTGCACGACTTATTGGAACTCATACCGTCAGTGACATTGTTGTTGGCGGGTCTGAGCGTACGGATTCTGTCAGATCTGCACTCGCCGTGCTCTCTGATGACATTGAGGTTGTTCTTGTGCACGATGCCGCCCGGCCGCTGGCCTCACCAGAGCTATTCTCCTCTGTAATAGAGGGCGCCAAAACAGCTGGCTCAGCACTTCCTTGTGTTGAGGTAGCCGATACCATCAAAGAGATCGAGGGCGATCGAGTGGTGGCCACTCTGGACAGAGCTAGACTTCGGGCAGCTCAAACCCCGCAGGGGTTCTCTCGTGACCTGCTGGTAGCGGCTTACGGAAGCGCACTGGCAGGTGGTATTATCGGCACTGACGACGCCTCCTTGGTGGAGGCTATGGATGTGGATGTTACTGTCATCCCAGGAGAGCGAGACAACATCAAAGTGACCTCGCCAAGAGACGCCCAAATGGTGGAGTTGATCATGGACTTGAGAAAGGGTCTTTCGTGAGAATCGGAATCGGGACAGATACACACAGGCTGACCCCTGATAAGACATTGATCCTTGGAGGGGTCGAGATACCCAGCGACCAAGGCCTTTTGGGGCACTCCGACGCTGATGTACTGGCTCACGCGATCATGGATGCACTTCTTGGTGCAGCTGCGCTGGGGGACATAGGAACCCACTTCCCTCCGAGTGATGATCGCTACTCAGGAATTTCCAGTATGGTTCTGCTCTCAGAAGTGGGCGAGAGGCTGGTGTCGGCCGGCTATTCGATTGTGAATATCGACTCCACGTTGATCGCAGAAGCTCCGAAGGTGTCGGGTTACGTGGATAAGATGCGAGAACAGATCAGTGCCCGACTGAGCATCGACAAGGCAGCGGTCAGCATCAAGGCCACCACCACTGAGGGCTTGGGGCCGGAAGGAAGAGGCGAGGGTATGACCGCCACCGCGATAGCCTTGGTCGACTAGATGCCCACTAAAGAAGTCAAAGTAAGGTTCGCTCCCAGTCCAACCGGAGATCTTCATCTCGGCACAGCCCGGATCGCTGTCTTGAACTGGCTTTACGCCAGGCACTACGAAGGGCAGTTCTTGCTTAGGTTCGAGGACACTGACGCTAAACGCTCTGAGGTCAAGTACGTCGAGTCGATTCTGGCGGATCTGGACTGGATGGGGATCGTGCCGGATGAGCCCCCCGTATTTCAGAGCCAAAGAGTAGAAATCCATGCAGGCTACCTCGAGACCTTGTTGAAAGATGGTAGCGCATATCCTTGTTTCTGCACCGATGACGAGCTACGCGCAGAACGCGAGAAGGCAACGGCCAAGGGGAGGCCCCCCAGGTACTCAGGAAAGTGCCGCAACCTATCCGCTGCCGAGACCGAGCAAAAGGCCGGGGAATCGGATCCCTCGTATCGGATCAATGTTCCAAAAGGGGGCACCTCATTCCGAGATATCCTCAGGGGGGAAATGCAGTTCCCTGAGTCAGCATTCGATGATTTCGTGATTATGAGGTCTAACGGCGTTGCGTCATACAACTTTGCCGTGGTCGTTGACGACCACGAAATGGGTATCACTCATGTGCTGCGCGGAGAGGATCATTTGAGTAACACCGCCCGCCAGCAGGTTGTGGCGGATGCTCTTAATATTTCGGCGCCCGAATACTTGCATGTGGGCCTAGTGGTCGGGGCGGACGGTTCGAAGCTCAGCAAGAGAGACGGGGCGAGAACGCTCGGCGAGTTTCGTGATGAGGGTTACTCCGCAGAGGCAGTTCTCAACTACGTGGCTCTGCTCGGTTGGTCCTCAGCGACCCAGGCCGAGGTTTTTAAGCCGAAAGATCTGTGTGACGCTTTTGAATGGAAGCGCCTGTCTACCTCCCCTGGTAGATGGGACCCAGCCAAGCTCAAGTGGATCGCAGGTGAACACTTTCGGCAGATGAGCTCGGCTGTTCTGACCAAGGACGCTAGGAATCAGGCTTTGGAGCTGGGGATTATCGTCGAGCGCTCCGATGACTGGTGGCAGCAGCTCATTAACGTTTTTCAGGGAGAGCTTTACGACGTCGGCGAGCTGGTGGAACAAGCTAGGCTCTATAGCGGTTCTCTGCGCTATTCTGATGATGTGGCTGCCCGGTTCTCTGACCCTTTGACCCGGAATGTTCTTTCAGATTTCTTGGATAGCATTCAGGAAAGCGTTGAATTGAGCGAGACCGGTGCGCAAGAGTTGATTGATGCGACAAAGAGGCGGTTCAAGGATCAGGGTGTCGGGCCTGGAAAGGTCATGCTACCGATAAGATTTGCTCTGACAGCTAAGAAATCAGGACCTGAACTAAGGTACTGCTTACTTATTCTCGGTAGAGATGGTGCGATGGAACGTTTGAGTGGAGCCCTAGATGCTGCCCCAGAGAGGATAGGCAATGGCTGAGTCGACCGACATAGTGATATACGACACTCTGACCCGGAAAAAAGGGCCGATGACCACCCGCGAAACCGGTCGGGTGAGTCTGTATATCTGTGGTCCGACTGTATACAACTACATTCATATCGGTAACGCGCGGACCTTCATGTCATTCGACATGATCCGTCGCTATCTCGAGTACCGAGGTTTTACCGTAGACTTCGTGCAGAATATCACCGACGTAGACGACAAGATCATCAACAAGGCTAAGGAAGAGGGTGTTGACCCTCAGGAAGTCGCAGAGCGCTACACAAAGGCATTCAGGCAGGATATGGACTCTCTCGGCGTAGCACCCCCGACTCACGCCCCCAAGGCGACAGAGTTCATCCCTCAGATGGTATCCATGATCGAGGAGCTGATCACCAACGGCAACGCGTATGCGGTCGATGGGGATGTGTATTACTCGGTAGAGAGTTTTGAGAGCTACGGGAGGCTCAGTAGGCGCAACCTCGAAGAAATGAGAGCCGGCGAGAGGGTGGAGGTGGACAAGCGCAAGGGCAACCCAATGGACTTTGCGCTATGGAAGTCCTCAAAGCCCGGAGAGCCGTTCTGGGATAGCCCCTGGGGCCCCGGGCGACCGGGATGGCACATCGAGTGCTCGGTCATGTCGCTTGATCTTCTTGGTAAAGACTTCGATATCCACGGGGGAGCTCAAGACCTGATATTCCCTCATCACGAGAACGAGATCGCCCAGTCAGAGGCGTCCCAAGGCGTGGGGCAATTCGCAAGGCAGTGGCTACATGCCGGTCTTCTTCAGTTGAACCAAGAGAAGATGTCTAAGTCTACCGGCAACTTCACTCTGCTCCGGGATCTGTATGACGACTGGACGACAAGCGTTCTCAGACTGTTCATGAGTAGAACCCACTACAGACAACCACTCGAGTTCTCTGACAAAGGGTTGGCGGAGGCGCGAGAGGCGCTCAGGCGGTTTGAGGATCTTCTGTTCTTGATAGACCAGATCCAGGTATTGGACACTGATCTTGTGGTAGACAGCGGTGCACCTAGTGGAGGCGATGATAAGGACCCCGAGTTCGAATCAACGACCAGTGTGGTCGAGGCCAATTTCCGCAAAGCCATGGATGATGATTTCAACACCGCGGAGGCGCTGGCAGTGCTCTTTGAATATGTGAATGACTCCAACCGTTATCTGAAGGGTGAATCTCTTGGCAGTATTAGACCGGCACTGAGCTCCAATCTAGGACTTGTTGCAGGAACCCTACGCCGGCTATTGGGTGTGATCGGCATAGATATTCCATCTGCTGATGGCAGCTTGGATGAAACGGTCAGCCAGGCAGTGCATGGGCTGATGACGGAACTCGGAGAGACCGTTCTCGAAACCGATGAAACGGCCCAGCATTTGAACCGGATCTTTGAGATACGGGCTGCCGCCAGGGCTGACAAGGACTGGGCAAAGGCCGATGTGATCCGGGATGGGCTAGCCAACGCCGGCATTGGAATCGAAGACACCTCGTTCGGAACCATGTGGAAACCTCTTGAAAAGAACTGACGACTCACCGCGGATGATAGTAGGGCGCCAGCCTGTTATTGTCGCCCTGCGCTCGTCTGACAACGTACAAGAGGTCCTGGTCGCGAGCGGTCCCGGGAAAAAAGGGGCCCTAAAGGATATTGAAGGCGCCGCCAGAGCCGCTGGGGTTCGGGTGCGGCGAGTGGATGTTTCTGAACTGGATCGGGCTTCCAACGGCGTTCTGCACCAAGGAGTGATCGCAAAGGTTGCTCCGTATCAGTACTTATCCATAGATGATCTCTTGCACGCAGAATTAGGCGACGACCGGATCGACGTCATAGCTGTACTGGACGGGGTGACAGACCCTCGGAACCTTGGTGCAGTCATTCGGTCAGCAGAGGCCTCTGGGATCAGGGGCATTGTTATTCCTGAAAGACGCTCTGCGCAGGTGAATGAGGCCGCCACCAAGGCTTCTGCGGGCGCTGATGCCAGCATGCCGATCGCGATGGTCGGAAATAGTGTTGACGCAGTTAGGCGTCTACAGCAAGAGGGATATTGGGTTCTGGGAACTGACGCTGAAGCTGAGGTGAGTATTTGGGAAGCGGACCTAACGGGCCCCACAGTCATCGTTCTCGGCTCCGAGGGGAAGGGAGTGAGGCCGTTGCTCAAGAGCGCATGCGATCAGCAGGTCTCAATTCCAATTCATGGCGAAGTCGAGTCCCTGAATGTCTCGGTATCTGCGGCACTGTTGTTCTACGAGGCTCGACGCAGAGCTTCCAGTGGGTAAGACGCTATATGTAGTCGATGGCTACAACGTGATAGCGGTGATGTCCCCAGGATCGATGAGTTCAAGATCGATATCAGGCGAAGGTGAGAGCCTAGAAACCCTTAGGGATCGCCTAGTCGATAAGATGTTCGAAATCGCTGTTCGTGAGGACGCCGAGGTAAAGATCGTGTTCGACGGGCGCAGAGAGATTACTTCTCCCGGCATCGAGACACCCGGAGTGCAGGTGATGTTCAGTGAAAAGCCCCACGGAGCAGACCAGGTGATCGAACGGCTGACCCGGGACGTCGAGATATACGAAAGAGTCTACGTCGTGACAGCGGACTATCTGCAGCAGCGCATGACTTTCGGGGGTAAGGTCCTGAGGATGGCGCCGCGCGAGATTATTGAGGCTATCGAACGTGGCGACGAAGATGAAGACGGCCCGAAGGCGACCAGATCAGACCAGGAACAACAGAAGAGCTATAGGCTTTCCGAGAGCGTTGATCCTGATGTGGCTCGGAAGCTGAAGAAGATGACTCGTCCGGAATCATAGTAAGGTTTATCCAAAGGCCCATAAGTGGTAGGATTGCTTCATGAATGAAGCTGCTATCAGGCTTAGAATCGGTTCTGCTCGATCAGGATGTGAAGAGTCTTTACGGATTCTAATCGATGCCCACCGTTCGATTATTCGTGCGATCGCTGCTAAGTATTTCCTTCCGGGGGCAGATCGAGACGATTTGATACAAGAGGGGCTTATCGGCCTCTACAAAGCTATCAGGGACTACTCAGAGGACGCCGGTAGCTCATTCTCAACATTTGCCAGCCTATGCGCTGAGAGGCAGATACAAACTGCGGTTAGGGCAGCCAATCGCCTAAAGCACTCTCCTCTCAATGAGTACGTTCCAACCGATTCTGATCCCGGCTCTGACGATGAACAGGGAGGCGCATTTCATCGAATTCAAGCCGGACAGTCCAGTGATCCGGTTTCCATGGTTCTCACTCAAGAGAGCTGGACCCAGGTCAAAAAGATGGTTAGGGAATGCGCATCAGACTTCGAGACCCAAGTACTGTCTATGTCGCTTGACGGGATGACTTATACCGAGATCGCCGAGGCCATGGGGAAGAACCCCAAGGCGGTGGACAACGCCCTTCAGCGCATCAAGCGAAAAGTGGGCGTTGTGCTCAAAGCTTCCTAGCGTCAAACACCTTGGTATACCAGCAGTAACTATGATTGACACCACACACCGTGTTGGATAACATCCACTAGGGTCTCAGACAGCATGGCGGTGTAGCTCAGATGGTGAGAGCGCACGGTTCATACCCGTGAGGTCGGAGGTTCAAGTCCTCCCACCGCTACCGAACCCGGATTTGTGATAAAAACTTATGTATGCCCATGAAAGGAGCAGCCAGTGCGTGATTTGGTGACACTAGCTTGCACAGAGTGCAAGAGGCGCAATTATGCGACCAAGAAGAATAAGCGAAACAATCCTGACAGGATCGAACTCAACAAGTACTGTCAATGGTGTGGGAAGCACACTTCCCACAAAGAGACTCGATAGCACGATCGTCCAGAGGGCGGTAATACATGGCTAATACAAAAAAGATCAGCCCCGAGAAGCGTGATGAGATCATCATTTGGAAAAGCCTGCTCGCAGCTGGCTCAGTCACTTTGATCTTTTACGTTTTTGTCCTCTGGTATACGGCGTAATCTATGAACCATCTACAAGACATCATCGACAACAATCGTAAGTACTTTCGAATAGCTGCCTGGGTGGCGTTGGCAGTACTAGCGATCTATATGCTCACACAGGTGACTGCGGTCATGAGCGAACAGTCCGACATGGCCTCATCCGCAGACACTGTGACCGCGGACTCTGAGGCGACGGGCGATGTCGAAGCCGCAGGCGCAAGCACACCTGAACCTAAGGCGACCACGACTACTGCAGCGCCGGGCCCCAAGACCATAGGTCAGATTGAGGTTGTGATCTCAGGATCATTGAATATTCGGGCCACGCCTAATACGAGCGCCAAAGTTCTGGGTTCTGCTGTCAAAGGTAGCAAGCTCGGCGTGATCGCCAAAGAGGACGGCTGGTACAAGGTGGTCGACTCAAATGGAATACAGGGCTACGTCTCAGCTGACGGGCGCTTTGTGAAAGTCCTAAGCGGGGATCTGTAGAGAGGCGCTCAGCCTACTCCTGAAAATCCTCTGGCTCGATTCCATCCAGGAACTCTCGAAACTTCTCGACCTCGTCCTCTTCGCCGAACTCAGTCGCCATAGCGGCCTTTTCGACAACCTTATCTGTGGCAAAAATGGGGGACCTTGTTCGTACGGCTAGAGCGATGGCATCACTTGGTCTGGCATCGACGGGCCTCGTAGAGTTAGGCATCCGAAGATGAATCTTAGCGAAGAATGTGCCTTCTTCGATGTCGTCGATTACAATCTTGACCACATCCGCGCCGAGCTCGTCGATGACGTTGCGAAGAAGATCATGAGTAAGCGGTCGAGCCGCTTCGACTCCCTGAATCTCCATGAGTATTGAGGTCGCCTCGAACTGCCCTATCCAAATGGGTAGGAACTTTTTTGACTCTAGGTCCTTTAAAATTACGACCGGTTGGTTGGTCATCATGTCCAAGTTCACGCCATGCACCTGGAGTTCAGTTTCATTCAATGAGGTAATCTCCTTTTCACGGTTCCAATTCTACCCTGTAATGCCTAAATAACAACTGAACCGGTCCGATTTATGGAGGTTTGACACCGGCCTCTGTGGTTGTTAATCTCTGCCCGAGCCGGATGGCTCCAAAACCACTCGAACTAGCGAAGGAATCGCTGTCTTGACGAGAAGAGCTCTCAGTACGCTATTCATATCAGCCTTGATGTTCGCGCTTTTCGCCACCGGATGCCCTAAGGCTAAGACCGATGCAATCCCTGACCCACCGACCATGACGCCCATTGGGGTGACTCCGGATATTCCGGCGCTAGTTCCTGAGGTCGAATCGGGCACTATTGCTCTGCTGCTTTTGGGTAGTGACAAAAGAAGTTACGAGCCGGGTGAGCGCGCTGACGCTATCATGTACGCTCTCATCAGTCCGGAAAAGAAGAGGATGACATTACTATCGTTCCCGCGGGACTCTTACGTTGCCATTCCCGGTCATGGGCGCAACAAGATCAACGCCTCGCTCACCTTCGGGGGTCCGGAGCTCACCGCAAGGACTGTCTCGGAGTTCTTGGGGCTACCTGTCGACTACTACGTGCTGGCTGAGTTCTGGTCATACAAGAGGGTTGTCGACGCCATTGGCACGATACCGGTTGACCTCGAGAGGCGAATCAATGACAGCGGGGCAAAGATCAATCTGCCTGCGGGGCACAACGAACTCAATGGACCCAACGCCCTTGGCTTGGCTCGTGCGAGAAAAGCTGTTGTGGGCGGGGACTTCGGACGAGCTGCCAATCAGCAGCGCATGGTGCAGGGAGCTCACGATAAGTTCCTGGATGGAAACGATGGGACAGACCTCGGTTACATCGTCAGCCTTATGAAGGACAATCTTCGGACAGACCTTCCAGTCATTGAGGCTCTAAAGGTGGCCAAGGGGCTGAAGAGGATTCCTGCTGAAAATGTAGAGGCGATCGTACTTCCAGGAAGTGTCGGTTACGCCGGGCGAGCGAGTGTGGTCTTTCCGATCGAGTCCCAGATACGCACCATTGTCGATAGGGTCAAGTCGGAACACGGACTGGACTAGATCAGTCCTCTGCGTCTGGGGTCTCGTCCCCGGGCGGTAACTCTGTGATTGGGATGGCCAGAATGATTACAATTGTGCTGCCCACTGAAACGATCGTGTCGACTCGTATGTCTTGGGCGATGACGGATCCTGGTTCGAACGCGTCGTTTTCTTCCTGAAGTATCTGGAACTCCAGTCCCTTATCTCGCAGCTGCCTTTCGGCTGAACTCTGCGGTAGACCAACAAGATCCGGCACCTTAACGGTCTGAGGGCCTCTCGAGAGGAAAATAGTCACAGCTGAACCCTTACGTACGGAGTCACCGGGTTGAGGCGTCTGACGAGCAACCGTGTCCACTGGGATTGTAGTGCTGAACTCATCCTCTTCCGAGGCCACCAGGCCTCGCTGATTCAGTTTTGACAGTGCTGCTGACTTACTGAGACCCAGCAGGCTTGGAACGACAACCGTTTCATCGGGTTCAATGCCCTTGCTCACTGTGAGATCGACTTCACTGTCCATCGCTGCAGAGGTATCGGCACGGGGGTCTTGTGACATGACCTCGCCGGCGGGTACCTCATCGTCGAATACCTGCTCAACGTCTCCGACCTTCAGGCTATCGCCCTGAAGTGCGTCGGTAGCATTGTCCAAAGTCTCTCCGACAACATTTGGAACTGTGACCGACTCTTGCCCGGTCGAGACCCACACTTCGACTTTAGAGCCTACTTCAGCGGTGTCTGTGGGGTTTGGGTCTTGAATGAATACTGTGCCATCAGCCGCCGTCTCATGCGGTTCCTGGTGGATGCTTCCTAGTGACAGCCCGGCCGCATTGAGTTGATCCTGAGCGTCATCGAGGGTAAGTCCGGTGAGGTCGGGGGTGTCAACAGTCTCAGCGAGGGGGTCATCGCCGCCCCCGACCAGAGCAAATGCCACACCGATGGCAAGGAGCAGGCTGACGACTGCTGCTACGGCTATACCGATCTTGCGGCCACGTTTCGAGGCTTCTTGTGATTCCTCGAAGTCGGTGAGAGATGGCCGATTAAGAGCGTCACCTATTGGAATCGCAACAGTGGGCTGGTCTTCGACCCCAGAGCCCGGGGTGGTCGTGGCAGCGCCGGCCAGTCCTCGTCTTAGGTTCTCTCGTGCTCGCTCTAGAGCTGAGGACATCTCCCCAGCAGTCGCGAACCGGGCCTCAGCGCTCTTTGACAGGGCCCTCATCACTACTGCTTCGACATCCGTGGGTATGTCCCCACGTAACTGACTCGGAGGTGTGGGCTCGTCATTGACCTGAGACATGGCGACTGAAATTGGATTATCACCATCAAAAGGCAGGGTGCCAGTCAGCATCTCGTACATGACTATGCCAAGCGAGTAGATGTCACTACCACGGACGACTGGCCGGCCTTGTGCCTGTTCGGGGGAGCAGTACTGTGCGGTTCCCAGCAGGAAGCCTTCTTGGGTGACTGTAGCGTCATCTGTCTGGGCTTGAGCGATTCCGAAATCTGTGACCTTTGCCTGACCGGCCGGACTGATGACTATGTTGTGTGGCTTAATATCTCGGTGGATGACCTTATGGTCATGAGCATAATCCAGCGCAGCACAAGCCTGAAGTCCGATTGATATCGCTTCGCTGGATGACATAGGCGCTCTGTCATTGATGATTTGTTTTAGCGTCTGGCCGTTCAGAAGTTCCATGACCAGGAAGTTGGTGTCGCCCTCTTTGCCCCAATCGTAGACCTGGACGATGTTGGGGTGGTTCAGCTGGGCGACGGAACGAGCTTCTCTGCGAAAGCGTTCAACGAATTGAGCGTCTTGCCCGTGGCGGTGGTGAAGGACCTTGATGGCCACTTTGCGGTCGAGCTCACGGTCGAGGGCCCGATAGACATCGGCCATACCGCCCGAGCCGATCTTTTCCAGTATCTGATATCGGTCCGCGAAGACCCGTTCAGTGAAGATGTTGTCCAAGCTCATCCCGTGGTTCAGGGTTTAGACGGATGTTAGCACATGCGATGCCCGTATTAACGGGAAATTGCCGCTTCCAGAAGTTTTCCAGCGATGGGAGCGGCGACCGCGCCACCTGAGCCACCATTCTCGACGATGACTGCAACAGCTACCTGGGGCGCGGTCGCCGGCGCATACCCGATGAACCATGCGTGATCCGCCGCGTCAGCAAGCTCTGCCGTACCGGTTTTTCCGGCTACCCTGATGCCAGGTACTGAGGCTGCTCGGCCAGTCCCGCTGGCCACGACACGTTCCATCATCTTCTGAAGCTCCTCGGCGATCTCGCGGGGAATCACGGCTCGATCTATAAGTGAGTCTGCTCCTCTAAGGTCTGATTCGATGAGCCTGGCGGAGGCTAGACGTCCGTCTCCTGCGATAACTGCGGCTACTATGGCCATCTGAAGCGGAGATGCCAGAGTCCGACCCTGACCGGCGGATGTCCATCCCAGATCCAGGTCGTCCTCGACTCCTCCGGCGGGCAGGCGAGAAGGATTGGTGGGGAGCACGTCGATCATGGATCTTTCAAACCCAAAGGATCGAGCAGTCTCGAAAAGGGCGCTTTCTCCGACCTCGACCCCGAGCGCTGCGAACGCCGTGTTGCAGGATCTAGCGAATGCTTCGCTGATGGACAAATCGCCACAGTTCTCTCGGCCGTGATTGGTGATGTCGCCCCCCTCGATGGTCAGGACGGAGGGACTGGATAGAGTGGAGTCGGGGGTCGCTACGCCGGAATCTAGAGCGGATGCTGCTGTGATCACTTTGAATGTGGACCCAGGAGTATATAGGCCCTGGAATGCTCGGTTGAGCAATGGGGCATCGGTGCGTTCTCTTAGGTTGGGAAGTTCGGTGTCTATCTGCCCCGGGTTGAATGAGGGGTATGAGTGAGCAGCGAGGATGGCGCCGTCATCTATTCTTAGCATCACGACGGCGCCATTGCGGGAACCTAGCTGATCTGCGGCCAATTGCTGTAGAACGGAATCAATGGTCAACACAACATCACGACCGCTGTCATCCCCGGGTACACCCAGGCGCAGGAATCTGTCGAACAGGCGACCACCGGAGATGCCGGACAGGATCGCGGATCTTGCCCTTTCGACACCGGTAGAACCGAACCGAAATGAATCGTATCCGACAAGATGAGCTGCGACAGATCCAAGCGGATACTTTCGGACAAAGCCGCCCTGACCATCTGCGACGGACTCGGCCAGGACCACACCGTCTGAAGATAGGATGGATCCTCTGGGGGATTCGAACTCCTCAAAGGCGGTTCTGGTGTTCTCGGATCTTCCCGCAGTGCCGTCCGCGGCAATAGTCTGCAGGTAGGCGATGTATAGGAATAGGGCAAGAAATAGACCGAGGATGATCCGGAATAGCGCTCTTATTCTCCCGTTCGCTGGACTCCCGAGCACACTCATGACTCACCGCCGTTAGGTCGGATGCGTAGAAGTAGGGCCAAGATCAGGGAGTTGGTCAGAAGTGAGCTTCCGCCGTAGCTGACGAAGGGGAGGGTCACCCCGGTCATGGGAATCGCCTTGGTGACCCCTCCGATGATCACCAGTGCTTGCAGGCCGATGGCCGAAGCTAGGCCTGTGGCCAATAGTTTTGTGAATAGGTCCTGGGTGTTGAGAGCAATGGAAAAGCCCCGACCGACCAGGAGAATGATCAGCAGTATCACCAAGCCTACACCGATAAGACCTAGCTCCTCGCCGATCACGGCCAGAGGAAAGTCAGTGGCAGCAGCTGGAATAAGCTCCGGCGAACCCTGTCCAAGACCTCGTCCGGCGATCCCACCGGTTGCGAACGCCAGTTGAGCTTGAGCTACCTGATAGCCGCTTCCGAAGAAATCCGTCCACGGATCCAACCACACATTGATGCGAAGACTTACATGGTCGAAAACGTAATAGCTGGCCCAGGCTCCCGCGGTGAACAGACCTAGCCCAATCACCGGGTATAACCAGCGAGCCGTGGCGACGTACAGAAGCACCAGGAATAGACTGAAGAAGATCAGGCTGGAGCCCAGATCCCTCTCGAGCACCAAGACCAGCATAGAAATGACCCACATCGCGATGAGCGGTCCGACGTCTGCGAGGCGGGGGAGACGCATTAGTCGATCGCTGCCGCTACTCAGCTGGCGATAGCGATCGGCTAGATATGCCGCGAAGAACACGGCCAACATGATCTTTGCGAGCTCAGCTGGTTGAAAAGAAATGGGTCCAAAATCGATCCAGAGTCTTGCTCCGCCCCGCACCACCCCAAAAGGGATAGGGGATAGAAGCAGTACCAGGCCCACGATCCCGAGAATGTACTTGTATCGTTCGAGCATCCCGGGATCTTTGATGAAATAGACCACGACTGCTGCCACCGCCAGGGCGATCATGTACCAGACGAGCTGAGCTTGAGCCAACTCCGGACTGACCCGATATTGGACCAACAGGCCAATAGCGACCAGAGTCGCAGCCGTGATGATAAGGGTTCTCTCTTTTACCCCTAAGCCTCTCACCAAAGCGACGAAGATGGCGGTCACTGTGAAATGTCCAGCCGCTAGCCAGAGACCGTCTAGGATGGGTCGTTCAGTGGCGATCGATACGGATGTGAAGCCAGTCAGACTGACCGCGCCCATCACGAACAGTGCCAGTATCAAGCAGAGCTGTCCGGGGATCCGGTGGGTATGGTGATGACCACTGCTGTAACGTTGTCTGGTGCGCCGCCGTCCTTGGTCAGTTCGATGAGTCGGCGCACAGCTTCTTCATCGTCAAGAGACGACAAGACCTCAGAGATGGTGTCATCAGACAAGACATTAGTCAGGCCGTCCGAACACAGAAGGAAGCGGTCTTCATCTGAGACACCCTCTTCGAATGAAGCGACCTCGACTGTCGGCTCGATTCCGAGAGCACGTGTGAGTATGAATCGGTGAGAATGGGACTCCGCTTGTTCCTGTGTGATCTCCCCGGAGTCCACCATGGTCTGCACCAGGGAGTGGTCGGTGGTCAGCTGTGTCAACTTCCCATCACGATATCGATATGCGCGGCTGTCCCCGACCTGGGCGACTGTGATCTTGCCCGGTTGGAGGAATACTGCGGTTACGGTCGTGCCCATTCCAGAAAGTTTAGCCTCGGATGTGCTGCGGACGAAGATCTCATGATTGGCGATAGCTACCGACTCTTTGAGGGCGGCACCGGGATCAGCCGAGATCGATTCAATCCGGTCATCCAAGAGATCAATGGTCATATTCGATGCGACATGGCCCGCCTTATGGCCCCCCATACCGTCAGCTACCACGAAGAGATACTCTCCGGCGTGGAATGAATCCTCATTCCGCTCACGTTTGTTCCCTATATCAGACTGACCGAACGCAGTGGGCTTTTTTGTCATCGGTCATCCCTCCACAGTAAAATCGTGCCGCCCAAGACCTATTATGTCGCCTTTTTGTACCTCAGTCTCGTGCACGCTGATCGCGTTGACTGTGGTCCCATTGGTGCTGCGCAAGTCGGTGAGCATCCAGCGTCCACCTCTCCACTCGATCACTGCATGTTGTGCGGAACAGAACTCATCGGTAAGAAGAACATCTGATGAGGGGTCCCTCCCAAGGGTTGTCTTGGCTCGCAAGGGATGGCTGACTCCGTCGATCTGGGACACTAACCTGGCACCAGAGGACGGGTTAGACGACCGCCCGCCCTCGGTCTCTCGAATCAATAGCCTTGAGATCGTCCAGACCAGAGCGAACAGAAGACCCAAAAACACAAGATTGAGCGACAAGCCGATTACTCTCAATTTATCGGTTGTGGCCCTGTTTGCGTTTGAGCACAAGCTTGAGCTCACCAATGGATATTTCGTCACCGATACTCAACTCTTGAGAGGTCACACGTGAGTCGTTCACATTCGTTCCGTTTGTGCTATCGAGGTCTTCGATGACAATACGGCTGTCCTCGAATTGGATCTGGGCATGCTGTCTAGAGATACCTAGTGAGGGAACGCTTACATCTGCCCACCGTGAGCGACCGATCATCGCCCCCCAGAGGGGAATGTCGTAAACATCGTTGGAGCCCGTATCCACAAGCACGTACCCGGAATCTTCGGCCGACTTGTGGGTGTGGTGCGACTCATCTGGATCGGGAATCACAATTGTGGGGTCAGGCACCGGAGCCACTGGTGGAGCCATAGGTGGGGCGACCCCGGGTACGACTTCGCCACGATTGACTGCTGCTAGCGCACTCGCTACCTCGCTGTCTGTCTTTATCTCGGCAACAATATCTACCTCACCCGCCTTGAGGTCAGGGTTGTCCGCGAAGACCACCCTGGCTTCACCTACGTATTCGACCTCTTGGTTACCGGCCTCTAGCTCAAGGTAGTTTTCGAGTTCGGTGGTCACCGCCCCACCAAGAGACTTGATGTGCTGATGGTCGCTGGAGGACAAAGCTATTGTGTAGAAGTTGGGTGCTCGCACGCGGCCGGCGCCCTGACGCTTGCCGTCTTTTACTTCTTTTCGGAGGAAGCGCGCGATATCCATCGGCTCCACCCGACTCGGCGCGCGAGAGAATACACCCTCGATTAACTTTTCAAGTCGACTTTCAAGGTCAGAGAGTAGGCTCAATCTTCGCGTCCTTCCGCTCTTCGTTTTCGCGATCTTAGAACTGCTTGCCTGAGCAAGATGATAATCAGAAGTATAGGCAAAGCAGTGACGAACTGCCGCACTAGCACCAAGTATGCATTTTCTGTGTCCGGCGAGAACAGCAACAATAGTGACAGGGTCACGAGCATGAACAGCATTACCGCAGCCCCACCAACGGCTTGTGTGCGGAATCGGTGATTGCGCAGATACGAAACGAAGAAGGCCGCCACAGCGAATAGGAATGGTTGAAGTAGCAGGAATGGGTTTGTGGCGAACGGAGAGGTCAGCTGAATCAGGAAGACTTGAGCTCCCCGACCGGCTGTAGCATCCAGACTGATTCCTGCAGCAGCTCCAGCCATACCGGCTGCAAGCTCGGGACTTGGGACGAACAGGTATCTGAGCTCAGGGCTGTACAGAAGGTCATAACCCTCGAGAACGAAGCCGCCGACCAGGGCCGCCAAGGCGGCAGGTAGAGGGGCGAGAAGGAATCCTGAGATGAATGGGAACATGAGGCCGAGCCCCAAGCCTCCTCCGGCAAGATTGGCAAGAAGAGGGGCCGAGAACGGTAGCAGGGGCGCAAACGCTTCGTGATTGCGCCAGACGTAGTAGTAGCCGGCTGCCAGAGGGAGGCCAACGAGTGCCAACCACCATTGAGAGAGGCCGGCAGCGATAAGCATCACCGTAAGAATTAAAACGATCCCGATCTGAGGTCTGTAGTAGGTGACGACTCCGGCCGCAAGCCCTCCCAAGAACGATATGGGTACCTCTCCGGTCAGTTTGATAAGGAAGGCCAGGACGATTACGAAGGCTAAAGCTGCGCTGGCAGGACTGTCCGCTTGGCCCAGGCCGCGACCCTTGATGCGAGACACGAAACTCTGGTCAGCGGCGTCAGAGGATGTTCTGAGTTCAAACAACTCCGCCGCAGCAACCTCTGGTTCCTCAAACTCCATGAACCGCTCAAGCTTGTAGCGGAACTCTACAACGCTTCCGTATCTGTCCTCTGCATCCTTTGAGAGAGCGGTCATGATGAAGCCCCCGAGCTGACGCGGGATGTCCGGATTCAGGTCTGATGGGTGGGGTGGATCGATATTTATCACTTTGTAGATCGATCCAGCAGCCGTTTCGCTGCCAAAGGGGTCAACGCCGGTCAAAAGCCGGTAAAGCAATGTGGCGAATAGGAACAGGTCAGTTCGGTCGTCGATGACACTATGTTCAGCTTGCTCCGGAGCAAGGTACCCGATGGTCCCGACCAGGGACTCATCGTTTGTAGCTCCAGCTCCCTGCATAAGGCGTGCGATTCCGAAGTCAACCACTTTCACACGACCGGTGGGCATGATGATCAGGTTAGAGGGCTTGATGTCTCTGTGGACGATCTCGTTGCTGTGGGCGAACTCAAGGGCGTTGGCGATCTGAGCCGCTATACCGAGTGCGATTTGTAGGGGGAGGGGCTCACTATCCAGAAGCTCTGCGAGATCCTGACCCTCAACCACCTCCATGACCATGTAGAAGTAGTCTTCTTTTTCCACAAAGTCATGAACGGTGACGATTCCGGTGTGATTTAGGAGAGCAAGAGTTCGGGCCTCGCGAAGGGCCCTTGGAGCAGTACGTGGATTGTTGGGAATCCGTTTTATGGCAACTTCACGTTCCATGCGCTGGTCGAAGGCGCGCACAACGTCAGAGTTGCCTCCTCTACCGAGCTCACCCAATATCTCGTATCGGTTAAGCAGGACTAGTCCGTTGGCCAAGTGCTCCTTTGCCTTATGAGTGGAGATAACGTTGCTCCGCCAAGTATAGGGTTGTGGACTAATAGGTGGAAGTTATGTTTCTATTCGCCAGGTAGTGACAGTTTCAAACCGAAGTTTGGTGGGGCCTTTATCAGTGATCAGCCGTCCGGAAAACGACTTGGTTTTCTTGGACCCAGTGGAACATTCACCGAAGAAGCTCTTCGTCGGCTACCTAAAGAGACCGAGTTCACCTCGGTACCGTTGTCTTCCATCGCTGATGTGATTTCCGCCGTTCAGCATGGGGATGTAGACGAAGGAATAGTGCCGGTAGAGAATCTGATCGAGGGCACTGTGAATGCGACTACCGACATGCTTGTCTTCCGCGTCGACCTTCAGATCCAGCAGGAGATCGTGCTGCCGGTCGACCACAATCTACTGATTAGACCTGGAACCGACCTTAAAGACATCAGAGCAGTCTATTCAAACCCCCACGCCACCGCGCAATGCTCAGATTATCTTGGCGAATTCCTGCCCGGTGTGGCCAAGCTCGCCACAAACAGTACGGCTGATGCCGCCAGATTGGTGGCACGTGAGATTCCTGAGGGCGCTGCTGTTGCGACACGTCTGGCGGCCGAGATATACGGACTCGAGACTGTCGGAGAGCAGATTCAGGATGTCAAAGAAAATGTGACCAGGTTCATCGTGCTGGGTAAGGGTGACGTCAAGCCCACAGGAGAGGACAAGACCTCGATCGTATGCTTCATCCATGGGGATAGGCCCGGTAGCTTGCTTGAAATACTCAAGATATTCGCAGCCCAGGGGATCAACCTAACAAAGCTTGAATCCAGACCCACAAAAACCAAACTGGGAGAGTACTGCTTCCTGATAGATCTAGAGGGTCACAAAACAGATAAAAACGTAGCCGAGGTGTTCAGGCTCCTCGACGAATTCCTGCCCGTAGTAAAAGTCCTCGGGTCATACCCGAGATGGAAGGATGTTGTCTAGATGCTCGATATCAAGATTGTTCGAGAGGACCCCGAGAAGGTCAAAAGGGCATTGAAGGATCGCAATCTTGAGTTCGATCTGAGTCACATCCTTGATATCGATGACGGCAGGCGCGCCCTCATCAAGAAGGTCGAGGATCTTAGGGCAGAAAAGAACCGGCTCGCCAAAGAAGTCCCCATCGCCCAAAAGGAGGGCAAGGACATCGGTGAGCTGGTTGCGGAAAGCAAAGAGGTGGGTGAGCACCTTAAGCACCTAGATGGGCTACTCAAGGAACACGAGGAAGAGCTTGCCGAGAAGATAGCAGAGATTCCGAATATCCCAGCTGATGGCGTACCTGTCGGCGAGTCCGAAGAGGACAACGTCGAGATCAGGACCTGGGGCAAGCAGCCCGACTTTGAGTTCGAGCCCAAGGGGCACTGGGACATCGGGACCGATCTAGGCATTTTAGATTTCGAGCGAGGGGCAAAGGTTACAGGCGCCCGGTTTACCGTCACGGTCGGCGCCGGCGCTCGCCTTGAGCGAGCCCTGATGAATTACATGCTCGACATGCACACCGGAGAACACGGCTACAAAGAGGTGTTCCCTCCGATCCTGGTCAACGAGGACAGCCTGTTTGCTACCGGTCAGCTTCCGAAGCTGCGTGAGGACATGTACGCGGTGACCGATGACCTGTTCCTCATACCGACGGCAGAAGTGCCGGTGACCAATCTGCATAGGAACGAGATAATCCCGGCGGGGGATATGCCAATAAAATACGTGGCATACTCTCCCTGCTTTCGCCGAGAAGCCGGTTCATACGGAAGAGAGACTCGAGGTCTTATCCGCCAACATCAGTTCAACAAGGTGGAGATGGTCCGATTCGTTGAGCCGGACAATTCGCCGACTGCTCACGAGGAGCTGACTGCGCAGGCCGAAGCGGTGCTGCAGGGTCTCGGTCTGGCCTACCGAGTGGTAGAGCTATGTACCGCGGACTTGAGCTTCGCCGCCGCAAAATGCTACGACCTCGAGGTCTGGATGCCGGGCATGGGTGGCTACGTAGAGATCTCGTCTTGTAGTAATTTCAGTGATTTCCAGGCACGTCGCAGCAACGTCAGGTTCAAGGGTGGGGACGGCAAGACCAGATACCCCCACACCCTCAACGGCTCTGGTCTCGCCATAGGCCGGACGGTCGCCGCCGTCCTCGAGAATTATCAGCGCCAGGACGGCTCTGTCTCGATTCCGCCCGCATTGGTCGAATATATGGGGAATTCCACAATAATCGCTGCTCAAGGTTAAGGTATCCCTCGTCCAGGTCGAAATAAAATTCGAACAAGAAAAAATATCGAGGACGCTATAGGTGTTCCTATTCCTCGTTTAAGCAGGTCTCAGTGAAAGGAACCCCGCGAGAATGAAGTTGAATCGTCGCATGTTGATCAGTTTTGGGGCAGTAGCCCTAGTACCCGTAGCGATCATGTTCTATCTTTCCGAGAACCACGTTCATCTGGACCTTGGCAACACGTTGCTTTTGGGAGCTGTGTCTTTGGCCATCGCACTGGTCGTCGGTCAGCTTGCCGTTAAAGGACTCAGAACTGCACTCAATAGGTCAGTTGCATCGATGGTGACTGGAAGTGATCAGGTCGCAGAGGCATCCGGACAAGTCGCAGCCAGTAGTGAGTTGGTGGCGACGGGTGCTATCAGCCAGGCTGCCGCCCTACAAGAGACCTCCTCAGCGCTCGAGGAAGTCTCTTCCATGACACAGCAGAACGCTGATAACGCTGCTCAGGCTAACTCTCTTTCACAAGAAGCGAAGAACTCGGCTGGTACGGGCCAGGGTTATATGGAGCAGCTCAACTCTGCTATGAGCGCTATCCGTGAGTCTGCCGGCGAGGTATCCAAGATCATTAAGGTCATCGAAGAAATCGCCTTCCAGACCAACCTACTTGCGCTTAATGCCGCCGTTGAGGCCGCACGAGCAGGGGAGCACGGCAAGGGCTTCGCGGTCGTGGCCGACGAGGTGCGCAACCTCGCTCAGAGGGCAGCGGAAGCGACTAAGGACAGTACAGGGCTCATCGAGAGCAATGTGTCCAAGGCCAATGAGGGCGCGAATATCACAGCCAGTGCTGTCACTGCCCTGGAAGAGATCGTAGACAAGGTGACTAAGGTAGCTGACCTTATCTCCGAGATCACCGCTGCGTCACAGGAGCAGGCTCAGGGCGTCAACGAGGTCGCATCGGCCGTCACTAAGATGGACGACGTGACGCAAACGACTGCTGCCGCCTCAGAGCAGGGTGCTACAGCTGCTGAAGAGCTGTCCACTCAGGCAGAGAGCTTGCATGCGATTGTGGAAGAAATCGCCGCCGTGGTGGGCATTAGGGCAGAAGAGAACACCCCGGCCAGCCGGCGAGCAGTCGCTACAGCAGGTACGAGGATGAATAAATCCACTGTGGCACCCAAGCAGATCACTTCCGCGAAGCCTAAAGAAGCGCCTAAGGCTCCAAGGCCAAAAAAGAAGGCTGCAAATGTTTCAGCCGCGGCTGCAGAGTTTCCATTGGATGAATCAGAACTGGATGACTTCTAGAAGGCTAGAGAGCCTGGTCGAACAGGGTTCCCCGGCTATCGCCTTGATCGTCAGTGAGTATGCTGTGAACGATCGAGACCTTACCTTTGACGTCATGGTCGTCGATTAGAACCTTCATAACGTTCTGCCCGCTACCATCAGTGTGATCCTTGGTGCGAGCGACTATGTTGCTGTCGGCCATGTTCTTCACTGGTTGAGAGTACTTCTGGGAAACCGACTTACCAGAGTGATTCACGTCGTTGGATTTGATCAGTGATGCGAGCGATGCCACGGTCATGACCAACTGTTTGGAAGAGACCGGCTGAGCCTGGACCCTCTTGGTCTTCACGATTACCGGAGCCTCGACCGATTTCTTGGTGGGCTGAGTGGCTTGTGCCGCCTGGGCTTGAGCAGTAGCCGCTTTATCAATAGCCTGCTGGCGTGCTGCAACCATCTTTGCCTGACGTGCTGCTGCGTTGTCGGACCGCGCAACAGGAGTCGGAGTGCGAGGCCTGACCAGTTGACTAGCGAGTTCTGTGGTTATCTGGCGTATGGCACCGAGGTAACTGCTTCCAGATGAGCGACTACCGGGTGAGAAGATAAGGGCCATCTCACCACCACTTAGGCTCACGAGGTGATCTCCTGCGAGGTCGAGCTGGCGAGCGATACCGTTGGAGCTGACCATTACGACCTCAAAATACATCATGGAAAGATCGACCTCGAAGGCTGGGCCTCTTTGTGAGACCGTCGCGCTAGCGTTTAGAGACACTGAAGCACCGCCGATCTCAAGCTCAGCGGACACGTCAAAGCGCTCGAGGGGGATTCTTGGTGAGTCGGTAGGAGTAGAATAAACGGCGGCAGTCTTAGAACCCGGCATCGCTCTTGATGCCTGAGGAACGCTCTTCGATTGTACTGCGTGGACCGGAACGTTGACGGCTGATCCGTTCGCAACATTTCCAGTTCCGGGAGTTGTCATCATCCTTGACCCCATTCCCAGTCGTTCGCAACTCCTTTGCGAACCTTCGTTACCTCACATCTTGTGTATAAGGCAATCCTATATGAGTTATCGTCAATCCTCAATGTTTGCTTTAGTACTATTTGATTGTTGGAACATGGCTAAAGTCCTGTGATAATCTAGCGTGCGGCAAAGAGCTGATTATGGCTGTCTTTTCCTAAACGGAGGGGTGGCAGAGTGGTTGAATGCGGCGGTCTTGAAAACCGTTGAGCCGGGGAACCGGTTCCGGGGGTTCGAATCCCTCCCCCTCCGCCGTCATAATCGGTCATTCATGTAGAATGAACACCGCGCTTGGAGAGTTGGCCGAGTGGCTGAAGGCGCTCGCCTGCTAAGCGAGTAAAGGGTTTTTAGCCCTTTCGAGGGTTCGAATCCCTCACTCTCCGCCATTGAGGCCAGAGGCCTGCGCGACTTTGCGCCCCTCTTCCTCCTCGTAGATGCCTACCATCAGCAGCGGAGATACCCAGCGGATGATGTAGGCCTTGCCATCATTGAAGAAGATGGCACCACCCTTTGAGTTCGCCTCGGCAAGGTTACCCCGGAAGGTCTCGTAACCCTCGTCCCAATCAGATGCTGCCGCTTCGAACAGGGCTTTGAACAGTGTCGTGTCAACATTGGTTGCAGCTAGACCCGAGCCTGTGAAGGCCTTTGTGACCGTGACGCTGTAGAGGTTCCTTGGTTCACCGATCAGGTTTGCTCTTGCTGCTTTCTCGTCTGATATCCCTAGTATCGTTGTCTTGCCATCCACCGGCGGTCCGGGTCCGAACTCAAGGCCGGCATCAGGTTTGCTAAGTCGGACAATGATCTCTTCTTGGTCGATCTCAAGAGTCCGGGTGAAGTCCGGCGCAAGTTCGGCACTTCCGCCAGGTGAATCACTGTGAGTCTCGGCGGGGGGAGAAACCGGTGTGCCGATCGCAACATCTGAGGTCGTCTCTGGGGCGAGCGCGTCTGGAGTCGCCGGGTCAGGTTGAACGGGTTGCGTCTGAGGGATCGGCTGCGGAGCACCTGCCAGGGGTACGTCAGTCTCTTGGCTGGATAGGACTGCAATCAGGACTCCAACAGTCACGACAACACCTATTCCGCCGGCCAGTGCCAGGTAGAGGATTAGAGGTGTAGACTTCTGCTCGGACTTTTGAGCTGGACGTCTTTTTCTGTGTATTCGTTTCTTGGGAGGTTGATCGTTAGACATAATGACCAGCCTAAGCCTAGAGATGATAAGGGGCAAGTCAGAGGCCCGTGAATATTAGACCTTACTCACATTAGAGGCTTCTAAGCTCATACGTGAGAAATCTTCTTCGAGATTGGTCAGATTGTTCAACGACGAACAACTTGTACTAGCGGAGGAATTGATTTGAAGTTTCCGAAGATCAGCTTAGCAAGAACGATGATCGTCGTTGTCGGTGGCCTAGTAGGTGTAGCCGCTCTTGGAGTGGGCGCAAGCTACACCCTTGAGAGCAACAACGGATTTTGTAACTCATGCCACGTTCACGATGAGATATATGAGCGCTTCACTACCACCAAGGCCGATCTAGCCTCAGAGCATCGCAAAGGTGGCGACGTGAAGTGTATCGGGTGCCATAGAGAGCCTGGGGTCGGCGGGGCACTGGCCTCAATGACGCGAGCAGGCGGAGCCCTTGTGAATTACCTGACGGACGATTATGAGACGCCGATCAAGGCCATCATGCCCCCAAGTGTGGACACCTGCCTGAAATGCCATTCGTCAGAAAAGACCGGAGAGCAGCACATAGAGGGCCATTTCCACGATAAGGCCGTCATCGATGAGGGTGGTGAGCGGATGGGCGAGAAGATCTACTGTGCTACTTGCCACTCTGCCCACGACACTGATGTCAATACTCACACCAAGTGGATCGCGACCGATACGTCCGCGAAAACCTGCGTGGCCTGCCATGAGGCATATGGCCTGGACGGGGATGGAAAAGACACCAAGACCGCCGAGCTTGATAGCGATGGGAAAGCGACAGCGGAGCGGGCCTTTTCCGGCCGGTCTTGGATGTAAGGAAGGGCTATTAAGTAGTCCTTCCGGCCGTAGAGAGGACGGTGCGGTGGGGCAGCTGGCAGGCTGCCCCACCGCCACTGCCTACGGCTACCAAAAGAATACTGACCCCTCAGGCCCATCGATGGAGTACCCTGTCTCCCCAAGGCTCCATCGTCCGGGCCTTTCTTTTACTCTCCGTCGCCGCCCTCTGGACCAGCTCCCACAGCGCGTTTCCCGCTTGGAGCGGTAGACTTTTCAGACCTGGAGCCCTCTTCGTATACGGCCTCTGGGTCCTCATTGTCAGCCATGTATACGGTCCTTATTGGGAACGGTATCTCGATACCCTCTTTGTCGAATGCTCGGTGAAGGCGCTTGATGTATTCATGCTTAAGGAGGAACTGATCATCTCTGTTCTTGGTGCGAAGAACCACTTTGAAGTTGATGCTGGAGTCGCCGAACTCATGGAATCGGACGGCAGGCTCGTAGTCGGACACGCCCTGCGGAAGAACATCCATGGCTTCTCGTGCGACTTCCTTAGCGATTCGCTCGGCGACTTCGAGGTCAGTGTCGTACGAGACCCCACAATGGATCAGCAGGCTCATCTCATGCGCGGGTTGGTTGAAATTAGTGGTGATCGAGTTGGCCAGTGTTGCATTTGGGACGATGATCATGTTGTTGGACCACTGGCGGATCGTCGTGTTGCGCCAGTGAATGTCCTCGACGTAGCCCTCTTGGCCGGTCTCGAGTAGAACGTAATCACCAATTCTGAGCTGCTTCCCAAGAATTATCTGGAGCCCTGCGAAAAGGTTGGAGAGGGTATCTTGTAGTGCCAATGCGACGGCGAGACCGCCGACACCAAGAGCCGTCAGTAGGGGAGTGATGGATATTCCCAGGGACTGAAGGATCATCAAGACCCCGATGATGAACACGAATGCTTGGGTCAGATGGGTGAAAATCGAGCTTTGGGGCAGTTCACCCTTGATGCGTCCTGAGTACAAGCCGACGAATCCAGCTGCGATACGAGAGCTTGCAATGGTCAACATGAGTATGACCACGGCTATGACTCCTCGTGCGACCCAGAAGGCCGCTGAGTCAGTGAGATCGACGGTAAGCGAGCCGATGTATAGTGCCACTGCTGCGAATATTACCGTCGTTACCCCGCGGAAGGAGTGAACGATGACATCGTCGCCAGCCCACTGTGTCTTGCGGGTGAGGCTAAGGATCACTGGGAATACTACTCGCTCCACTAAAACACCCAGGACGATACCGACCGCTAGCGTCGCGAGTGGGCCCATCGAGTTCACAAAAGTCAGGTCGCCGATCTATCTGCCCTCCAGATATTGAGGAATACATGCATACGATACCGTAAGCCTCTTGTGGATAGGCGGACCGTTTTGCTATCGTAGGTCGGCCTGGTGACTTTACAGTCCTTGGTTTCGCGCCCGTAGCTCAGCTGGATAGAGCGCTTGACTACGAATCAAGAGGTCGCACGTTCGAATCGTGCCGGGCGCACTAGATCTCTACTGGTTTGATGGTAGAGAAATCGAACTCCCCTTGTCTTCCTGATACCTCTACTGTGACCATGCGCTCCACGAGCAGGTCTGTAACCGCAAGATTAACCTCGGTCGAGGTCAGCCCGGTCATGTTGAGAAGATCGATGCCGGTCACGGGTTCATTGGGCTGTTCCATTTTTAGCTGTTTCAGTTGGTCCATGATCAACTTGGCGTTGCTTGAAATCGAGCTCATCAGGTGTCCTGACTGTTGTGATTGTAGGACCGGGCCATTAATAGGCTAGAACGTTGTAACTATCATGAGAATAGGAATACCCTAAATACATGAAAAAAATCAGTATTGCAGCACTTGCCGTCGTAATCTTGGTGGCCGGTGGGCTCGCCGCTAACTCTCTTATTGGCTCGCAGTCCAGCACAACTTCGTCAACCCAGAGCACGGGGCAGAGTAGTACTGACGATGCGAGGAACGATGCTCCGGACAGCAGCACATCGACCACAGAGGCCTCATCGCAGGATCCGGTCGTGACCAACGACGTTGAGACTACAGAAGATGTAGTGGCGTCAACTTGCGGATGCGAAGGCGGACAGTTCGCGGCCAATGTGAGCGTTGGCGCCCAATGCGCTGCCAACGGGTTCTGTCAGTCACCGGTCGATTGTCAGAGTTGGGATTCCTACGCCGTTGACCAGTTAGGTGTAGGCCCATGGCCCAGTGGTTCGACTATCAAGCCAGATGAGTCCTGCGGGCTCGGCTGCCAGTGGACCCTTAGCTGCTCTAGGTGACCTCCGGGGGGGAGAACGCTTTGGTTTTTCTTCTTCTTGGTACTACGGTGACAGTGGGCTCGAGAACACCAGGGGTCCGCACAGACACCTGGAACATCTCGTCGTTGATATCGATCAGATTGTAAGCCGGCTCGCAGTAGCCTCTGGTGCGCCTGGTGGTAGCCGTCCCGGACGTGATCAGATGCATGCCGTTGACCTCCCAAACATACGGGACGTGCTTGTGGCCATTGAGGGTCATGTGGACGCTTGCGCGGGTCAACTCTTCCAGGACATCGCCAGCGTCCCATACAATATTGCGCTCACGTCCGGTCCCGGGGACTCCAACAAGATGATGATGAATAACGAATATCTTGAAGTCTTCATCATGACCAGCGAAGCCCTCCCGTATGAAACTGTAGTTCCTGCGACCGATCTCGCCGTCGTTGAGGTCAGGCTTGTTTGAGTCAAGAGCGACTACTTTGATCCGTTCGGTCCCGGGGTAGGGGGTATCTAGCTCAAGCTCGTGGAAACGCTCGCCGAATAGGTCGTTGAAGAAAAGGTTTCCCACATTCCGACAGTCATGGTTGCCCGCAAGGATAATCCGGTGATCAGACTCGATGCGGTCCAGTGCAGTTTTGGCGGCTTCGTATTCATTCCGGTATCCGGCAGTGGTTAGATCACCAGGGACGATCAGGAGGTGAGGTTGGTACACGTTGACCTCATCAATAAGGTGCTCTAGCAGTTGCTCATCGAACCGACCATCCCCAAAATGTAGATCAGAAATCTGTGCGATTCGGAAACTTTCGGACATGTTCACCTCTTGGTTGGAAGAATCTATGAATATTTGATTGCCCTAATGCTAATAAAACATAGGTAAGGGGTCGAATATCACTCTAATGGCAATAACTTGGACTGTGACTAAATGAAACGAATTCTATTCGTCGACGACGATACTCAAGTTCTCGACTCACTGGCTGAAAGTCTAGCCGGTCGCGTCTACGACTGGGAATGGGTATTCGTGGACAATGTAGAGGCGGCCACAGACGTGCTCGAGAGTGATTCTGAGTTCGATGTGGTGATCGCCGACTCCGATATCGGCGCGGTCAAAGGCGCCGATTTTCTGTCTTCGGTCGGGGAAAAGCATCCCGCTGCGATACGTCTGGGCATCGCTGCCCAGTTGCTAAAAGACGGCGTCTTCGAACAAGACAAGACGGCGCACCAGTATCTTCCCAAGCCGTGTGACCCCGAAGAGCTGGTCCAGTCGATCAAGAGGATCTCTGAAATGCAGGAAGAGCTGATGTCTCGACCTTTGATGGAGATTGTTGGGCGAATCGAGAATCTACCGAGCGTACCAGCGCTTTACACCGAGATTATGGCTGAACTCAGGTCGCCATCCGGAACCTTGCAGCATGTGGGCGAGATCATCTCGAAAGACATCGCGATGACCACAAAGGTGCTTAGGATGGCCAACTCAGCCTTCTTCGGGTTCACCCAGCGGATAGTGGATCCGGGCCATGCGACCTCTCTACTTGGTATTAACACGATGACGAGCCTGGTCCTGAGCAGTGGGATCTTTGATCAGCCGAAACTTCCGCCCAACAGCCCTCTCGACATTGAAGATCTAATGGATCACAGCGCCAAGGTCGCGTATGTGGCAAGAACCATTGCAGAGCACGAGGGCGTCGGGAAAGAGTTGGCTGACCGTGCGTTTCTCGCTGGGTTCCTTCATGACGTAGGTAAACTCGTCCTTGCCAGTGAGGTGAGCGATAAGTACGCCGAGGTGGCTCGTATGTCCGACGAAGAAGGCGTAGTGATGGTGCAGGCAGAGTCTGAGATTCTTGGCTCCAACCATGCTCAGGTAGGTGGCTACCTGCTAGCACTGTGGGGTCTTCCGGAGGGCGTCGTAGAGGCGGTCCTCAGACATCATTGGCCGGCACTGACCAGGACAAAAGAGTTCAACGAGTTGACGGCCGTTCATGTTGCCAACGCCCTCGTTGAGGCTGGGCCAAATCCACATGGCGATGTCGATGTGGACTCTCAGTATCTTCAGTTCATCGGACTTGCTGACAGTCTACCGATATGGCACAGCATCTTCGTGAAGGCTGCCTCTCGCGAGGAAAAATCAAGTCCGGGCGCCTTATAGTCGAGCGTTTGAATAGCTTTTTCTGTGGGCTACCTGGAATTTAGGCCGATACTTTCAATATGGCGGAGGTCCGGGGGGTACGAGGAGGTGAGCCAGGGTTGAAGCAGATACTCTATGTTGATGACCACAAGACTGCACTTGAAAGTATGGCCGAGGTGCTCCAGGGCCGTGTGATCGACTGGAATTTCACTTACAGCTCATCTTCAGCGGAGGCTTACAGTCTTCTTGCTGATAACGCTTATGACGTCATTGTAGCCTCGGCCACACTTAACGGCAGTAGTGGCGAAGAACTGCTCAAGACGGCCTCGGTTCAGCATCCGTCGGCTCTACGCCTGATCGTTGATCAGATCGTTCATCCTCAGTCCATCTTTGTTCAAGCGCGCATCGCTCACCAGTACCTCTCAGCACCTTGCCAGCCCGAGGAGCTGATAGCGACGATCGAGGGACTTTCCGAGTTCCAAGAGGAGCTTCAGTCCAGGCCGCTTCAGGCCCTGGTCGGTAGCCTCGATCGAATTCCCAGTCTTCCAACCCTATATGCCGAGATAATGGCCGAACTTCGTTCGCCTTCAAGCACACTTGAGAAAGTCGGCGGGATCATCTCAAGGGACATGGCAATGACAACAAAGGTTCTACAACTTGCCAACTCAGCATTTTTTGGATTCTCGCATCGGATAGTCGACCCCGGACATGCGGTTGCTGTCCTTGGTATCAACACTATCAGCAGTCTTGTTCTTAGCGCAGGCATATTTGCCCAGGCGAGTGAGACACACAGTGGTGGTGTAAGCATGAACGACCTTGTCGAACACAGCACATTGGTCGCCTCGCTGGCTCATGATCTTTCTGAGTCCAGAGGCCTCGAGCGAGAGCGCACCGACATGGCATTTCTGGCGGGATTCCTGCATGACATCGGAAAGGTCATCCTTGCCGCTAATCTTCCTGGAAAATACCAAGAGGTGCTCGACGCAGTTCGCGAAGAGGGAATACTGCTGCCTGAGGCTGAACAAAACATTCTTGGGGCCGATCACGCCCATGTCGGTGGTTATCTGCTCAGCCTATGGGGTCTACCCAATGATGTAGCTGAAGCTGTCATGCGACACCACAGTCCGGCTCAATCCAGAGATAAGGAGTTCACACCATTGACGGCCGTGCATGCCAGCAATGCGTTTGCCGAGATCGATGATTCGGTGGAGGCAGACCCTGATATCGATTCACAGTATTTGCAGCGGATCGGAATGCTGGATTTTGTCCCGATGTGGAGACTCGCATACATCAACGCGCGCAAGGCAGGCAAGACGGCACAAGAGGCCGAGGTCTAGCTAGCGGCGAATCGTGCGATGCACTCCTGATCGTTACCTTGAATCACCGAGACACTACCGTCGCTACCCACCGCAACTCTACCAAGGTCATATATGCTGCGGTCCAACGGCGCCTCGGTGGCGATGAAGAATTCCTGGTCACCTTGATTGTTCGTCCTCGCGATCGAGCGATCGGCCTTCCACCCTCGGGACCAGAAGACGTGACCAGTAGGGCCTACGTCGACCCCGAATGGGCCTATGTCTGTTCCAACGTACCATTCGTCGATGAGATGGCCTTCAAGTGAGTACTTCTGTATACCGGCACCGTATATCTCGTCAGAGAACGCTGCGGCGTAGACGATTCCGGCGGACTGATCAGCTGCGAGTGAGGTGGTTACAATGTCCCAGGTTGCGACCTGAACGTCATCGATTAGCGGAATGACCCCACTTGAGGTTGCAACTAGAACCACATCCGAGTTCAAGGTAACAACATCCAGGATCTCGGCTGAAGTGTTTAGTGGGACAAAGCCGTCCGGTATCCATCCTCGGCTACCGTCGAGGGCTCGACGCAACTTGATCAATCTTTTTCCGTCGTTATCGGCAGCGACCAGGATTCCACGGTCATCAATGGTCAGTGCTGAGATGTCTACGGTAGAGAGGTCAGGGAAGTTGTCCCAATGCAGGCTGGCGGTCTCGATGAGCTCCATGTCTTTGTCTAAGGTAATGATGCTGCCGGTGGCTGAGTCGAGTACCACGGTGAGCCCTTGGCTTGTGACATCTAGATCCGTTGGAAGTATCTCGAAGGCTGTACAGTTGAAGCTACCTGCCTCGGTGTAGTCATTGGGGGCACCGTTCTGTCCGAACAGGCTTGTGGAGGCAAGGGGGACACCGGTAGATGCGGGAATCACTACAAGAAATGTCGCAAGAACCGCAAGTCCTGCGAATACGATTATTAGCGGTAACCCTTTGATCTGTAGGTTCTTCATACTACCTCTGAGCGATGTGACTACCTGTTGAGATTAGTGATTATAGTCAACAAGTGCAACATATCCGGTTATCTATTAGCCCTATACGCTGCGATGCGGATCCCTTTGGTCGTGATCGATATTCTGGTACTTATGTACCCATCCATCAACCTTTTCCAGCATATCCAGTCCGTTCAGATATGTTGGATCAATAGCGAGATCGGCATCCGGGATTCCGCTCTCGTACTTCTTGACCAGGGCGTCGGCCACATGGACAGCCGTCAGAGGTGAGAACTTCTGGTCTGATGATTCCTCTGGATGGTGATGGCGCAGTACTGCTTCGATGACCTCGTTCGGGAAGCCCCACAGGCCCAGAAGACTACCGCCGACCTGAGCGTGAGTCGCTCCGAACATCATGAACTCAGCGTCTTCAATCGAGACTTGCTTCTCCTGGACGATGCGATGCACGGTCGCCATGTCTTCACTCAGGTTGCTGGCTAGTATCAGATGACCGATATCGTGCAGGAACCCACCCACGTAAGCCATGTCGACCATCTCGCGAGGAAGATTCTCGGCCATCGCCATGGCACGTGCGACCAGCGCCACATCGGTGCTGTGCTCCATCAATCGCTCGGGGTCCACTCCTGAGGCTGCGGATACTTTAGTGTCTGAAAATATTCCGTTGGTGAGAACAAGTCCGGTGATAGTGTTCATTCCCAGCACGAACACGGCGTGCGAAAGGTCCATGATCCGCGTGGTGAATCCGAAGAAGGGCGAGTTGGAGAGTTGTAGTATTTTGGCGGACATAGCTACGTCCCTTGAGATGATCTTGCCAACGTTGTCCAGTGTCCCGGACGGATGATTGATCTCGCGGATTATCTCAGAATACAAGGCTGGCAAGCTTGGGAGCCTTCCGATCCTGATGATGATGTTCTGTAGTGCGTCTGAGTAGATCTCGCTCTGAAGGTCTTTGAGTCTTTGGACCGCCGAAACCAATTGAATTGGATCTACAGGGGCCAGAAGGTATTGGTGGGCGAGGGTAGC
>JAUVYG010000121.1 GCA_030603185.1 Actinomycetota bacterium | reverse complement strand
GTTCGGATCCGGATAACGTCCTCGACCGGGGTTACGAAGATCTTTCCGTCTCCTACCTCCCCTGTAGACGCTGAATCCACAATGGTCTTAACCACCAGATCTACATGATCATCCTCGACCACCAATTGGATCCTGTCCTTGGGAAGCAGGTCGATCCTGTAGGTACCTACTCTCCACTCGAGTTCGATCCCCTTCTGGCGACCGTGTCCCCTGATATCGTCGATCATCATGCCAGGGGCCTCAATGTCTTTTAAAGCGGCTACCACGTCTTCCAGCTTCTCGGGCCGAACCACTGCTGTAAGCATTTTCATTAGGCTGCTCCTCCGTAACGACTGTCGTATGCGATTTCACCGTGCTGACTAAGATCCAATCCGACCCGCTCCTCCTGCTCACTGACCCTGAGGCCGATGGTCGCGTCGACGATCTTCGCAATCACGAATGTTGCGACTGCAACAAAGACCACAGTGACTGCGACAGCCTCTATTTGGATCAGTACCTGCCCGGCGTTTCCATATAGCAGGCCGGTTCCAGCCGGGTTGATGGATGGGTCGGCGAACACTCCTGTGGCTACTGCTCCCCAGATTCCTGCTACACCATGTATTGCGAACACATCCAACGAATCATCCACACTCGAACGGGTCCTGATCATCACTGCGTAGTAGCAGATCAGACCGGCCACCGCGCCGATGATAAGGGCGCCGATAGGATTCACGAACCCGGCTGCCGGCGTTATGGCCACCAAGCCGGCGATAGCTCCGGTGGCTATCCCCAGAACGCTGGGCTTACGCGAGTTCCAACTCAGCAGCATCCAAGTGATGGCAGCTGAAGCGGCTGCAATCTGTGTAACCAGGAACGCACTTGATGCAAGACCGTCAGCAGCAAGACCGCTGCCGGCGTTAAAGCCAAACCAACCGAACCACAGAAGCGCTGCACCGATCACAGTCATTGGAATACTGTGGGGAGACACCGGCCCTTTTCGGTACCCTTTTCGCGCGCCCAGAACGATCGCAACCACAAGGGCGGCAACACCCGCACTGATGTGAACGACTGTTCCCCCAGCGAAGTCCAGGGCTCCCATTGCGCCGATGAATCCTCCGCCCCACACCCAGTGAGCCAACGGATCGTAGACGATGGTCGTCCAAAGAACCCCGAAGACCAGCAGTGCCGAGAACTTTACCCGGCCGACCAGACCTCCTGTGATAAGAGCCACCGTGATGATCGCGAACATGCCCTGGAACATTGCTACCAGGTAGCCAGGGACATTGTCAGCTAGTGGGCCGGGTGCACCGCTTAGACCCGCAAGTCCAACCGCGTCTAGGCCTCCCACTATCCCCGCAACATCCGTACCGAACGCTAGTGAGTATCCCAGGACCACCCACTGTACTGTGATAACGCAAAGAACAGCGAAACTCATCATCAGAGTCGATAAAGCGTTCTTTGCCCTGACCATTCCTCCGTAGAATAGTGCTAGACCCGGAGTCATCAGCATCACTAAAGCCGTAGCCACGATCATCCAAGCCGTGTCCCCCGAATCACTGACTGGAGCCACAGCTTCCTCTGCGCCGAACGCCAGTCCGGCGTTGGCCATAAGCGCTACCAGCAGAAGCCCGGTCAGGATCGCACCCCTTCCCAGCAACTTCGTCAACATTGTTCTCAACCCTCTCACCTTTCCTTGTTTCTACATGGCAATGTCAAAGCTACAGTGGTGAGGGGGCCAATACATTATACAAAGGTATGAAATTTGCTATCAATATATGTACAGATGTATATTTAGGCTATGGGAACTTCGATATCTGACCTGCTGGACTGTGCAAGCCTTAGAGAAGGGCAAGTCATCAGTGGGGATTCCGGTCTCGACCGGGTGGCAAGCTCAGTCACGGTGGGTGAGGTGCCAGACATAGGCGAATGGCTTTCCGGTGGCGAGATAGTCTTGACCACCTTCTTTGCCACCCCTTCTGACAAGAAGGCTCGCTTACAGTTCGTCACCAGCATCATCGAAAGTCGAGCGGCAGCGTTAATAATCAAATTGGGACGCTATATCGATCATATCGATCCCGAGATAGTCGAAATAGCGGACCAACATGAGTTTCCCGTCATTGAGATACCGCCTGAAGTGCGATGGACCCATCTGATCCAAGAGATCACTGAACGAATCCAGGGTTCACTGGCGCTGGAATTACGCAGGTCGACTGAGATTCACGAGAGGCTCTTGCAGGTCGTACTCGAAGGAGGGGATCTAAGGCGAATCTGCGAGGTCTCTTCCTATCTGCAAAGCTGTCCAGTCGCTATCGTTGATCAATTTGGACTCGCTTTTGCTACCAGTAGTGGATCTATCGATGAGTTCTCGGAACTCGTCGGTGATGTCATCGCTGGAACAGCGACGGACAACAATGATCGGAAGCGGATTCGTATTGATATGTCTGGGGGCCAACACCTTCACTACCAACCCATAGTGGCGGGGTCAGAGTACCTTGGCGGGGTCGTATCCGTTCACAAGCGCAGACAGATCGGCGTGTTAGATGAGCGGGCCCTTGAACACACGGCGACAGTTGCTGCGATCGAGATCAGCAGACAAAGACTGCTCCTAGAGACCGAGATACGACTGGGTGCGGATTTTCTTGACAGCATATTGGAAGAACGGAAGGAACCGTCCGAACTGCTGCGCAGGGCCGGACTGCTGGGGTTTCATCTTGCGAAAGACGGGATATCCCTAGTGATTCAGTTGAGTCCCGACAAAGCTACTGAGGTAGTTCGGACGGTCCGGCGGCTGCTGAACGAACTCACTGAGGGCTCGATGACCACCATTAAGGGAGACACTATCTATTCCCTGATACCTCTTCCAGCTGGTACCGGCGGGGATGATGCACTCGACTGGGTTCGAAGCTTTGCGGGACGACTCAGGCATGATATCGCTTGGCGGTCAGACTCAGCGGATTTCAGAATGGGAGTCGGGGGTGTGTATAAAGATCCGGCCCGACTGGGATCATCTATTAGGGAGGCCGTGGTCGCCGCTGAACTGAGCAGCCGACTGGATCCAGGTGCCCAAGGGGTTACAGCCTTTAAGGATGTTGGGGCCTACCGGCTACTCTTAAGGTTCATGCAGACGAATCCGGATGAACTAAAAGCCCTGTACAAGGATTCGCTTGATACAGTCATCGCCTATGATCAAGTACGGGGCACGAACTTACTGGGTACGCTTGAGACCTATTTTGAGATGAACGAAAGCGTCAACCGAACGGCTGAAAGGTTGTTCACCCATAGACACACCGTCCGATACCGGCTAGAGCGCATCAAGGAGCTGTCAGGGTTAGATGTTAATAGCTCGGATGGGCGGGAAACCCTGTCACTGGCCGTAAAGGCGCGCCATCTGATAGAGGGCGCCATCAACCACGAGGCTATCCCCTCTTAGTCTTGCCCGCTATCAGGTGCTATGAGGCGGAGCACCATCGGAGGGGGACAGCTCCTTCGCCTGACTCAGAAACTCTTTTGTGATTCCGTGGCAGGTTGATTGCCCTATTTGAAGCGACTAAAGCTCAACCGAATCTAACCGACGTGAGTTCTCGCAAGTATGTCATCGAGGCTCTCCTCTTCCTTCTCGCCTCCAGCCTCAAGAACCACTGTTGTGCCCTCCTTGCCGGTTGAAAGCAGTACTCGGTCGCAGACCTCCAGGATCACGGTGAAGCCCATGCCAAGAGACTTCTTGGTCGAGAAGCCAGCCATAAAAGCAGCCTTGGGCAAGTCACTGAAGTCGATACCTGAACCTTCGTCGGAGACCTTGATCTGGATCGAGCCATCCAGCATGAAGACCTGAACATCGCATGACCCAGCGTGTTTGACTCCGTTTGTGACCGTCTCTCCTGAGGCTAGGATCAGGTCGCCAACGTCCGCACCGGTCGGGAGATTCTCTGCGAGAATCTCCCGCAGGTACTGCCTGGACTCGGCAAGCTTTTCAGCGGAAGGGACAGAGTACTCGTCGGCCACAGGTTTGCCGAGGGCCTCAAGTATTTCATCCTGAGTGAGCATAACGAGTTTTCCGTCGGTGACCGCGCTAAAGACATCGGAGTAGGCCTTCCTGATGTCGCGGTCTCTTTTTCTGAGAGCTTCCTGAGATTTCTTGATCTCGGTAACATCCAATGCTGTGCCCCAGCCCTTTGTCAGGCAGTTGTCCTCAATAACGCTGGAGGCGGTATTTAGGTACCATTTGTACTCGCCTGTGCGCGTCTGCTGAAAGGTCTCAAAGACGTGGTACTCATGGCCCGCCTCAATCCAATCCCTCGCCTGCTTGACCGCCAGCTCCTCATCGTCGCCGAAAATGCCCCTAACGGTGACACCGAGGGCTTCATTCGAGGAGGAAAAACCATAGGCATGGGCAAAGGATTCGTTGCATTCAACAAGGTGGGTTTTGTAAAGCGTCCACTCGATTTGCTCATCCAACGTCAGATCAAGCGGCATGGGAGGTCGATACTCAAAACTCCATGCTAAAGCAATGCTCTCCTGGACAAACACTTTGTATTTCTCCGCCGCTTCTCTAAGCGCATGCTCATCTTTTTTGCGCTCAGTGATGTCCTGGACGGTGCCAATGCCTCCCAGTAGTTCGCCATTGTCGTCGAACTCTAGATCGGCCTTCTCGTGCACCCA